>NZ_NKFM01000095.1:0-5585 GCF_002223085.1 Burkholderia sp. HI2714 | reverse complement strand
AGCAGCGCGAGGGCGTGATCATTGCGAACCTCGTGAACCGGTGGAACAGCTTCGGCAAGGCGATTTGCGTCAAGACAGCCTAATTGCGCCCGCAACCAACTGAGCGCATACCCTGTCGAACAAAGCCCTCCCGTTGGTGGTCCAACACCATGCGCACGGCACGCGCGCGCATCTCGGCCGAGTACTGCGGCTGCGCCTTCTTCTTTACATTGCTTTCAGATTTTAAGGTTTCCATGACCCCATTCTCTCAAAGGATGAGGTCTCCGAAAAACCCGGGCCGATTCAGTCACATCTTTGTTCCAACGGCAATATGTCAATGAGCCTCTTCCGCTTGAGCAGACGTCGACAGCTCAACGACTACCCCTTATTGCACCGACCACAACCCGAGGTTGCCCAGGCTAGCAGCAAGCTTGAGGCGCGCGATGCGCCACTTCGATACCGCCAGCACGCGTTGTTTCTGCGCATCGGCGAGCGCGGTCTGCGCGTTCAGCAGTTCGGTGAACGTACCGACCCCTGCCTTGTAACGACCACGCGCGATATCGAGCGCGCGCTGCGCATCATCGAGCAGGTCCTTTGAGTTGTCGAGATTCGCGGTGTCGGTCTGCAGGTCCTGATAGCTCTTCCACACATCGAGCGACACGTTCAGCTCCGCGTTCTGCATATCCGCTTCCTGAGCGTCCGCCTGCGCTTGCGCCGCCGCGACGCGATAGCCAGACGCGAAGCCTTCGAAGAGCGGGATCGTCACCTGGACGCCGATCATGCTGCTGTGGCTCGCGATGGTCTGGATGCCAGGCTGTTGCTGATACGAAGGATTGTTGCGGCTGATGCTGCCCGTCAGCGATATGCTCGGTCGGCCCTGCGCGCGCACGGCGTCGACATTCGCACGTGCCGCGTCAAGCCTCGCACGCGCGGCGACGAGCTTCGGATGCTGCCGCTTCGCCTCGTCGATCAATTGCGCCACGCCTTCTCTATATGCATGGCGATCGATGGCCGGCTCGACGGACGCGATCTGCATCGGCATGTGCGCGTCGAATCCCATCGCGACTGCGAGCGTGCCCATTGCGTTCTGCACGCCGCCTTCGGCGCTCACCCGGTCGAGCACCGCACGGCGGTAGCTCGTCTTCGCCTGCAACTGGTCGCTCAGTGTACCCGCCCCGGCGTCATGCTTTGCCTTCGCCTCGACGAGGCTTTCTTGTGCGACGCGCTCGATCTTGCGTGCCGCGTCGACCATCGCCTGTGTATCGCGCAGGTTGTAGTACGCTTGCGCAGCGTTGACAAAGATCGTTTGCAGCGTGTCGTCCTGCGTGGCGTTCGCAGCAGCAAGCAGTTCGCGCGCTTGGCGCAACGCCGCGCTTCGCTTGCCGAAATCGAACAGTACCCAACTTAGGTTTAGCGCGTCGTAACGGTTCGCGGTCATCTGCTTCTGAGTGACGTCAGCAGTTCCCGCGACACTATAGGTCGTCGATGACCAATCGCGCTGAATACCCGCTGTCGCATTCAGCGTAGGCAAATAAGCCGCCTCGCTCACTCCGACCTGTGCCGCCTGCGCGCGCGCGTTTGCCCACGCCTGCCGCGCCTGCGGATTCGCGCAGATCGCCAGCAGGATCGTGTCCTGCAGTTCGAGCGGATGATTCGCGCCCTCAGGCTGACAAGCTGCGTTCTTCAGCATTGGCGCCGCAGGCATTGCAGAGACATTCTTTCCGGTTTTGTAGATATCAAGCCATTGCGCATAGGCGGCTTGCGACGCGAAGAGTGCGAGCGCGGCGGTGGCGAGCATGCGTGCGAACTTCATCATGCTCACCGTTCTGCGACCGGTTGGGCCGCTGCCACAGCGGCAGCCTGCTCTTGCGCCGCGGTGAGCGCGGCCGCCGGCCTATCGAGCACAACCTTGCCCGCATCGAGCATGATCACGCGTGACGCCGATGCGATCGTCTCCGGACGGTGCGCGACGATCACACGCGTCATGTTTAGCGCGCTGACCGCAGCGTTCACTTGGCGTTCGCGCTGCACGTCGAGGTGACTGGTCGCCTCGTCGAGCACGAGGATCTTCGGCTGCTTGTAGAGCGCGCGCGCGAGCAGCACGCGCTGCTTTTGTCCGCCCGATAGCACCGTGCCCATATCGCCGACGAGCGTGTTGTAGCCCATCGGCATCGCGACGATATCCGCGTGCACCGCCGCAAGCCGTGCGCATTCAGCGATCCACTTCGGATCGGCATTCGGATCGAAGAAGCTGATGTTATCAGCGATCGAGCCTGCGAACAGCACATCGTCCTGCAACACGGTGCCGACGAGCGAGCGCAGCCGGTCGAGGCCGAGCCGCTCGACGTCGATGCCCCCGATCTTGATCTTGCCGCTCGTCGGCTCGAGAATGCCGAGCAGCACGTTGACGAGCGTGGTCTTGCCGCAGCCCGACGGCCCGATCAGCGCGACCGACTCGCCCGGCTCGATCTTCAGCGACACGCCGTCGAGCACGGCCGGCTCGCCCTCCGCGTAGCGGAACACCAAATTGTCGGCCTCGATGCCCGCCGTGGGGGATTCCGCTTCGCCCGGCACGTGCTGCCCGCCGGTGTCGGATTCGCCCTGCGCGAACACGATGTCGGACAGGCGCTCGCCCTGCAGCTGCAGCATCTTGAGCTCGAAGAATTTGTCGATCAGGCTGCCGACGCGGCTGTCGAACTGGCCCTTGTACGCATTGAATGCCATCAGCACGCCGACGGTGAACTCGCCGTCCATCACGAGCCGCGCGCCGAGCCAAATGATGACGAGGCCTTCGAGGCCGAACAGCAACCCGTTCAGTTGCTGATACAGCAGTTGCAGCTTCTGCATGTGCAGACCGGCGTTGATCTGCTCGACGAGCAGCGTGAGCCAGCTCGAGCGTCGTTCACTTTGGCGGTTGAACAGCTTGATCGTCTTCACGCCGCGCACCGTTTCGAGGAAGTGGCTTTGCTGCTTCGCGGCGCGGATGACCTGGTCTTCCGTCGCGCGGCGCAGCGGCCGGTACCAGAGCCAGCGCAAGAGCGCGTACAGCGCCATCGTGCCCAGCGCGACGAACCCAAGCGTACGGCTGTAGACGAACATCATCGCAAGTGTGACAATTGACATCAGCCCGTCGATCACTGCGGACAGGAATGCCGATGTCAGTGTCTGCTGGATCGTGTCGATCGAACCGAAGCGTGACACGACCTCACCGAGGTGGCGGCGCTCGAAATACTGAATCGGCAGATTCAGCAGATGCGTGAACACGTTCGCTCGCCATTGGACGTTGAGCGTCGTGCCGAAATACATCAGCGCCCATGCGCGAATCGCGCTCGTCGCCTGTTGCATCAGTAGCAACATCCCGAAGCCAAGCGCCAGCACGGTCAGCAGATCCCGGTCAGCGCTGACGATCACTTCGTCGATCACCCATTGCAGGAAGAATGGTGATGCAAGCGTGAACACTTCGAGTGCAATTGCCAGAACGAGGATCTGGGCGAGCGAGCGCGACAATCCTGATACCGGACCGAGCAGCTGGCGCAGCTTCACGGCGGGCAACGCCTCGCACAGCTTGAAGCTGCCCGTTGGCCACAATTCGAGCGCGACGCCCGTGAACGAACGCGAGACCTCGTCGAGCGACAGCTTGCGCACGCCGTGCGCGGGATCGTAGATCGTCGCGCTCTTGCCGTTGACTTCCTTCAACACGACGAAGTGATTGAAGTTCCAGTGCAGCACGCAGGGAACGCGCAATTGGCCAAGCTGATCGAGGTCGAGCTTAAGCGCACGCGTGCCGAGATCGAGGCGTTGCGCGATATCGATCATGCGGCCGAGTCCCGCACCTTTCAGCGACACCTGGAAACGGCCACGCATCGTCGCGAGATCGACATGATGGCCGTGAAAACCCGCGACCATTGCCAGGCACGCGAGGACACATTCGGCAGCTTCGGTCTGCAGGATCATCGGCAGCTTGCTGCCAATGCCGAACGAGAGACGGTCGAGGAATGACATGAGCGCAAGTCGGTGTCAGAGTTTGCCGGTCAGGCTGTAAAGGGGTTCGAGCACCCACTCGTACAGCCTGCGGCGTTCCTGCAGGATGTCGGCTTGCAACGCCATGCCCGCCTGCAGCGGCTGCGCCCTCCCGTAGGCCATCACGTTCTGGGACTTCAGCGCGACCGTGACCCGGTAGTAGGTGCCGTTTGCGGCGTTTTGCGTCGCGGGCGCACCGCTCGTCGCGAGTTCGGCCGTCGACAGCGCGGTGCGCGCGATCGACACGATGCTCGCTTCGTATTGGCCGAACTTCTGGTACGGGTACGCCTGATATCGGACGAGCACGCGGTCACCGACGTGAATGAAGCCGACCGCGGCGCTCGGCACGAACAGGTAGGCTTGCCAGTTCGCCCCCGTCGGCACGATGCTCGCGAGCGGATGCGACGTGTCGGCCGTCTGCCCGGGCTCGGCGATCACCGCAGTCGCGGTGCCGGTTTCCGGGGCAGTAACGACGAATTCGCGCTTCGCCTCGCTTTCGATCAGCGTGCGGTCAACATCAATCACGCTGCGGTCGATCTGCGACAGCTGATTCTGATGCTTCAGCGACAGCCCTGACAACTGGTTGAGCACTTCCTTCAGCGCTTGCATTGTGCTCGCGCGATCGCGCATCAGACTGGCCAACTTTGAGCGCTGGTCAAGCAGATCAGCTTCACGCTGCTGTGCCTGATCTTTCGAGATGTAGTCCTGCGCGAGCAGGCCCGCGTAGCGCGTTGCCGCGTCGGCGGCGATTGACGTGCGAGTGTGCTGCGCGGCGATCTGGTCGTCAATGCCCGCGAGTTCGGTACGCAAGCCCGCAATCTTTGCTTGCAGCGTGTCACGCTCGCCCTGTTGCAGCAACTTGGTCGTGTAGAGTTCTTGCCGAAACGACGTCTTGCGTTGTTGAGCCTGTTCGATGAGCGCTGCCTGCGTTTGTCCCGCAGTTGCGCTCTGTAGGTCAGTCGACACGGTATAGAGCACCTGGCCGCGCATGACGCTCTGCCCTTCGATGACGTGCTTCTTCAGCACGACGCCGGCTTGCAGCGCGTAGACCTTGACAAGGCCCGTGTCGGGGGTGAGCACGCCGTCGACCGTCGTACGCCGTGTGTACGTGCCGAACGTGAACAGCACGATTACGCCGAGTGCCATGCTTGCGGCTGCCGCTGCCATCACGGAGAACGACACGGGACGGATCAGCACGATCTCGCCGAGCGTCTGCGTGCGCTGCGCATCTTGCGCAACGGCTCGAAACAGAGGGACGTCTTGCTTCATGGATGAACTACAGAGTCGGACATGCAAAACATAGTGGAACCAAGCCCTGCAAGGGATTGCCGGGAGCCGGATATGCTGCGAACTCCCAGAACGAATATCGATCTGATTTAGAACCTGGGAGCTGGAGCGCGCCGACATGACCGACGATTTCTTCCGAAGCCGCCTTGATTCGATGATCGACCTGCGCCATCCGCTTGCGGTGCTCGCGACGCGCATGCCGTGGGCGCAGCTCGAAGCTACGATGGCGCCGCTGTTCGCGCATCGCAATCGTGAAGGCATTGCTGCGCAGGTGATCGATCTGTTCGGCGCGACAGCGC
>NZ_NKFM01000094.1:0-5601 GCF_002223085.1 Burkholderia sp. HI2714 | reverse complement strand
AGGCGTACTTCACAGCAGGTCCCGCGCGAAGTACGCCGCCGCTTTTTTTGCGATCTCAAGCTCCATCGTCAGCCGTCGATTCTCTGCCTTCAGCCGCGAGAGCTCCATCTGCTCCGGCGTCACGACCTTCGTGCCTGGACCATTCAGCGTTCCGGCCGCTGCGGCCTTGACCCACGTGCGCAGCGTCTGCTCCGAGATGCCAAGCTCCCGTGCAACCACCGAAATACTCTGGCCATCCTTCACCCGTTGCACCGCAAGCGTCCTAAATTCCGGCGTGTGTTGCTGCTTCGGTATCTTCAACATTTTGCTTTCCATTCCGTCGAGTTTACCCGACCTCTTGGAGAGCGAAATTTCGGGGGAAACTCAATCTTCCAACTCGTTTCGTCCACGACGATTTCATCCTTGCATCAACTCATGTGCCGGTTCAGAGCAAGCGCCTGGCATATGCCGAAGGTCGCATGCCGAAGGTCGAGTCGATCGCGCCCCCTTTCCATGATGGCTCGTCATGCGTTGTCGTCATCGAGCTCGAATAGCGCGCGATCGGCCGGACGGGACAGCGCGTCGTCCATCATTTGCCGGAAATCCGCGACATCCCATTCGCCACGTTCGACACGGCGCAGAATGGCTTCGCCGGCGAGCATCATCTTGCGTTCGCGATCCGCGCGCGTTTGTTTGACTTGCTGACGTTGCGCCTTGGCGACTGCCTTCCTGGCCATCTTGAGTTCCTGCAGCTTTTCGTCGGTAGCAACAAGTCGACGCTTGAGCAAAGTCATGAGGTTGACCTCGATGTGGATGCGCGTAACCTTGGCGCCGCCAAGCGGCGGATCCTGGGATCGTTGCCATACGGCTGGGCCCACGTGCGCACGGCGGCTTCGACATCTGCCGCCGCTGGCATGTCCGGCAAGGTCTGAATGGTCCAGCCGCCAAGACGCCTCGGCGCAATATAGGCGGGTTGCCACCTGCCGTCGGCGCGCACGTTGATCAGAAACAGGGACGTGCCGACAACCAGTCGCCAGGTTTCGACGACGACAGCGGGTTCGGGAATGTCGTGATCGGGGATCTTCATACAAATGGGGCCTAATCGCAAGAATCGGCAGTCAGCGCGTCGACGAGATCGAGTTGACCTGGCACCGGTGTCGGCGGTCGCCGTGGCGATTTCGGTCTGGGGTGGCCACCCCGTTTGAGCGCGCGAGCGAGTGCCAGCAGCTGCGTCCAAATCTCGTCGGTTTCGATGGGCGAAAGCGTATCGGCCGCAGCGTCGAGCGCGGCAACCAACTCTGCCAGTTGCCGCGGCGATCGCGCCAAGACCGACTTCGCTTTCGTGCGTGCCCGCCCCACAACAGCCCTGCTCATGCGCGGGTGTCTTTTGTGGGGGTGACGGGATCGAAAGGGTTCGGCCACAGGCTTTTAACCACGGTCTCAGCGCGTGCGCGGCGCTGGTCGAGCGTCAACCGGCGTTTTTGTTCGCGCGTCAGATCGGCGGTGAGCCAGTCGTCCGGGAGCTTTGCACCGACCGACGCAATCGTGCGGCGCTCGCGTACAGCAGGAATCGGCGTCGCCGTGTCCGGAGCGGCCACGGCATCACCCGCAGGCTCTGGCGAAGGATTCAGCGCTTCCTCTGCCCGTCGGGCAACCGGGTGAGTTTCCGGGCGAGCCGCCCGTGAGGGGCGAGTCACGATACCGCGTTCGCGCCGGATTCTTTTAAGGGTCAAAGCGAAAGTTTGATAGGTAAATTCGAGGCCGGTCGCGGCAAGGTCTTGAATGATCGCCGCATACCGAACGCCCGCGCGAATAGCTCGCTCGACGCTGTCGAACACGTCGCGAAGCTGGGCGGTTTTCGACCGACCATCGGACGCGGCCGACAGCGCATCGAGCCGCTGTGCACGTTGTGCGGAGATTTGGGCGTCCATTTGACCGCTCCCTGTGGAAAGAATCGCCATCAGTATGCCGTGAATGATCGAAAGATGCACCAAGAGCGATCAATCTACGATCCTCCGTTATCTGCAAGCTATCCAAAAGTGATCTAAAAGCGATCCATTTCGATCCAGCGATGATCTAACGTCGGGCGGTCGGCTGGAAGCCGAGGCACGACAGATATGTAAACGGAAATGCTGACGCATTTCCCTTTCCATATCCCGTGCTCCAAGGGGATGCCCCTTGGAGAACCCGGCCGGCTCCGCCGGCGGTGCAACATGGCGTTGTTCAGCAGGGTAGGCGCCAAGTTGGTTGCAGACGCAACTATGCATTTTTGAAGCAAACGGGCCTGCCGAACGAATTCCACAGGTTCAGCAGGTTGGCGATGATCACGCCCTCGCACTGCTGCGACTCGAGCCGGCGCGTCAGCAGCCGCGCGCCGATGCGACTCGGCGCAGCGCGAGGGCGTGATCATCGCGAACCGCGTGACCCGGTGGAACCGCTTCGGCCCGGCGGTTTGCGTCAAAACAGCCTCATTGCGCCCGCAACCCACTGAGCGCCCCCTGGTCGAACCAAGCCTACCGGCTCGACGGGCGCCGCGCCAGGGCCCTGCTGAACCAATCCGGGATGGTTCACGGTCAGTGTTGGCGCGTCAGTCGGGCATGATACTTGGCCGCCTCGCGACGCAACCGCGCTTCCTCCGGTGACACGTAGATCGAGGTGGTGCCGAGCGACGCATGGCCGAGCGTGCGCTGCACGACCTCGAGCGCGACGCCCGCGGCCAGCATCTGCGTGCCGACCGTGTGGCGGAACGCATGCGGTGACGTGCTGGCCAGCTTGCGCCGCTCGGCCTCGCTCAGATCCGGCATCATCTCGAGCAGTTGCGCGATCGCCCACTGCGTGAGGCCGCGCGCGCCGCGCACCGAGTAGCCGGCCGTCACGGCCTGGTTGCCGGCGCCGTCGGGCTCGCCGAATTTCGCGCGGGCCCGCGGCGTCGGCGGGATGACCAGCGGCGCCACCAGTGGTAAGCCGAGCGGTACGGTCGCGGCGGCCGCGTCGAAATCCTGCCCGCGATCGCGCCAGTGCGCGCGTAACGCGTCGACGCACGCGTCGCTGACCGGCACGAAGCGTTGCTTGTTGCCCTTGCCGATCACCTCGAGCAACCAGCTGGCCGGCGTGTCGTCGTCAGCCGGCAGCCAGACCAGCGCCGCGCGCGTCGCGGCGACCGCCTCGGCGATCCGCAGGCCGCTATCCCCCATCACCAGCAACAGCGCACGCGCGGCGCGCCAGCGCGGCCCGCCCGGGCCTTGCAGCTCGCCGCGTTCGGCCAGCGTCGCGCGTACCCGGGTCCAAAGATTGAGCGGGAGCGCCCGTTCGACCTGCAGCTTGCGCACGCGCCTGACGACGCTCGGATCGGTGACGGCGGCCCATGGGTTGCCGGCCAGATACCGCACCGCAACCCACCACGTGAACGCTGCGCGAATTGCGCGCACCGCATAGCGCTGGCTCTCCGGCGCGAGGCCACCCGGCGCGAACGGCCGCCACCGGCCGCTCGCGCGCGCGGCGGGCGGCCCGGTGAAGCGCTCACCCGGCGCGGCGAGAAATGCCTTGTAGGCCTCGCAATCTTCGACTCGCATCGACGACAGCGCCACGCCGCGCTCGGCCACGCACCACAACACCAGACGCTCGAGCTCGCGCGTATACGCGCGGCGCGTCGCCGGCCGGTCGTCGTAGCGGTGCAGGTAGGCGCGCACCGCATCCAGATCGTGCGCGGCCCCCAGGTAGGCGAAGGTCGACGCACGGTTCGCGCCGTGCGCGCCCGACAGCTCGACCGGCAGGCTCAGGCGCTCGAGCGGTGCCAGCTGGCCGGCGCCGGCCGTGACGCTCGTCGCCGTCGGGGCCAGCGCGTCGCCGGCGTCAACGTCGGGCTCGACGACCGCGCCAATCGTCTCGGCGTGACGGCGCAACCAGGCGACCAACACACGCGCCCGGCCGACGCCAATGCGCGGCACCGAGCGCCACCACTGGCCGCCGCGGCGGTTCACACACGCGACGAGTTCGCCGAGCGTGCGAATACCCTCGCCGACCAGGCGCGCGGCCACGAGCGGCCGGAACCAGCGACCCACGGGATGATCGGCCTGCGGCGTCGCGATGGCCCACTGCGCGGCCACCTGCTCGATCAGCTGCAGCGACACGGGCGTCAGGCGCGGCTCGCCGTATTTCGCGATCGCCCCCTTCAGGTGCGCGACCAGCACCGGCGAACCATCGCGCAGCGCGACCTCCACCAGGTCGTCGCGCATCGTGCGCAGCAAGTGCGCGACGTCGACCGGTTCGGCGGCATCGCGATCGAAGTACAGCCGCTCGATCGTGGCGATCGGCAGGCCTTTCACGCGCGCGCGCAGCGCCGTGAACTCGGTGCGGCTGTAGGTGCGCGGCGGCGGCAGTTCGAGCGGCTGCGGACGATTCGCCATCGCCCTACCCTGCCACCGGGATCGGCGAGTGGCCGTCGTGATGGGTGATGCGTTCGAGTTGCGCCCAGGCGTCGACGAACCGGTGCAGGGGCGCCTCGGCCAGTTGCCCATCCAGGTGCACCACCAGCCGTTCGAGCGCCGCCCGTTCGGGATCGGTCAACGTGGACGGCCGGCCCGCCTCGGCGCGGGCCATCACCGCGTTAAGCACTGCGTCAGCCGTCTGGTAACGGGTGAGATCCGGATCACGCGCGTCACGTAACAAGAACGCCAGGTAGAGGGCATTGAGCAGCGCCGCGCAGGCGGCGGCATCGACATGGCCGGCCCGCAAGGTCGCCAGCGCCAGATGGAATTTCAGGGACAACCGCTGCACCTCGGCCGTCGGCAGCGGCAACAGTTGGGCTTTGGTCAGGGGGCGACGGCTGCCCCGAGGAGATGTCCGGCCGGTTGCGCGGGAGGCGGTTTTTCGCATGGCCGTCAGCGCCCGTCCTGCTGCAGCTGCCACGGCCACATCACCCGCGCCCGCAACACGTCAACGTCATCGCGCACCACGCGAATCAGACATCGGGCCGGTACGCGTGCTGCGACATCGGTGCCAATCAGGCCGAGCCGGCGCAGCGTCGTCACGGCCACCGTGAGCGTGTTGCCGACGAAGTCTGCGGGGCTCAGGCTTGCGTAGTGCAGGCCAGCGGCTTCCAATTCGGCCCCCACGTCGGCCGGGTCTGCGGCACACGTGGGCGCGCCGGACGATGCCCCGTCGGTAAGCAACGCGAGCAGGCGCGCCTGGTCGGCCGCCAGGGTCGGAGGGTGAGCGTCGCCGTGCGTCGCGTGTAATTGGTGCGCGAAACCGAGCCACAGGACGAAAAGGCTGCGTGCCGACGCCTGCGGCACCAGACGGCCCGAGGACTCGGCCGCACTCGCCGCACCGGCGAGATACGCCCGCATGTCCGCTTCGATACGCATGGTCAACTGCTGATAGGTAATCGGAGGGGCGATCGACATCGACATGGTCCTCACCAGAGAAAAAATCCTTCGGCCGCCCAGTCCTGGCGCGGCGCAAACCGTACTATACGGGTTTTGACCCATTAAACGCAATGCCGCTAAGCAGACTTATCGGCATTGGACGCAGGCCAAAAAAACGGGCCAACCGGCCCGCCCTAGATTACAACGACTTACAAGAGGTGCAGTTCCCGGCACCTCTTCGTGGTGATCATTCGTA
>NZ_NKFM01000024.1:0-266290 GCF_002223085.1 Burkholderia sp. HI2714 | reverse complement strand
CACGATCTGGCCCTTGCAGGAGCCGCACGCGCCGTTCTTGCAGCCGTACGGCAGATGGACGTTCTGGCGCAGCGCGGCCGCCAGCACGGTTTCATCCGACTCGACCTGGAATTGCCGGCCGCTTTGCTTGAGAGTGACGTTGAATGCCATAGAACCAAACTAGAACAAAATGTGGGGACCGTGCATGTCGGGCACGGCAGCTACAATGCAAACCCGTTGCGCGTCGCGCAACGGTGGCTACTGATTTCGCAACCAACATGATCGCGACTCGAATCCTGCGCCGGCCGCGCGCACTGATCGTCGGCTGCGGCGACGTCGGCATGCGCTGCGTCGCGCAATGGCGCGACACGCGCCGCAACCTGCGGATCTTCGCGCTGACAAGCCACCCGGCCCGTCGCGACGAACTGCGCGCCGCGGGTGCAACGCCGATCGTCGGCGACCTCGATCGCCGGGCGACACTCGGCCGCCTCGCGGGTCTGGCCCGCACGATCCTGCATCTCGCACCGCCGCAGTCCGATGGCCGCGACGACCGGCGCACACGTGCGCTGATCGCCGCAACGACCGTGCCTGCGCGACGGCCACCGGTGCCGCCGGCATCGGCGGTGGGCCGGCTCCGAACCCTGCGCACCGCGACCCGACAGGCCGGCGCGCCCGTTCGGGCAGCGCGTATTGTACCCGACGGCCTTCGTGCGCCGAGGCTCGTCTACGCCAGTACGACGGGCGTTTACGGCGATTGCGGCGGCGCGCGCATCGACGAAACGCACCCGCTGCGCCCCGCGAATCCGCGCGCGTTCCGGCGCGTGTCGGCCGAGCGGCAACTGCGTGCCGCGACGGTGCGCGGCGTGCTGTCCGCGCGCATCGTGCGGATTCCCGGGATCTACGCGGCGAACCGTCTGCCGGTCGCACGGCTCGAGCGCGGCACGCCGGCGCTCGAACCGGCCGACGACGTCTACACGAACCACATCCACGCGGACGATCTCGCGGCGATCCTGCGCCGTGCGGCCGAGCGCGGCAAGCCGGCGCGTACCGTGCATGCGTCGGACGACAGCGAACTGCGGATGGGGGAATATTTCGACCGGGTCGCGCAGGTGCTCGGCCTGCCGAAGCCGCCACGCGTGAGCCGCGCGGACGCCGAGCGTCAACTCGAACCGACGCTGCTGTCGTTCATGCGCGAGTCGCGGCGCCTGTCCAACGCACGGCTCAAGGCCGAATTGTGCGTGACGTTGCGCTATCCGACCGTAGATGATTTCCTTCAAACGCTCGCGCCGGGCAGCGCGTCAGGTGAGCGCCGGTAACGCCTCGATCAGCAGGAAGCACAGCAACGCGCCGATCAGCGCACCAATCAGGTTCGGATGATATTTGTGCTTCATGTGCATCGCGGCCAGCAGCCCGCCGATCACGATGACACCGATGACCGCGAACGCGATCATCACGTAAGACAGTTCGAAAGAATGGTTGATGTTCATGATGTCTCCCCCTGCATCGCTGTTCGTACAGCTTGTGATTTCAGTATAGCGGGGGAGGATGCGGTCGAGATGCGGCGGGACGTCGAACGGTCGTGCGGATTTTCCCTTACAGGGTTTTGACCGGATTGCGCAGCGCTGAAAGGTCGGCGTCATCGAGCCATCGCCACGCGCCCGGCGCGAGGTCGGCCGGCAGCGCGAAGCCGCCGATGCTTTCGCGATGCAGCGCTTCGACGCGATTGCTCGCCGCCGCGACCATGCGCTTGACCTGGTGATACTTGCCTTCGAGGACGGTCAGCGCGAGTGCGTGCGGGTCGCGCGCGTCGGCGGCGACCGCCGCGATCGGCTTCGGTTCGCCATGGAGCTGCACGCCGGTGCGCAGCGCGTTCAGCTGCGCGTCGTCGAGCGGGTGGCGCACGGTCGCCACGTAGGTCTTCGGAACCTTGCGCTTCGGCGACGTGTACGCGTGCACGAACTGGCCATCGTCGGACAGCAGCAGCAGGCCCGTCGTGTCCTGGTCGAGACGCCCGACGCACTGCACGCCGCGTGCGACGAGCGGTGCGGGCAGCAGGCTGAACACGCTCGCGTGGTGTTGCGGGTCGCGCGAACACTCGTAGCCGGCCGGCTTGTTGAGCGCGAGATACGCGTGCGCGTGGAACGGCCACGCCGTATCGTCGACCGAGAACACGAGGCCGTCGGTATCGAACGCGGCGTCGGGGTCGGTCGCGCCGGCGCCCGCGACACTGACGCGGCCCGCTTCGATCAGGCCGCGGCACTGGCGGCGCGAGCCGAAGCCCTGGGTGTAGAGAATGCTTTCGAGATCCATAGCGCGCGCATTCTATCAAGCGATGGCGCGCGACCGGCATGAACGCGCATGCGCTGGTAAGCTGCCGGTACGCCGCGCGGGGCGCGGCGCCCGTTCATTCTTCACGGAAAGTCCATGCCTTTTGCTTCGTTCCCGTTCGGCCGCAATGCCGCTGCCGTCATCGTTGCCGCGACCGTCTCGTCGGCGGCGTTCGCGCACGCGCACCTCGCGAAGAGCGATCCGGCGGCGGGCGCGGCGGTGGCTGCCGCCCCGGCCGCCGTCACGATCGACTTCACCGAGCCGCTGGAACCGGCGTTCAGCTCGATCGTCGTCGTGGACAGCGATGGCAAGACGGTGTCGGACGGCCGTGCGCGCATCGACGCGTCGAACCGCAAGCGGATGTCGGTGCCGCTCACGGCGGTCGGCACCGGCGCCTATACGGTGAAATGGGTGGCCGTCGCGACCGACGGGCACCGCACGCAGGGCGCGTACGGCTTCAGCGTGAAGTGACGCAACGGCGGCGGCAGGCCCGTGCCAGGGCTGCCGCCGCGCTTATCCGACAGGGAGTCCCGCATGAATCCGACGACGCTCGACGCACTCGCCGATTTCCCCCGTCAGCTCGAAGCCCATTTCGCGGCCGTCCCCGACGGCTACGCGCGCTGGACGCCCGACGACTGGGCCGGAATGCCGAGCGAGCACTTTTCGCCGCTCGGGCAGCTCTGCCACGTGCGCGACATCGAGATCGACGGCTATCACGTGCGGCTGCGGCGGATGCTCGACGAAGACCGGCCGCTGCTCGTGTCGATCGACGGCGACGCGCTCGCGATCGAGCGCCGCTACAACGACGCGTATGCGTCCGACGTGCTCGCGGCGATCCGCGACGCGCGGCGCGAGACGCTGGACCTCGTGTCGCGCCTCACGCCCGAACAGTTCGCGCGCACCGGGGAATTCGACGGCTACGGGTCGCTGACCGTGCGCGGGCTCGTCCACTACCTGTGCAGCCACGACCAGCAGCATCTGGCCGGCATGCAGTGGCTGCTCGGCAGGATCGACGCGAAGCTGTACGCGCGCTGAGCCGGCGCCGGCATCGGCGCCCGTCAATCAAGGACAGATTCCGGCGCGGTTGTCGGTGCGGCAGGCTGCACTGCCGCGCTTCGATTGGATCGTTTTTCTGGATAATCCATCCAGCTCCGCCCGGCTGACCGGTGCGTCGCGCGTGCCTACACTCCAAGCTTCGTTCAACGAGACAAGGAGTCAACCGTGGCAACTCATACGCTCGCAGACAAGGTCGTCCTGATCGCAGGCGGCGCAAAGAATCTCGGCGGCCTGATCGCGCGGGATCTGGCGAGCCACGGTGCGAAGGCCGTGGCGATTCACTACAACAGCGCCGCATCGCAGGGGCAGGCCGAGGAGACGGCCGCCGCGGTGCGTGCGGCCGGCGCGGAAGCGGCTACGTTCCAGGGCGACCTGACGACGGCCGCCGCGGTCGAGAAGCTGTTCGACGACGCGAAGCAGCGCTTCGGCAAGATCGACATCGCGATCAACACGGTCGGCAAGGTGCTGAAGAAGCCGTTCACCGAGATCAGCGAGGCCGAGTACGACGAGATGTTCGCGGTCAACAGCAAGTCGGCGTTCTTCTTCATCAAGGAAGCGGGGCGGCACCTCGAGGATCACGGCAAGCTCGTCACGCTCGTGACGTCGCTGCTCGGCGCGTTCACGCCGTTCTATGCGGCGTACGAAGGATCGAAGGCGCCGGTCGAGCATTTCACGCGCGCGGCGTCGAAGGAATACGGCGCGCGCGGGATCTCGGTGACGGCCGTCGGGCCGGGCCCGATGGACACGCCGTTCTTCTATCCGGCCGAAGGCGCCGATGCGGTCGCGTACCACAAGACGGCGGCCGCGCTGTCGCCGTTCAGCAAGACGGGTCTGACCGACATCGAGGACGTCGTGCCGTTCATCCGCCATCTCGTCACCGACGGCTGGTGGATCACGGGCCAGACGATCCTGATCAACGGCGGCTACACGACCAAGTAACCGACCCGGCAACGGGCCGCGCGGCGCACCGCAATGGCGCGTTTGCGTGGACAATGGACGGGCGCGCGGCCTCGCGGCTGCGCGCCCGTTTCCTCTGTGCCGCCGGACCTGGCCGCGACGCGCGACGGCTGGCGGTGGCGTTCGTCCGAACCTACGTTCCCTGCCGATGGACAAGCTGGATCAGGTCAGAATCTTCCTGCAGGTTGCCGAGATGGGCAGCTTCATCAAGGCAGCACATGCGCTCGACGTGCCGCGCGCGACCGTGTCGGCGGCCGTCCAGCAACTGGAGACGGGGCTCGGCACGCGTCTCCTGCACCGCACGACACGCCAGGTGCAGCTGACCGCCGACGGCGCGCTGCTGCTCGAACGCGGCCGGCGCCTGCTCGCGGAGGCCGATGAACTCGACCGCCTGTTCCGCCGCCGCGACCGCGACGTGATCGGCCGGCTGAACGTCGACGTGCCGAGCCGGATCGCGCGCCGCATGGTGGCGCCCGCGCTGCCGTCGCTGTTTCACCGTTACCCGAAGTTGCAACTGTCGCTCGGCTCGACCGATCGTTCGATCGACCTGGTGCAGGAGGGCGTCGACTGCGCGATTCGTGTGGGGCGGCTCGCGGACAGCAGCCTCGTCGTGCGGCCGCTCGGGCAGTTCACGCTGATCAACTGCGCGAGCCCCGACTACCTGCGCGAATGCGGCGTGCCCGAGCATCCGGATGCGCTCGCGCACGGACACTGGGCGATCGGCTATGCGTCGCCGACGACCGGGCGCGAACTCGACTGGGAATACTGCGTGGACGGCCAGCGGCACACGCTCATGCTGCCGAGCCGGGTGATCGTCAACAATGCCGAAACCTATATCGCCAGCTGCATCGCCGGGATGGGGCTGATCCAGATTCCGCGCTTCGACGTCCAGCATCTGCTCGACAGCGGCGCACTCGTTGACGTGCTGCCCGGCCACCGCGCCGCACCGATGGACGTGTCGGCCGTGTACCCGCACCGGCGCCATCGTTCGCGCCGGCTCAATGCCTTCATCGAATGGTTCGGCGAACTGATGGCGAGCGCGCTGACGCATGGCAGCGAGGGGGCGGAGGGCGACTGACCGGCACGGCCGGATCGCGTCACGTGCCGTCGGGCCTGTTTCAGCCAGGCAGCACCGCGAACTGGCGGCTGCGGCCGGTTTCCCGCACCGCATCGATCAACGCCGCGCCGGCGCCGTCCGGTTTCGCCGCGAACGCGTAGAAACGCGCGGCCGGCAGCGCCGGCAGGCCGTCGTGCGGGCCGCATTCGCGCAGGCCGTCGCGCAGCTGGCTGCGCGCCAGTGCGGTGACCGCGAAGCCCGCGAGCGCGGCCGACACGCAGCCGGCCATGCTGCTGCTCTCGAACAGCACGCGAAACGGCCGCAGCGCAGCGGCGAGTGCCGCGACGGCGGCTTCGCGATAGACGCATGGCTGCGGAAACAGCGCGAGCGGCACGTCGCCGCTGGCGTCGAGCGTGCGATCCGACGCGAACGCCCACACGAGCGGTTCTTCCCACAGCAGTTCGCCCGGCGTGTCGACCTGCCGGCACTGCTTGCCGAACACGACGTCGAGCCGGCCGAGCGTCTGCTCGCGCAGCAGCGACGCGGTGATCCCCACCTTCAACTCGATCGACGTGCGCGGGTGGCGGTCGCGGAACGTGCGCAGCACGTGCGGCAGCCACGCACCCGCGAAATCTTCCGATGCGCCGACCCGCAGCGGCCCGTGCGCCGGCGCGCCGCGCAGCCTCGCGCGCACTTCGCGCTCCATGTCGACGATGTTGCGCGCGTACGCGTACAGCGTGTCGCCGGCCGGCGTGAGCGCGATGCGACGGGTGGTGCGCGCGAGCAGCACCGTGCCGGCCGCCTGTTCGAGCCGCTTGATGTGGCCGCTGACGGCGGACGGCGTCAGCGCGAGCCGTTCCGCGGCCGGCGCGAACCCGCGGCTGTCGACGACTTCGAGGAAGGTGCGCAGCAGCGTGATGTCGAGCGAGGTCGACGCGGGATCGGTCAGCGGTTCCATGGATCAATTCAACGCAATACTCGAAGAATGAACAATGATACGCCGTGAATCGTGATGAAAGGCCGGCCTACCATCGTGCATTCGGATCGATCCAACGGAGTGCACGATGACGACCTATGCGCATGCGACGACCGCGTCGCTCGACATTGCCTATCTCGAGTGGAACCCGCGCGGCGAGCGCGTGGCCGTGCTGCTGCACGGCTGGCCGGACAGCCCGGCCGGCTGGGACGCGGTGGCGGCGATGCTCGCCGCGCGCGGCTACCGCGTGCTCGCGCCCGCGCTGCGCGGTTTTGCGCCGACCCGCTTTCGCGACGCATCCGTGCCGCGCAGCGGCCAGCTCGCGGCGCTCGGGCGCGACCTGCTCGACTTCGTCGATGCGCTCGGCATCGAGCGGCCCGTGCTGGTCGGGCACGACTGGGGTGCGCGGGCGGCCGCGAACGCGTGCGGGCTGCGCGACGGCGCCGCATCGCATCTCGTGATGCTGTCGGTCGGGTACGGCACCAACGATCCGGGGCAGCCGCTGTCGCTGCAGCAGGCGCGCAACTACTGGTATCACTGGTTCATGGCGACGCCGCGTGGCGAGCAGGCGTTGCGCGACGATCGCCGCGCGTTTGCCCGCATGATGTGGGACACGTGGTCACCGCCGGGCTGGTATCGCGACAGCGATTTCGAGGCGGCCGCCGCCGCGTTCGACGGGCCAGACTGGATCGACGTCGTGCTGCATTCGTACCGGCATCGATGGGGATTCGTACCGGGCACGCCGGCCTATGCCGACGACGATGCGCGGCTGAATCCCGCGCCGGTGCTGGCGTTGCCGACACTCGTGCTGCACGGCGGCGCGGACACCTGCAATCATCCGGACGGTTCGGCCGGGCGCGAGCGGTTCTTTGCAGGGCGCTACGCGCGGCAGGTGCTGGACGGCGTCGGCCACTTTCCGCAGCGTGAGGCGCCGGCGGCGGTCGCCGACGCGATCCTCGGGTTCTGCGAGCCAGGCTGAGGCGCGCCGGCGTGGCCGGCGCACGGTGGATCAGCCGCCGACGCGGGCCGCGAGCAGGTCGGCGAGGCCGATGTTCCTGAACATCTCGCGGCGAATCCGATCGCCGACGCGGAACACTTCCTCCGCGCCGTCCTGCGACGGATCGACGAACACGCGGTACGGGCGCTTGCCGGCCGGGGCGGCGACGATGTCGGCAATCGCCGTCGCGACGGTGCCCGCATCGGCGTCCGCCGGTTCGAGCGCGGCGAGGCCTTGAAGCGCCTGCTCGGCGACACCCGCATAGGGGCCGTCGACGTAGGCGGCCTGAATGGCCGTGTCGGCCGGCTTGCCTGCGTGGGCGAAGTGATTCGTGCCCTGGGTGAACGCGCCCGGCACGACGATCGACGTCTCGATCCCCCAGCGGGCCAGTTCGGCCGCATAGGACACCGCGAGCGAATCCATCGCAGCTTTCGCGGCGAAGTAGGGCGCGAGGAACGGCGGCGTACCGCCGCGCGCGGACGACGACGACACCCAGGCGAGCAGCCCGCGCCCCTGGCGGCGCAAGTGCGGCAGCGCCGCGCGGTTGACGCGCTGGGTCGACACGACGTTGATGTCGTAGAGCTGGGCGATCTGCTCGGGCGTGAACGCTTCGGCCGGGCCGAACACCATGTGGCCGGCGTTGTGGACGATGACGTCGAGGCGGCCGTTGTCCGCGATCACGCGATCGATGGCGGCACCGACGGACGCGTCGTCGCCGACGTCGAGCTCGACGGTGCGCAGGTCGACGCCGTGTTCCTGCGCGTAGGCGGCGATGGCGGCGACGCGCGGCGCGTTGCGGCCGGTACTTTCGCGCATCGACGCGTAGACGGTATGACCGGCGAGGGCGAGCGCCTGGGCCGTCAGCAGGCCGAAGCCGCTGGACGCGCCCGTGACGAGAATGACTTCCTTCATGAGCGATCTCCTGGCGGAAAGATGGGGGCGGCAGCGAGCGGTCCGTCAGCACATGCCGCCGTTGGCGCGCAGGATCTGACCGTTGATCCACGCGCCGTCCGGGCCGGCGAGGAAGGCGACGACGCGCGCAATGTCGTCGGGCTGGCCGAGCCGCTCGAGCGGATTGAGCTTCGCGAGCCGGTCGACGAGTTCGGGGCTCTTGCCCGCGAGGAACAGCTCGGTCGCGACCGGTCCCGGCGCGACGGCATTCACGCGGACGCCTCGCCCGCGCATTTCCTGCGAGAGCACCTGCGTGAGGCTTTCGACCGCGGCCTTGCTCGCGACGTACAGGCCGTAAGACGGCATGCGCATGCCGATCACGCTGGTCGACAGGTTGATGATGCGTCCGCCGTCGCGCACGTGCTTCGCCGCTTCGCGACAGACGTTGAACGTGCCTTTCACGTTGATGGCGAGCGTTTCGTCGAGCACCGCGTCATCGAACTCGGCGATCGCGGCGAGCTTCATGACGCCCGCTGAATTGACCACCACGTCGAGTCCGCCGAACGTGTCGCGCGCCGTATCGAACAGCGCGGCCACGGCGGCGGGATCGGCGACGTTCGCTTGCACTGCGACGGCCTGGCCTCCGTCGCCGATGATCGCATCGACGACTTCGCGCGCCGGCCCGGCGCCGCCGGCATAGTTGACGACGACCCGGAAGCCGTCCCGGGCGAGACGACGGGCGATTTCCGCGCCGATGCCGCGCGACGAGCCCGTGACGAGGGCGACCTGTTCCGATGTGCTCATGTCCTGCTCCTTGGTTCGTGAGTGCCGTGCGATCCGGCGACAGGACCAATGTAGGCTTCCTCGATCAATAAAAATAATGAATAATGATCAGATCAAGAATGACTGAAAGTATGTCTCATGGCATTCGACAGCAGGCTTTTGAGCGGGATCGGCGTGCTCTCGGCGGTGATCGAGGCCGGCACCTTCGCGCGTGCCGGCGAGGCGATGGGGTTGACGCAGCCCGCGGTGAGCCGTGCCGTTGCCCGGCTGGAAGAGCGCGTCGGCATCCGGATCTTCAACCGCACGGCGCGCGCGATCACGCTGACCGACGAAGGGCGGCGCTTCTATGAGGCGGTCGCGCCGCTGCTGGCCGGCATCGAGGACGCGGCGATCGACGCCGGACAATCGAAGGCGCGTGTCAGGGGGCGGCTGCGCGTCAATGTCGACGCGACTTTCGGCCATTACGTGCTGGCGCCGAAGATGGCGGAGTTTCTCGACCGCTTTCCCGACCTGTCCGTCGAGATCAGCGTGCGCGACCGGATGGGCGACCTCGTTGCCGACGGGTTCGACGTGGCGGTGCGGTTCGGCATTCCGGAGCCGTCGTCATACCGTGCGCGGCTGCTGCTGGAAACGCGCGTGCTCACCTGCGCGTCGGCGGCCTATGTCGCGCGTCACGGCGAACCGCGGCACCCCCGGGATCTCGCGAGCGGGCATCGCTGCGTGCTGATCCGCGATCCGGTGACGGGGCGGCCGTTCGAATGGGCGTTTCATCGCGGCAAGGAGGTGGTGCCGTTCGATGCCGCCGGCCGGCTGATGGTCAACGACACGGGCATGCTGCTCGGCGCGTGCCTGGGCGGCGCGGGGATTGCCCAGCTGCTGGAACTCTATGCGCGCGACATCCTCGCCGACGGGCGGCTGGTGCAGTTGCTGCCGGAATGGGCAGACGAGACGTTTCCGCTCTACGCGTATCACCACGCGTCCAACCTCGTTTCCGCGAAGGTGCGCGTGTTTCTCGATTTCGTGCGGGCGTTGATGGCCTGAGCCTGAGCTCGACGACATGCCGCTGGCGGCCCTCCCGTCCATTCATTCGGTGCGATGCGGAATGCTGTCCGGGAACGGGTAGGGCGCGTGCGGGCCCGGCCAGTCAGGCACCGGCGGCGCGGTCAGTACGTCGCAGCCGGCCAGCATGAGCGACAGCGCCACGGCGAGCGCGCGGCGGCAGAGCGGAGATGAAATCGTGCGCATGGACATGGCGTGCCTCCGTGCCGCGCATCTTCATGATGCTTGGACTGTTGCGCGGGGGCACGCGTTGCGGCGCGCACGGCAAAAACAAAAAACCCGCGAAGCGGCGAGCTTGCGCGGGTTTCGGGAGGCGCAGCGCTTCACGCTGCGAGAATGCTGGTGCCCAGGGCCGGAATCGAACCGGCACGCCTTGCGGCGGGGGATTTTGAGTCCCCTGCGTCTACCAATTTCACCACCTGGGCTTGAACCTGGCCGCGCATGTGATGGTGCGCGGCGAAACGCGGATTATGTCCGAAATCCCGCCGCCGGGCAAGCTGCCCGGTTGCGGGTCGTGTTCGTCACTGACTGAGGTAGACGAACCGGCCCTGCTTGACGATCCCCATCACGCTCGCGCGCTGGTCGAGTCCCACATGATCCTTGTCGCTCGTGTTGACGACGCCGTTCGGCACGACGAGCTCGTGCGCGCGCTCCAGCTCGCGTCGCAGCGCCGCGCGGAACGCGGGCGTGCCGGGCTGCGCGGCCTTCAGCGCGCGGCCGACCCCATCGGCGAGGCGCGGGTAGACGCCCGCCGCGTCGCCCGCGAACTGCGTGACCGTGCCGGCGCCGTACTTCGCCTCGTACGCGTCGACGAACGCGAGCGCGGCCTTGCGGGCCGGATGATCGGCCGGCAGCGTGCGCGCGACGACCACCGGCTGGGTCGGGAACAGCGTCCCGTCGACGTCCTTGCCGCCCAGCTTGATGAATTCCGGCGTCGCGATCCCGTGCGTCTGGTAGATCGGACCCTTGTACCCGCGTTCGATCAGCGTGCGCTGCGGCAGCACGGCCGGCGTGCCCGAGCCCGCGATCAGGATCGCGTCGGGCTTCGCCGCGATCAGCTTCAGCGCCTGGCCCGTGACGCTCGCGTCGGTGCGGTTGAAGCGCTCGGTCGCGATGACGCGGATCTTGCGCAGTTCCGCGAAGCGCGTGAACTCGTTCAGCCAGCTGTCGCCGTAGCTGTCGGCGAAGCCGATGAAGCCGACCGTCTTCACGCCGTGATTCGCCATATGGCGCGTCATCACGTCGGCCATCGCGCGGTCGCTCTGCGCCATCTTGAACGCCCAGGTCCGCGCGCCTTCCTGCGGCTCGACGATCGCACCGGAGCCGACCAGCGTGATCATTGGCGTCTGCCCGGCGGCCACCGCATCGAGCGCCGCGAGCGCGGCCGGCGTGATGTTCGGCCCGACCACGACGTCGACGTGATCCTCGTCGACCAGCTTGCGGATGTTGCGCACCGCGGTGCCCGGGTCGGACGCATCGTCGAGCACCGTCACCTGCACCGGTTGCCCGGCGATCGTCTTCGGCCACATCAGGATCGCGTTCTTGCTCGTGATGCCGATCGCGGCGGCCGGGCCGGTCGACGACAGGTCGACACCGACCTTCAGGTCGGCATGCGCGGCGGCGCAGGCCAGTACGAGGGCGGCGCCGGCAGCGTGGCGCAGGAGGGCGGGAAGCGTCATGCGGAATTCTCCGTCGGACAGCAAAAAGGGGCGCGATGTGCGCCGCCGTGTTTATACACGCCGCTCAGAGTTCGTACGATTCGGATTCGCCCTTGAGCGCCTGTTCGATCAGCTTGCGGTTCAGCGTAGGCGACAGCAGTTCGACCAGCGTATACACATAGCTGCGCAGGTAGGCGCCCTGCTTGAGCGCGACGCGCGTCACGTTGCTGCCGAACAGGTGGCCGACCGGGATCAGCCGCAGGTTGCGGTCGCGCTCGGGATTGAACGCGATGTCGGCCATGATGCCGACGCCGAGGCCGAGCTCGACGTAGGTCTTGATCACGTCGGCGTCGATTGCCTCGAGCACGATGTCCGGCGACAGCCCACGCAGTGCGAACGCATGGTTGATCTTCTTGCGGCCCGCGAACGCATCGTCGTACGTGATCAGCGGGTACTGCGCGAGGTCGTCGAGCGTGACCGGCTTGCGTTCGAGCAGCGGATGGTCGGCCGGCACGACGGCCGCGTGGTGCCACTGGAAGCAGGGCAGCGACACGAGTTCCTTGTAGTCGGAGATCGCCTCGGTCGCGATCGCGAGATCGGCCTGGTCGTGGATCACCATCTCGGCCACCTGCGTCGGGCTGCCCTGCAGGATCGACAGATGGACCTTCGGGAAGCGCTTCTTGAACTCGGCGATCGCGGCCGGCAGCGAGTAGCGGGCCTGCGTGTGGGTCGCGGCGATGGTCAGGTTGCCCTGATCCTGTGCCGCATAATCTTTCCCGACCCTTTTAAGGCTTTCAACCTCCTGAAGAATCCGTTCGACCGACGCGAGGATGATCCTGCCCGGCTCGGTGAGCGAGCGCACGCGCTTGCCGTGCCGCGTGAAGATCTCCACGCCGAGCTCGTCCTCGAGCTCGATGATCGCCTTCGATACCCCCGGTTGCGACGTGTAGAGCGCCTTGGCGGCCTCGGTGAGGTTGAAATTCTGCCGGACGGCCTCGCGCACGAAGCGAAATTGGTGCAGGTTCATTTATAACCCTTCCGCATATCAACAGAATTTTTTAGTCGTTTGAAATATAAGGCGAGTTTATTACGATTCACCGGAGTTTTTCAAATATGGATATCTGTTTTCGTCATTAGCAATCCAGCCGGGCAGCGGAAGGCCGGCGATAGCGGCGGAACGGAGATTCGGGCGCGACGTGGCTAGGACGTCGCGCGGTCACCACGAAAACCCTGGGGTCCCCGAATGTATCAGTACGACCAATACGACCAGACGATCGTCGACGAGCGTGTCGCGCAGTACCGCGATCAGGTGCGCCGCCGGCTGTCGGGCGAGTTGAGCGAAGAAGAGTTCCGTCCGCTGCGCCTGCAGAACGGCTTGTACATGCAGCGCCACGCGTACATGCACCGCATCGCGATTCCGTACGGCAACCTGCGCAGCGACCAGCTCCGGATGCTGGCCCGCATCGCCCGCGAACACGACCGCGGCTACGGTCACTTCTCGACCCGCTCGAACATCCAGTTCAACTGGATCAAGCTGGAAGAAACGCCCGAGATTCTCGCGAAGCTCGCGTCGGTACAGATGCACGGTATCCAGACGTCGGGCAACTGCATCCGCAACATCACGGCCGACCAGTTCGCCGGCGTCGCGCAGGACGAAGAGATCGATCCGCGTCCGTGGTCGGAAATCCTGCGTCAATGGTCGACGTTCCATCCCGAATTCGCATGGCTGCCGCGCAAGTTCAAGATCGCGGTGTCGGGCTCGAAGGACGACCGCGCGGCCGTGCAGATTCACGACCTCGGCGTGTACCTGAAGAAGAACGCGCAGGGCGAAGTGGTCGCGAGCATCCTCGCGGGCGGCGGCCTCGGCCGGACGCCGATCATCGGCGCGGTGATCAAGGAAGACCTGCCGTGGCAGCACCTGCTCACCTACTGCGAAGCCGTGCTGCGCGTGTACAACCGCTACGGCCGCCGCGACAACCTGTACAAGGCGCGCATCAAGATCCTCGTGAAGGCGCTGTCGCCCGCGAAGTTCGCGCAGCAGGTCGAGGAAGAGTGGCAGCACCTGAAGGACGGCCCGTCGACGCTTACGCAGGCGGAAGTCGACCGCGTGTCGCAGTACTTCCAGCCGCCCGTCTACGAGAAGCTGGCCGATACCGACGCATCGTTCGAACAGCACCTGCTCGAGAACAAGGCGTTCGCGCGCTGGGTCGAGCGTAACGTTGCCCCGCACAAGGTGGCCGGCTATGCCGCCGTCACGCTGTCGCTGAAGGATCACCGTGTCGCACCGGGCGATGCGACCGACCAGCAGATGGATTTGGTGGCCGACTGGGCCGATGCTTACTCGTTCGGCGAGTTGCGCGTGTCGCACGAGCAGAACCTGATTCTCGCGAACGTGAAGAAGCGCGACCTGTTTGCCGTGTGGGAAAAGGCGAAGGCAGCCGGTTTCGCGACGCCGAACATCGGCCTGCTGACCGACATCATCGCGTGCCCGGGCGGCGACTTCTGCTCGCTCGCGAACGCGAAGTCGATCCCGATCGCGCTGGCGATCCAGCAGCGTTTCGACGATCTCGACTATGTGTACGACCTCGGCGACCTGTCGCTGAACATTTCCGGTTGCATGAACTCGTGCGGTCACCACCACGTCGGCAACATCGGCATCCTCGGCGTCGACAAGGACGGCGCCGAGTGGTACCAGGTGTCGCTCGGCGGCGAGCAGGGCACGGGCCGGAACGGCGCGCGCCTCGGCCGCGTGATCGGGCCGTCGTTCTCGGCGGAAGAAGTGCCCGACGTGATCGCGAAGCTGATCGACACGTTCGTCGAATCGCGCGTCGACGGCGAGCGTTTCGTCGACACGTACGATCGCATCGGCATCGCGCCGTTCAAGGAGCGCGTGTATGCGGCGCGCCAGGCAGTGAACGCGTAACCAACCGGGTAGAAGGAATTAGCAGATGGCTTCGATTATCAAGAACCGCGCAGTGATCGACGATGCATGGCAGGTCGTGCGCGCGGCGGAAGACGGTGCACTGCCCGCGGTCGACGCGTTGCCGGCCGGCAAGGTGCTGGTGCCGTTCGCGTTGTGGCAGGCCGAGCGCGCGGCGCTCGTCGCCGCGAAGACGAAGGACGAGCTCGGCGTGTGGCTCGCACCGGACAGCGAGCCGGCCGACCTCGTGGCCGACTTTGGCGCGATTTCTCTGATCGCGGTCGACTTCCCGCGCTTCGCGGACGGCCGCGGCTACAGCATCGCGCGCCTGCTGCGCGAGCGCCATGGCTGGACGGGTGAACTGCGCGCGATCGGCGACGTGCTGCGCGACCAGTTGCTGTACATGTCGCGTTGCGGCTTCGACGCATACGCGGTGCGCGCCGACAAGGACATCCACGATGCGCTGAATGCGTTCACGGAATTCACGCAGCGTTACCAGGGCGCGTTCGACCAGCCCGAACCGCTGTTCCGCCGCCGCGCCGCGTCGGCAGACGTAGCGACGCCCGACGCGAAGGTGGGCGCATGAGCACCGCCACCGCGCTGACGCCGGAACTCGCCGCGAAGGTCGAGCGCCTCGACGCGCTGCTCGCGCAGATCGGCGCCCGTCACGAGAAGGTGAAGTTCGCGAGCAGCCTCGCGGCGGAAGACATGCTGCTGACGCATGCGATCCTGTCGAAGGGCGTGCGGATCGGCATCTTCTCGCTGAACACGGGCCGCCTGCACGCGGAAACGCTCGGCATGATCGACCGTGTGCGCGAGCGCTACGGCTACGAGATCGAGCAGTTCCATCCGCAGCAGGACGCGGTCGACCAGTATGTCGCCGAGCACGGCCTGAATGCGTTCTACGAGAGCGTCGAGCTGCGCAAGTCGTGCTGTCACATCCGCAAGGTCGAGCCGCTGAATCGTGCGCTCGCGGACGTCGGCGCATGGGTCACCGGCCAGCGCCGCGAGCAGTCGGTCACGCGTGCCGAGCTGCACGAGGAAGAACAGGACGAAGCGCGCGGGATCGCGAAGTACAACCCGCTCGCCGACTGGACTGAAAGCGACGTGTGGGCGTACCTTAATGCGTTTGACGTGCCGGTGAACCCGCTGCATGCGCGCGGCTACCCGAGCATCGGCTGCGAGCCGTGTACGCGGGCGATCCGTCCCGGCGAGGACAGCCGCGCGGGCCGCTGGTGGTGGGAGTCGCGCGATACGAAGGAGTGCGGGCTGCACATCACGACGATCACGCCGATTCCCGCGGATGCCGAAGCCGGCGCCGCGCACTGAAAGCCTGACAAGAAACTGAATATTGCGCCGCCTGCGACAGCGGGCGGCACGAACCCAGAAGAGAAGGACTGAAATCATGAGCACGACGCTCGAGCAATCCGCCTTTGCCCCGCCCGCCGGTGCCGACAGCCGCATGGGCCACCTCGACTGGCTCGAAGCCGAGTCGATCCACATCCTGCGCGAACTGGTCGCCGAATGCAGCAAGCCGGCGCTGTTGTTCTCGGGCGGCAAGGATTCGGTCGTCGTGCTGCATCTGGCACTGAAAGCATTCGGCCTCGGCGCGAACCGCAAGACGACGCTGCCGTTCCCGCTCGTGCACATCGACACGGGCCACAACTACGAAGAAGTGATCGACTTCCGCGATCGCCGCGCGCAAGAACTCGGCGCCGAGCTGGTGGTCGGCCACGTCGAGGATTCGATCAAGCGCGGCACGGTCGTGCTGCGCCGCGAAACCGATTCGCGCAATGCCGCGCAGGCCGTCACGCTGCTCGAGACGATCGAGCAGCACGGCTACACGGCGCTGATCGGCGGCGCACGTCGCGACGAAGAGAAGGCGCGTGCGAAGGAACGCATCTTCTCGTTCCGCGACGAATTCGGCCAGTGGGATCCGAAGGCGCAGCGCCCGGAACTGTGGAGCCTGTACAACGCCCGCCTGCACAAGGGCGAGCACCTGCGCGTGTTCCCGATCTCGAACTGGACCGAGCTCGACGTGTGGCAGTACATCGCGCGCGAAAACCTCGAACTGCCGTCGATCTATTACGCGCACCAGCGCGAGATCGTGCGCCGCAACGGGCTGCTCGTGCCCGTCACGCCGCTCACGCCGATGCGTGACGGCGAGACGAGCGAGCTCGCGCAGGTGCGCTTCCGCACGGTCGGCGACATTTCCTGCACGTGCCCGGTCGAGAGCGACGCGGACGACGTCGAGAAGATCATCGCCGAGACGGCGGTGACCGAGATCACCGAGCGCGGCGCGACCCGGATGGACGACCAGGCCTCCGAAGCCGCGATGGAACAGCGCAAGAAGCAAGGTTATTTCTGAAGCACACGAGGACATTCACATCATGAGCATCATCGAGAACACCGAAGACCTCGGCGTGCTGCGCTTCATTACCGCAGGCAGCGTCGACGACGGCAAGAGCACGCTGATTGGCCGCCTGCTGTACGACAGCAAGGCCGTGCTGTCCGACCAGCTGTCCGCGCTGTCGCGTGCGAAGAACAAGCGCACGGTCGGCGACGAGCTCGATCTCGCGCTGCTGACCGACGGCCTCGAAGCCGAGCGCGAGCAGGGCATCACGATCGACGTCGCGTATCGCTACTTCGCGACCGCGAAGCGCAAGTTCATCATCGCCGATACGCCGGGCCACGAGCAGTACACGCGCAACATGGTGACGGGCGCATCGACCGCGCACGCGGCGATCGTGTTGATCGACGCGACGCGCATCACGGTCGAGAACGGCGTCGTGCAACTCCTGCCGCAGACCAAGCGCCACAGCGCGATCGTGAAGCTGCTCGGGCTGCAGCACGTGATCGTCGCGATCAACAAGATGGACCTGGTCGACTACAGCGAAGCGCGCTTCAACGAGATCCGCGATGCCTACGTCACACTGGCGAAGCAGCTCGGCCTGAGCGACGTGCGCTTCGTGCCGGTGTCGGCGCTGAAGGGCGACAACATCGTCGGCGCGAGCGAGCGCATGCCGTGGTACGCGGGCGAACCGCTGCTCGACGTGCTCGAATCGCTGCCGGTCGAGACGCAGGCGCATGACGCGCTGCGCTTCCCGGTGCAGTGGGTCGCACGCCAGGACGGCAGCTCGGCCGACGATTTCCGTGGCTATATGGGCCGTATCGAGTCGGGCGAAGTGAAGGTCGGTGACGAGATCGTCGTGCTGCCGTCGAACCGCACGGCCACGATCGCCGAGATCGTCGCGCCGGTGCCGGGCGGCACCGCGTCCGTGCCGCACGCGTTCGCGGGCCAGACCGTGACGATCCGCCTCGCGGAAGACGTCGACGTGTCGCGCGGCGACATGTTCGTCACGTCCGCCGAGCCGGTCGAGCCGGCGAAGAAGCTCGAAGCCGATCTGTGCTGGTTCGACGAGACGCCGCTGTCGCCGCAGCGCAAGTACCTGCTGAAGCAGACCACCAGCACGGTGTTCGCGAAGATCGGCGGCGTCAAGCAGGTGCTCGACGTGCACACGCTGTCGCACGCGACCGACCGTCACGATCTGAAGATGAACGACATCGGCCGCGTCGCGCTGACGCTGCAGAAGCCGATCGTTTGCGACACGTACGACGCGCATCCGGGTACCGGTGCGTTCGTGCTGATCGACGAGGCGACGCATCACACGGTCGCCGCAGGAATGATCCGGGCGTTCTCGGCGTAACCGGGCAACCGCGCCGCTTCGCGGCGGCGCGGGCCGGAGCCGACGCCCGCTGGAAGGCGAAGCGACAAACATGGGCAAGGTGTATCTGATCGGAGCAGGGCCGGGCGCGGCCGACCTCATCACGGTGCGCGGCGCGCGGCTGCTGGAGCAGGCGGACGTCGTGCTGCACGACGCGCTCGTCGAGCCCGCGATGCTCGACTACGCGCCGAATGCGCGCCGGATCGCCGTCGGCAAGCGCTGCGGGCAGCGCTCGACCGCGCAGCACTTCATCAACAAGCAGATCGTCGATGCGGCACGCGAGCATGCGTGTGTCGTCCGGCTGAAGGGTGGCGACCCGATGTTGTTCGGTCGTGCCGAAGAGGAGATGCGCGCGCTGGAAGCGGCCGGCATCGACTACGAGGTCGTGCCGGGCATCACCGCGGCGCTGGCCGGGGCGGCGACGCTGAAGCGTTCGCTGACGTTGCGCGGCGTGTCGCGCAGCGTCGCGTTCGCGACCCACAGCCGCGCGCCGGGCAGCGACGAGATTCGCGAAGCCGCGCGCGCCGATTCGATGGTCTATTACATGGGCCGCGACAGCGCGCCCGGCATCGCGCAGGAACTGATCGACGCGGGCCGTGCGCCGGCGACGCCCGTGGCGATCGTCGAGGCGTGCAGCACCGCGCGCGAGCGCACGCTGACGCTGACGCTCGGGCAGATGGCGGCGGGCGACGCGCAGGCGTGGCTCGATCCCGCGGAACCGAGCCTGCTGATGATCGGCGATGCGTTCGCCGAGCGCGCCGGGCAGGCGAAAGCGGGCGATCCGCTGCGAAATGCGGCCTGAGCGGAATCCGGCTGGAGTCCCAAACGAAAAAAGCGCTGGCGGAAGCCGGCGCTTTTTCTTTGTGGGCCGTGACTCGTGATTTACGCGTCGTCGCCGATCTGGTCGATGCAGTAGCGCGCGATCGCGTCGAGCACGCCGTCGTCTTCGCCGACGGCCGTCGCGCAGCGGATCTCGACACCCGGATGCACGGCTCGGCATGCGTCGACGAGCTGCGGCAGGTCGCGGCGCACATGGCCGCCCTGGCCGAAGAACACGGGCACCACGGTGACGTGCGTGCAGCCGGCCGCGACCTGCTCGGCGACGGCGTCGCCGAGCGACGGCGTCATCAGTTCAAGGAACGCGAGCGACACGTGTGCAGCGGGGGAGGGGGCGCCGCGCAGCCGCGCGGCGAGCCGCTCGAACGGCTCGGCCCAGCGCGGGTCACGCGCGCCGTGGCCGAACAGGACGATGCCGTGCGAACTCATGTCGAAGCCTCCGTCGTGACGCGGCGCTCAGTGCCGGTCGACCCACTTGAGCGCGAACAGGCCGAGCGCGAGATAGATCAGGCCGGGCGTCGCCGCGGTGAGCGGCGCGGGCCACGTGTTCAGCGTGCCGATGTGCGAGAACAGCGTATTGAGGAGCTGGAAGCTCATGCCGAGCATGATACCGCCGAACACCTTCACGCCGACCACGCCCGCACGCGTGTGCAGGTACGCGAACGGCAGCGACAGCACGAGCATCACGAACACCGCGAACGGATACAGCAGTTTGCGCCACAGCGCGATGTCGTAGCGCTGCGTGTCCTGCTGGTTCTCGTGCAAATGCTGGATGTAGCGGAACAGGTTGATGATCGACATGCGATCCGGCGACACGAGCAGCACCGACAGGATCTGCGGCGTCAGGTCCGAGCGCAGCCGGTATTCGGGCAGCGAGACCTGCTGCGACCGGTAAACGGGGTTCAGTGCGTCGGCCGGCTGGCCGCTGATCGGCTTGATCGGCGTCAGCTCGGTTTCGTTGACGCCCTTCAGCAGCCAGTGGCCGGGCGGCTCGTAGCGGCCCGTCTGCGCGATCCGCACGTTGCGCAGCTGGAATTTCGAATCGAATTCGTAGATGCGCACGTTGCTGATCGTCGAGTCGGGCGACAGGCTGCCGACGTTGACGAAGCGCGTGACCTGCTCGCCGTTTTCACGGGCTGCGAGCGTGTCCTTCACCCACACGCCCGACTGGAAGTTCGACGACACCGACGCGCCGAGCGCCTGCAGCCGCACGCGTTCGGACAGCTGGTCGGCGTACGGGCCGACGAATTCACCGATCAGGTAGGTGACGATCACGAGCGGCACGCCGATCTTCAGCAGCGAGCGCAGCGCCTGGTTGGTCGCGAGGCCCGACACGCGGAAGATCGTGAATTCCGAGTTCGCGGCCATCTGCGCGAACACGTAGATCGCGCTGATCAGCGCGGCGACCGGGATGATTTCGTAGAAGCGCGACGGGGTCTGCAGCGCGACGCGCAGCACCGCGTAGCCGAACTTGTAGTTGCCGTGCCCGACCGAGTTCAGTTCGCTGATCAGGTCGAAGAAGAAGAACAGGCCCGAGAACGCGAACAGGATGAAGACGAACGTGACGTAGATCTGTCGCGCGAAGTACTTTTCATAGAGCCGCATCGATCATGCTCCCGAGCGGCCGAACAGCGCGCGTGTAAACAGCGGACGATTGCGCACGCGCAACCAGAAGATGAACGCGACGATCACCGCGACGACCAGATGCAGGCCAACGAGCCCGACGCCGAACGACATCTTGCCCTGCTCGATCTGCGACTGCACCACGTTCAGCAGGTTCGAGTACGTGAGGTAGATCAGCACGGCCATCACGAGGTTGATCGTGCGGCTGCGGCGCGGGTTCTGGTACGACAGCGGAATGCCGAGCACCATCAGGTTGATTGCGATCAGCGGCAGCCCCGCGCGCCACGCGAATTCCGCGAGGTTGTCGTTCGTCGGGGTGCGCAGCAGGTCCGGCGTCGGCGTGCTGTTGGTGGTCTGCACGTTGGTGACCGGGGTGCTCGTGATCTTCACGCCGTAGCGCTCGAACTCCATGATCTTGAAGTTCGGCTGGCCGGGCGTGCCGTCGTAGCGGCGGCCGTCCTCCAGGACGACGAAGCGGCTGCCGTCGCGCGTTTCCGTGTGCCCCGTCTGCGACACGACCACGTTGACCTTGCCGTTCTCGGTCGAGGTCACGAACACGTTCTGCACCTTGCTCTGGTCGGGCGTCATCTTCTCGATGAAGAACACGCGGTGGTTCGAGGCCGATTCGCGGAACTGGCCCGGCGCGAGCAGCGAGATCTCGTCGCGCTGCTGGAAGCGCGCCTTGATCATCTTGCTTTGCTGGTTCGACCACGGCCAGCCGACGAACGCGAAGAAGGCGATCAGCAGGATGATCGGCGTGGCGAATACGCCGATCGGCTTGATGAGGCGCGTGAGGCTCACGCCCGACGCGAGCCACACGACCATTTCGGAGTCCCGGTACCACCGGGTCAGCACGAACAGGATCGACACGAACAGCGTGACGACGAGCATCACGGCGAGGTAGCCGATCACGGTGAGGCCGATCAGCACGAGGACGTCCCGCGGGTCGATTTCACCGGACGCGGCGTAGCCGACGATGCGGATCATCATCGTCGTGAGCATGATCGTGAGCAGCACCATGAACACGGCGCCAGCCGTATACGCAAGCTCGCGCTGGAGGGAGCGTTCGAAGATCATTCTTGATGAGAAGAGGGCGGGAGGCTGCGCACGCGTGGTGGAGCGCTCGCGCCGCCACGGGAAAAATAGCGGATAATTGCGGCTTTCATCCTTAGCCCAGATTTTATCCGAGGACAAGCGCGATGGACTTTAGCATAAAAGGCTGTGATTGGAGCAAAGGCGAGGCGAAGGGGTTCCTGACCGGGAAGTCCGATTGCATCGTGCTCGGCATCTTCGAGGCGCAGACCCTGTCGGGCGCGGCGCTCGATATCGACACGGCCACCAAGGGGCTGATTTCGCGCGTGATCAAGGCCGGCGACATGGACGGCAAGCGCGGCAAGACGCTGTTCCTGCACGAAGTGTCGGGCATCGGCGCGTCGCGCGTGCTGCTCGTCGGCCTCGGCAAGCAGGATGCTTTCAATCAGAAAGCCTATAACGATGCCGTGACGGCCGCATGGCGCGCGCTGCTGGCGACCAAGGTCGTCCAGGTCACGTTCACGCTCGCGCAACTGCCGGTCGACGAGCGCAGCTCCGACTGGGGCGTGCGCGCGGCAATCCTCGCGCTGCGCAACGAGACCTACCGCTTCACGCAGATGAAGAGCAAGCCGGAGCCGGCGTCGCACACGCTCAAGCGCGTCGTGTTCAGCGTCGATCCGTCCGACGAAAAGGCCGCGAAGGTCGCGGTCAAGCAGGCCGTTGCGCTCGCGAACGGGATGGATCTCACCCGCGACCTCGGCAACCTGCCGGGCAACGTCTGCACGCCGACCTACCTCGGCAACACCGCGAAGAAGATCGCGAAGGATTGGGGCCTGAAGGCCGAGGTGCTCGGGCTCAAGCAGATCCTGGCGCTGAAGATGGGCTCGTTCCTGTCGGTCGCGCGCGCGTCGGTCGAGCCGCCGCAGTTCATCGTGCTGCACTACCAGGGCGCCGCCGCGAAGGCCGCGCCGGTCGTGCTGGTCGGCAAGGGCATCACGTTCGACACGGGCGGCATCTCGCTGAAGCCGGGCGAGGGCATGGACGAGATGAAGTACGACATGTGCGGCGCGGGTTCCGTGCTGGGCACGATGCGTGCGGTCGCCGAGATGGGCCTGAAGATCAACGTCGTCGCGATCGTGCCGACCTGCGAGAACATGCCGGGCGGCAACGCGACGAAACCGGGCGACATCGTCACCAGCATGAAGGGCCTGACGATCGAGGTGCTGAACACCGACGCCGAAGGCCGTCTGATCCTGTGCGACGCGCTCACGTATGCCGAACGCTTCAAGCCGGCCGCCGTGATCGACGTTGCCACGCTGACGGGCGCGTGCGTGATCGCGCTGGGCGGCCACAACAGCGGCCTGTTCTCGAGCAACGACGCGCTCGCGGGCGAACTGCTCGACGCGTCGCGCGAAGCGAACGACCCGGCATGGCGCATGCCGCTCGACGACGAGTACCAGGACCAGCTGAAGTCGAATTTCGCGGATCTCGCGAACATCGGCGGGCGCCCGGCCGGCGCCGTGACGGCCGCGTGCTTCCTGTCGCGCTTCACCGAGAGCTATCCGTGGGCCCACCTCGATATCGCGGGCACCGCATGGAAGGGTGGTGCGGCGAAGGGTGCGACGGGCCGTCCGGTGCCGTTGCTCGCGCAGTTCCTGATTGACCGCGCCGGCCAGTGATGGCGGTGTGGACGACGCTGCGGGTACGCGGGCAATGACGCGGATCGATTTCCACTCGAACGTCGGCGATTCGCTCGCGTACGCGTGCCGGCTGCTGCGCAAGGCTTACCTGGCCGGGCAGCCGGTCGTCGTGCTCGCCGAGCCCGCGCGCCTGCGCGCGCTCGACGAGCGGCTCTGGACGTTCTCGCCGCTCGATTTCATCCCGCATTGCGGTGTCGACAGCGAGCACGCAGCCGGCACGCCGATCGTGCTGGCCGCGGATCTCGACCGCGCGCCGCATCATCACGTGCTGCTGAACCTCGGCGCAGCCGTGCCCGCGCAGTTCGCCCGTTTCGAGCGCCTGCTCGAAGTGGTCGGCAATGCGCCGGACGAGCTGGCCGCGGGCCGCGACCGCTACCGGTTCTACCGCGACCGCGGCTACGCGCTGAACAACTACAAGCAGGGCAGCTAGCCGCAACCGTCAACGGAGTGTTCCCGTGACCGAAGCCGATTCATCCTCGATCCCGACGCTGACCGACGTGCTGGTGCCGGGCAAGCCGGTGCCGGCGCGCCCGTCCGCGCCCGACGCGCCGCAGCCGCCCGCCGGCGCGGCGATTCCGGTGCTCACCGACGTGGTCGCGCCGCACGCCGCGGAGGCGGCGCCGGCCGGTTCCAGGCAAAGTGAGCTTGACCCCGATTCCGTCGTGGTCGAATGCGTGCCGACGCCGCACGTGCCGGCGGTCGAACTGCCGGGCGACGTGGCGACGGCTGCGGCGGCCGCGATGGGCGAGACCGATGCGCCGGCCCAACCCGGCGCCGTGGAGCACGTGGTCGCCGAAGATTCGGCGGCAATGAGTGCGCCGCTGCAATCGTCGCTGGCCGACGACGAAGTGCCGCTACCCGCGTTCGCAGCGGTGCCGCATGAGGTGGTGGGGCACGCGCGTGAAGCGCACATGCCGGAGGCCGTCGTACCGGCCGCCGCGCTGCAGCCGGAGGCGCAGGGTGCAGCCGGGCTGACACCGGAAGATTCGCAGCACATCGCCGAGCGTCTGCGCAATCGCCTGACGAACTATCTGACGGGGGAAGGGCGCGACGCGATCGAAGCCCGCTGTCGCGACGCGTTGCATGAGCATTCGGCCTGGCTGGTCGGCCAGATCACGCGCGAAGTGGCGCTGGCGCTGGAAACCGAGGTGATGGACTGGGTTCGCGACGCGGTCGACGAAGAGATCGCACGCCGCCGCGCCGGTCATTCCGGCTAAGCACAACGGGCATTCCGGCGAAAACGGGGTGCGATTCCAGTAAAAGCCGGTGACGCTGCCGGCGAGGCATTGCACCGTTAAGCCGGGGCATGTCCGCCGGTCGCTGGAGTCCGGCAGGTTGGCTATTCCGCCCGGGGCGCCCGGTTCAGCGCACCGACAGCACCCATTGCGCGAGCGTGTGGGCTTCGGTGTTCGTCAGTTGCGTATTGGCGGGCATCGGCACGCTGCTCCATACGCCGACGCTGCCTTTCACGATCGATTGGGCAAGGTAGTCGACGGCGTCGCCGCGCGCCGCATACTTGCCGGCGACGTCGCGGAACGACGGGCCCATCAGCGGCTTGCCGATCGCGTGGCAGGCCATGCAGTTCTTGCGCTGAGCCAGCGCGAGCCCGTCGGCCTGGTCGGCGCGCGCCGCTGCCCCGCTGCCGATCAGCAGTGTGGCGAGCAGGACGCGCAATATCGAGTGTTTCATGCGGTTCTCCGCCGGCGGGGACGGCCGGCTACATGGTCCGCGCATTATAGAAGCAAAGGGAAAGCGCGTTTTGCGCGTTCCCCCGGCGGCCATGTTTATCGGGGTCGCATGTCTTGACGTGCCCGAATCAACCCGTGACGGCGCCCTTGTTCGCCGGGCGGGCGAGCGCCGCGAATTTCGCGAGCACGCCGCGCGTGTAGCGCGGCGCCGGCTGTTGCCATGCGGCGCGGCGGCGCGCGAGTTCCGCGTCGTCGACGTTCAACTGCAGCAGCAGCCGGTGCGCGTCGATCGTGATCGAGTCGCCTTCCTGCACGAGCGCGATCGTGCCGCCGACGAACGCCTCGGGCGCGACGTGGCCGACCACCATCCCCCAGGTTCCGCCCGAGAAGCGGCCGTCCGTGATGAAGCCGACCGATTCGCCGAGCCCCTTGCCGATGATCGCCGACGTCGGCGCGAGCATTTCCGGCATGCCGGGGCCGCCCTTCGGGCCGAGGTAGCGCAGCACGAGGATGTCGCCGGCACGGATCCGGTCGCCGAGAATCGCATCCATCGCGCTCTGCTCATCGTCGAACACACGTGCCGGGCCCGTGATCACCGGGTTCTTCAGGCCGGTGATCTTCGCGACCGCGCCGTCTTCCGCGAGATTGCCCTTCAGGATGGCGAGGTGGCCTTCCTTGTACAGCGCGCGGTCGATCGGGAAGATCACGTCCTGGTCCGCGCGCGGCACGCTCGGCACGTCCTTCAGTTCGTCGGCGATCGTGCGGCCGGTGATCGTCATGCAGTCGCCATGCAGCAGCCCCGCGTCGAGCAGGATCTTCAACACTTGCGGAATCCCGCCGGCCCGATGCAGGTCGGTTGCGACGTACTTCCCCGACGGCTTCAGGTTGCAGATCACGGGCACGCGCTTGCGGATGCGCTCGAAGTCCTCGATCGTCCAGTCGACCTCGGCCGCGTGCGCGATCGCGAGATAGTGCAGCACCGCATTGGTCGAGCCGCCCGTCGCCATGATCACGGACACCGCATTCTCGATCGCTTCCTTCGTGATGATGTCGCGCGGCTTCAGGTCGCGCTTCACGGCCTCGACGAGCACGCGTGCCGATTCGGCGGCCGAATCGACCTTCTCCTGGTCGGGGTTCGCCATCGTCGACGAGTACAGCAGCGACATCCCGAGCGCCTCGAACGACGAGCTCATCGTGTTCGCGGTGTACATCCCGCCGCACGACCCCGACGTCGGGCAGGCGTTCTGCTCGACGCCTTCGAAGTCCTCCTGCGACATCCGGCCCGCGGTGAATTCGCCGACGGCCTCGAACGACGACACGATCGTCAGGTCCCGGCCTTTCCAGTTGCCGGGGCGGATCGTGCCGCCATACACGTAGATGCCCGGCACGTTCAGGCGCGCGAGCGCGATCATCCCGCCCGGCATGTTCTTGTCGCAGCCGCCGACGACCACCACGCCGTCCATCCATTGCCCCTGCACGCAGGTCTCGATGCAGTCGGCGATCACCTCGCGCGACACGAGCGAGTACTTCATGCCTTCGGTGCCCATCGACATGCCGTCCGAAATCGTCGGCGTGCCGAAGATCTGCGGGTTCGCGTCGGCCGCCTTCACGGCCGCGACGGCCGCGTCCGACAGGCGTTGCAGGCCGGAATTGCACGGCGTGATCGTCGAATGGCCGTTCGCGATGCCGATCATCGGCTTGTCGAAATCGTCCTTCTGGTAGCCGAGGGCGTAATACATCGAGCGGTTCGGCGAGCGGGCCACGCCTTGCGTGATGTGCTTCGAGCGACGGTTGTAAGCCATGGGGGACTCCATCGTTGTCTGGGCAACGCCGTCGAGCGGCGAGCCGGTTCGGATCAATCAAGCATGGAGTGTCCGGATTGGGATGTCCAATATATTATTTGTCGCTTATTAAGTCGTTTTTCGAATGAGAGAGCCATGGCCGATCCGACTCCCGACCTGCGCCAGTGGCGCTATTTCGTGACCGTCGCCGACGAGCGCCATTTCGGCCGCGCGGCCGAACGCCTGTCGATGACGCAACCGCCGCTGTCGCAGGCGATCCGTGCGCTCGAGGATGCGCTCGGCGTCGCGCTGTTCGCGCGCACCAAGCGCTCGGTGGCGCTGACCGCGGTCGGGGCGGCGCTGCTGCCCGACGTGCGGCGGCTGCTCGCATCGGCCGATGCGTTGCCGCCGCTTGCGCGACGGCTCGCGCGCGGCGAGGCCGGTTCGCTGTCGCTCGCGTTCGTGTCGACCGCCGATTACGGGCTGCTGCCGGCGCTGCTGCGTGCGTTCGGCGCGCGCTATCCGCAGGTGCGGCTGCAACTCACGGAGGCGACGAGCGACGTGCAGATCGACGAGCTCGTCGCGGGCCGCATCGACGCGGGGCTCGTCATTCCGCCCGTGCCGCCGCGCCACGCGGCCGGGCTTTCGTACCTGCCCGTCATGCGCGAGCCGCTGGTGGTGGCGATGCCGGCGGCAGCGAGCGATGCGCCGGAAGACGAGCCCGTCCGTCTCGCCGAGGTTGCCGCGTTGCCGCTCGTGATCTTTCCGCGTCGTTTGGCGCCCGGCTTTTATGACATCATTACGGGCTGCTACGGCGCGGCAGGGGAAACGCCGCACATCGGCCAGGAGGCGATCCAGATGCAGACGATCGTCAGCCTCGTGTCGGCCGGCATGGGCGTCGCACTGGTGCCGCAATCGCTGCGTAACCTGCGGCGCACCGGCGTGGTCTACCGGCCGCTTGCCGATCACGCACCGGTCGTCGAGACCGGCCTCGTGTGGCGCACCGGTGACGTGAGCCCCGTGCTGGCCGGCTTCATCGACGTCGTGCGCGCGCAGGGCCTCGCCCCGTGACGTGAACGATGACGCGCCGGTGCCGTCCAACGCGCGGTGCTGCGCGTTTGCGACGGCCGTACCGCATTCGAAAAACTTCTTCGCTAACCCATGATCATTCACCCGAATTTCGACCCCGTTGCGATCCATCTCGGGCCGCTGGCCGTGCGCTGGTACGGGCTCATGTATCTCGTCGGCTTCATCGCGGCGATCGTCGTCGGCCGGATCCGGCTGAAGCTGCCGCACGTCGCGGCGCAAGGCTGGACCGCGAAGGACATCGACGACATGATGTTCTACGGTGTGCTCGGCACCGTGCTCGGCGGCCGGCTCGGCTACGTGCTGTTCTACAAGGCCGATTTCTACTTCTCGCATCCGCTCGACGTATTCAAGGTGTGGGAGGGCGGCATGTCGTTTCACGGCGGCTTCCTCGGCGTGACGCTCGCGATGATGCTGTTCGCGTGGCAGCGCAAGCGCCACTGGCTGCAGGTCACCGATTTCGTCGCGCCGATGGTGCCGACGGGGCTCGCGGCCGGGCGGCTCGGCAACTTCATCAACGGTGAGCTGTGGGGCCGCGTGACCGATCCTTCGGCACCGTGGGCGATGCTGTTCCCGGGCGCGATGCGCGACGATGCGGCATGGTTGCCGAAGCATCCGGAGCTCGTCGAGAAGTGGCATCTTGCCGACGTGTTCATGCAATACCAGATGCTGCCGCGCCATCCGTCGCAGCTCTATGAAATCGCGCTCGAAGGCATCGCGCTGTTCTTCGCGCTGTTCTTCTTCGCGCGCAAGTCGCGGCCGATGGGCGCCGTGTCCGCGCTGTTCCTGATCGGCTATGGTCTCGCACGCTTCACGGTCGAGTTCGCGCGCGAGCCCGACGACTTCCTCGGCCTGCTCGCGCTCGGCCTGTCGATGGGGCAGTGGCTGTCGCTGCCGATGATCCTCGCGGGCGTTGCATTGATGGTCTGGGCGTATCGCCGCCGCGCGGCGCATGCCGCGGCGTGATGCGATGCCGATGCACGTGCGATCGGCGCGTGCATCGGCACCATGCAGATCAACGCAAAACGCCGGCCCTCGGGACGGCGTTTTTCATTTCGGACTGCCGTGCGCTGCGCGTTACTTCATCTGCACGGAGCCGTTGACGGTGACCGACACGGTGGCCTTGCCGCCTTCGACCGCGATCGGCGCGCTCATCTTCGCGCTGTCCATCGGCGCCGCGGCCATCGCCATCATGCGCGGGTACGGTTGTACGTTGCGGCCGCCGCCGACGTTCACGTCGCGGATCGTGTAGCTGCCGTAACCGAATGCCTTCGCGGCTTCGTCGGCGCGGGCGCGGAACGACTTGATCGCTTCGGTCGTCAGCTTTTGCTCGGCCGCGCGCTGCGCTTCGGGCGACAGCGAGAACTCGACGTTTGCGACCTGCATCAGGTTCGACAACTGGCCCGCAAGCTTCGACGCCGCAGCGAAATCGCGCGATTCGAGCGCCACTTCAGTACGACCGCGCCATGCGGAGATCTTGCCGTCACGATCGGTGCTCGGGTACACGGAGAATGCGCCCGTGTGTGCGGTGACGCCCGATACGCCCTTTGCCTGCGACAGCGCTGCGTCGGCGCGCTGGTTCAACTGCGCGGTGAGGCTGCCCGGATCCTTGGCCTGCTGCTCGTAGAACAGCGTGATGTGGATGATGTCCTGCGGCACGTCCGCGCTGGCCTGCGACGACAGCGACAGCACGCCTGCCGGCTCCGGAAAGTGCGGGTTCGCGGTTTGCGCGTGCGCGGCGGTCGACGCGAGCGTCAGCGCGACGGGAACGGCGGCGGCAAGGGCGAGCGACAGCGCGAGTGCGGATTTCTTGGTCATTGTTGGACTCCTTGTGCGAGGGCGTGCACGCGGATTGCGCGTGCACGACGCGGGCGTACCGCGCGACGAAAAAACGACAGCCGGCCTGATCGGCCGACAGCGGTTGCTTAGGCCGCGCGACAGTGCCGCGAGTTCCGTGCCGGCGGCGCGTACTGACCAGATTTGACCTTTGGCGCGCGCCTACTTCATCAGCTTTTCGGTGATGAAGCGCCATTCGGCGCGCGTGACCGGCGTGATCGACAGCCGGTTGCCGCGCGCGAGCACGCGCATGTCGGCGAGTTCGTCGTGTTCGCGCAGCGCCGCGAGCGGCACGAGCGTCGACTTCTTCACGAAGCGCACGTCGACGAGCAGCCAGCGCGGTGCTTCCTGAGTCGACTTCGGGTCGTAATAGGGGCTTTTCGGATCGAACTGCGTGGGGTCGGGGTAGGGCGTCGACGACACTTCGGCGAGACCCGCGATGCCCGGCTCGGGGCAGCTCGAGTGATAGAACAGCACGCCGTCGCCGATCTTCATCGTGTCGCGCATGAAATTGCGCGCCTGATAGTTGCGCACGCCGGTCCACGGCAGCGAGCGCTGCGGTGCGTTGGCGAGATCGTCGATGCTTGCTTCGTCCGGTTCGGACTTCATCAGCCAGTATTGCATGGATCGTGATCGACGCAGAAAGGGCTGTTGCAAAAGGAAACGGCATCGGGAGTTCCCGATGCCGTTGGATAGGCCCCCGCCTTGGCCGCTAGGCCGGCATCCTGAACCTGAGGTTCAGAATTGGTCGCAGTTAGCAGCACTTCGGGTACATCAGACAGAGTGACGCGCGCGCCCGTGCTACAAATTCCCGCAACCGTGCACATGGCATTGGTTCAAGGAATATATGACCTTGGCGAACCAGGCGGGGAAGCTGACTGAACTGTGATTCGATGCGCCAATTTGACCACCGTTGATCGCCGAGATCAAGGGGAATCGACGCATCGATTAAAACGTTACTGCGTCTCGTGCTGTGCGAGCACCGCGCCGAGCTGTTCGTTCATCTGGTGCATTGTACGACGGATTTCCTCCGCGGGAAATGCTTCACCGTGCCGCACGCTCGTTTGCAGTCGCAGCAATTCGGACGCGAGCGACAGCGCCGCCATCACGGCGATGCGATCGGTGCCGCGTACCGAGCTGTTCGAGCGGATTTTCGACATTTCGGCGTCGACGCGCGCGACCGCTTCGAGCAGCGCCGCTTCGGTCTCGGCCGAGCAGGCGAGCCGATAGGCCTGACCGAGAATCGAGACTTCGATCTGCTTGGTGCTCATGCATGTTCTCCGTGGCTGGCCGCGTCATCGCCATCCGTACGCGCCTGCGCATCCAGCAGGTCGAGCTGGTTGTCGGCTTGCTCCACACTTTTCGAGCGCGGCAGCTTTTCGAGAATCGCGTTCAGTTTCACCTGGGCGTCGTCGATCTTTGCCGACAGCGTGTCACGCTCGGCCGCAAGTGCATTGCGTTCGTCGCGCAGTTGCGCGAGTTCCGCGCGGACAGTGTCCGCATCCGCGCGCAATTGCGCGACCTGCTCCTCGAGCGCGAGCCGTTCCGAGTGATAGCGCTTGTTCAGCGAAATCAGACGGCCAATATTTTGAGATAGGGTTTCGAGTTCGTTGAGCATTTGCTGCGTCCTCTAAAGACCCAGCATTTTAGCGCGGAATAACGCGCAATCCGACATCTGTAACGTTTCCAGTCGTAACACCCCTGCTTCTTGCCGCGAATCAGCGCGTCCCGTGCGTGTCCGGACGCTTCCTTGACGCTCGCGCGACCCGCTCCTAAACTGGCGCCGCCTCGGTGCTCGCGCGTGGAACGCGCGGTTAAACGGGAAGCAGGGCGCGGGCGCCGGAAGCCCGCCAACCTGCGCTGCCCCCGCAACGGTAAGCGGCCGCGTCTCGTGACGCAGGCCGGCTCGGGCGCGTTTCGCGTGCAGGTCCTGCATGCGGACGCGGGCCACTGCGCGTGATCGCGCGGGAAGGCGAGCCGGACCGCCGCCAGCCCGGATACCGGCCGAGACGGGGAGCCCGCACGGGCTTCGTGACGCGCGGCCTGCGGGGAGGCGGGGCGCGCAATGCTTCACGGAATCTTCCTCGATGCTGACCCCAATCGTCCGCGCGGCGCTCACGTCACGACCGGCCCGCTGCCGCAAGCGGGCACGCCGCACGTCGTGTGCGGCGCCGTGCGCGGCATGAGCGCCGCGCGCGCCACCGCGATCTGGGCCGCGCTGGCCGCCACGGTCGCGCTGCTGTTCGTCGCGTCGCTGTCGATCGGCAGCGTGCCGATGTCGCCATGGCAGGCGCTCGCGTCGCTCGTGCCGCATGGCGGCGACGCGCTGTTCGCCGATATCGTCCGCACGCTGCGCCTGCCGCGCGCGCTCGCGGGCTTCGCGTGCGGCGCGTTGCTCGCGCTGGCCGGTGCACTGCTGCAGGTACTGTTGCGCAATCCGCTCGCGGAGCCGTACGTGCTCGGCGTGTCGGGTGGCGCGGCCGGCTTCGCGCTCGTCGCGATGATCGCGGGTGGCGCGTGGTGGCTCGTCGATGCGTCGGCGTTCGCCGGCTCGCTCGTGTCGGTCACGCTCGTGCTCGGTCTCGCGCGCCGCGAGCTGTGGCGTGGCGAATCGCGCGATGCGTCGCCGCGGTTGCTGCTCACGGGCGTCGTGATCGCGGCAGGGTGGGGCGCACTCGTCACGCTGCTGCTGTCGCTCGCGCCCGATGCACGGCTGCGCGGGATCATCTTCTGGCTGACCGGCGACCTGAACGGCGTGACTGCGCCGTGGTTCGCGTGGGGGGCGCTGTTGGTGGCCGCCTGCGTCGCGCTGCCGGCTGCGCCGCAACTGAACGTGCTGCTGCGCGGCGACGCGACCGCGCTCGCGCTCGGCGTGCCCGTTGCGCGCCTGCGCGTGCGGATCTATCTCGTCGCGTCGCTGGCCGCCGCGGCCGCGGTGACGACGGCCGGCACGATCGGCTTCGTCGGCCTCGTCGTGCCGCATGCGCTGCGGCTCGCCTTCGGCAACGACCAGCGAATGCTGCTGCCGGCCGCGATGCTCGCGGGTGGCGGCGGCGTGATGGCGGCCGACCTGCTCGCACGCACGGTGATCGCGCCCGCGCAACTGCCGGTCGGCGTGATGACCGCACTGATCGGCGTGCCGGTGTTCCTGTGGATGTTGTTGAGGAGGCCGATGCGATGACGGGGGCCGCACTGCACGCCACGGCCGGCGACATGAACTACGCGGCCGTCGGCCTGACGCTGAAGGCCGGCGCGCGTACGCTGCTCGACGGCTTCACCCAGGTGTTTCGTCCCGGCGAGATCTGGTGTGTCGCCGGGCCGAACGGCGCGGGCAAGACGACGCTGCTCGCGACCCTCGCGGGGCTGCAGCCGCCGGCCGGCGGACACGTCGAGGTCGACGGCCGGCCGCTTGCCGCATGGCCACCCGAGCAGCTCGCGCAGCGTCGCGCGCTGATGCCGCAGCAATTGCACGACGCATTCAGCGCGACCGTCTTCGACACGGTGCTGCTCAACCGCTTTCCGTATCTCGGCGGCTGGGGCTGGGAGCGCGACGGCGACCGTGCGGCCGCGCGCGATGCGCTGGCGACATTCGACCTGACCGCGCTTGCGTCGCGTGACGTGCTGTCGCTGTCGGGCGGCGAGCGGCAGCGCGTCGCGCTTGCCGCGACGCTGTGCCAGGACGCGCCGTCGATGCTGCTCGACGAGCCGCTCGCCCATCTCGACCTGCATCACCAGATCGATTGCCTGACCGCGCTGGCCGCATGGCTCGACGCGGGCCCGCGCACGGTGCTGTTCTCGTGCCATGATCTGAATCTCGCGCGGCGTTTCGCGACGCATGCGCTGTTGCTCGACGGCTGCGGCCATGCGTGGGCCGGTCCCGTGCACGACGTGCTGACACCCGAGCGCGCGAGCGATGCGTTCGGTTATCCGCTCGTGCTGATCCGCGAGAACGGCCGCGATGCGCTGCTGCCGGCGTGGCCCGAGCGACAATGATCTTTCCTTTTCCGATGCGCGGCGCATACCGCGCCAACGATACGGCTTTTCGATGACGACCCCGACCCCCTTCCCGCCCGCGATCGCGCCGCTCGACGATGTGTTGCGCAAGCGCCTGCAGCACGTGATTGACCACAAGACCAAGCCGCCCGGCAGCCTCGGCCAGCTCGAGGCGATCGCGTTGCAGATCGGCCTGATCCAGCACACCGAGCGGCCGGTCGTGCAGCGTCCCGTGATGATCGTATTTGCCGGCGATCACGGGATTGCCGCCGAGGGCGTGAGTCCTTATCCGCAAGCGGTGACCGCGCAGATGGTCGCGAACTTTCTCGCCGGCGGCGCGGCGATCAACGCGTTCTCCGGCGTCGCGCAGAGCACGCTCGAGATCGTCGATGCGGGTGTCGCGTCGCCGCTGCCGCTGTCCGACCGGCTGGTGTCGCTGCCGGTCGCGCGCGGGACGCGCAACTTCGCGGCGGAGCCGGCGATGACGCGCGACGAGGCGATGACGGCGCTCGCGGCCGGCGCGGCGCGCGTGCGCCTGCATGCGTCGCTCGGCACGAACGTGATCGGCTTCGGCGAGATGGGGATCGCGAACACGTCGTCGGCCGCATGCCTGATGAGCCGCCTGCTCGGCGTGCCGATCGACGCGTGCGTCGGGCGCGGCACGGGCCTCGACGACCAGGGCCTCGCGCACAAGCGCGCGGTGCTCGGCCGTGCGCTCGTCAAGCACTCGCACGCGATTGCGCCGCTCGATGTGCTCGCAACGTTCGGCGGCTTCGAGATCGCGATGATGACGGGCGCGTATCTCGCGGCCGCGAGCGAGCGGATGACGATCCTCGTCGACGGCTTCATCGCGACGGCCGCGCTGCTGGTTGCCGAGCGCATCGCACCAGGCGTGCGCGACTACTGCGTGTTCTCGCATACGTCGCACGAGGCCGGGCACCGGCGCATGCTCGAGCATTTCGGCGCGAAGCCGCTGCTCGCGCTGGACCTGCGGCTCGGCGAAGGCACGGGCGCCGCGCTCGCGCTGCCGCTCGTGCGGGCAGCCGCCGCATTCCTCACGGAGATGGCGAGCTTCGAATCCGCCGGCGTCGACAATCGTGACGCCTGATCGCGCGCGCGGCGTGCAGGCCGAACTGCGTTACTTCTTCGTCGCGCTCGGCTATTTCACGCGCGTGCCCGTGCCGCGCTCGATCGGCTACGCGGCCGGCGATCTCGACCAGGCCGCGCGCTATTTCCCGCTCGTCGGCGCGTGTGTCGGCGCGTGGGGGGCGCTCGTCTATCTCGCCGCGCTGCGCGCGCTGCCGCCGTCGATCGCGGTCGGGTTGTCGATGGCCGCGACGCTGCTCGCAACGGGCGCCTTCCACGAGGACGGCCTGGCCGACAGCTGCGATGCGTTCGGCGGCGGCTACACGCGCGACGACGTGCTGCGCATCATGCACGACTCGCGGATCGGCACGTTCGGTGCGGTCGCGCTCGTGATCTCGCTCGGCGTGAAATGGCAGGCGCTCGCGTCCATGCTGCCGTTGCGTGCCGCGTGGACGATGATCGCCGCGCACGCGGCGAGCCGAGCGGCGGCGGTGAGCTTGCTGATGACGCTCGACTACGTGCGGCCCGAAGGCAAGGCGAAGCCGGTCGCGCAACGATTGGGTGCACGCGCGGCATGCGTCGCGGCGCTGTTCGGATTGTCCTGGCTGTTCTGGCCCGACTGGCGCATGGGCGTCGCCGCATGCGTGGCGCTCGTGCTCGTGCGCGCGTGGGCCGCCCGCTATTTCGTGAAGCGGATCGGCGGCTATACGGGCGACTGTCTCGGCTTCACGCAGCAACTGTGCGAACTGGCGATCTATCTCGTGGTGCTCGGATGGACGTCGTCCTGATCCGTCACCCGGCCGTCGGCGTCGAGTCGGGCATCTGCTACGGACGCACCGACGTGCCGCTCGCTGCATCGGCCGACGCCGGCGCGCAGGCCGTGCGCGCGCATCTGTCGGCACTCCGCGCGCCGCTTCCCGAACAGGTCTGGACGAGCCCGCTGACGCGCTGCGCGTCGGTTGCCGAACGGCTCGCGCAGGCATGCGACGTGCCGTTGCGGCGCGATGCCGGCTGGCAGGAAATGGATTTTGGCGCATGGGAAATGCGACGCTGGGACGATATCGATCGCGCGGCGCTCGATGCGTGGGCGGCCGACCTGATGCATGCGTGTGCGCACGGCGGCGAAAGTGTTGCGCGGTTTGCCGCGCGGGTCGCGGGTCGGGTCGACGCAGTGGCGCAGTTCGACCGGCCGCAGTGGGTCGTCACGCATGCGGGCGTGATCCGTGCGTTTGCATCGCATGTATTGCGCGTGCCGCTCGATACATTGCTGTCGCGACCCGTACCGACAGGGGGTGTCGTCTGGCTGCGCGCGGATGCTGCCACGCGAACGTGGGACGTGATGCACTGGGACGAATAGGCGCGCTGGCCCCTGCGTGTGAACGATGCAGCGCGCGGTCAACTCGTCTCAGGCATCTGGTACGCGATGAACGCGCAAGTCGCCGGCAATCAGCGCGGCCGCCGCGCACGCGCGGCATCGAGATCCTTGCACAGCGCGGCCGCGCCCTGCGCGATCCGCGGCGACGGCCGTGTCAGCAGATCGCCGTCGATCGCGAACAGGTTGTTGCGTGCCACGGCCGTCAGTGCGGGCCACGTGCGCCAGCGCGCCAGGCTCGGCAGCGGTTCGTCGGAGCGCGTCGTACCCGCACTGGTCGTCACGATCGCCTCCGGATTCGCCGCGAGCACGGCCTCGTCGGTGACGGTCGGCACGAGCGGCTTGAGCGATGCGAACACGTTGCGGCCGCCGCACAGCTCGATCACGTCGTTGATCAGGTGCGCACCATTGAGCGTCATCAACGGCCGATCCCACACCTGGAAGAACATCGTGACAGGCGCTTGCGCCGAGTAACGCGTGCGCAGCGCCGCGATGTCGCGCGTATAGGCGGCCGCGGCCGCATCGGCAGCCGGTTGCGTGCCGAGCAGCGTGCCGAGCCGGCGCAGCGACGACGAGACGTCGTCGAGATGCTTCGGTTCGCTGAAGAACAGCGGGATGTGCAGCGCGCGCAGCGCATCGGTCTGCCGCTCGGCATTGCCGTGCCGCCAGACGACGATCAGGTCGGGCTTCAGCGCGGCGATCCGCTCGAGATCGAGCGCCTTGTTGTCGCCGACGCGCGGTATCGCTTGCGCGGCGGGCGGATAGTCGCTGTACGTGACGGTGCCGACGAGCTTCGCTCCGCCGCCGGCCGCGTACACGAGTTCGGTGGCGTGCGGTGCGAGACTGATCACCCGCTGCGCGGGCGCCGGCAGCGTGACGGTATTGCCGGCGTCGTCACGTGTCGTGACATCGGCGTGGACGAGTGGCGCGTAAGCGAGCGCGACCAGTAACGCGACGGGCGCGCGCCGGCGAAACATGGACGGATTCATGCGGATTCCCGTTGCAGCGCCGGTACGCAGTGTGCGAGCGCGTCGCCGAGGCGCTGCCATTCCGCTTCGCTCGCCGGCAGACCGATGCGTACGCTCGACGGTATCGGGAAGTGCCGTGTCCAGACCCCGCGTGCCGCGAGTGCCGCATGCAGCGCCGCGGCGCGCGGGTCGTCGGTCCAGCTGAAGAGCGGCGTCGCGCGAACCGCGAAGCCATGCGCACGCAGCAAGGCGGCCAGCCGCTCGCCGTCGGCTGCGAGCCGGTTGCGGGCGGCGGCCTGCCATGCGCGGTCGGCGAACGCCGCGGCGACCGCATGGCGGGCGGGGCCGCTAACCGTCCATGCGCCGAGCAGGTCGCGCAGCGCGACGATCCGGCCAGGACAGGCGAGCACGAAGCCTGCGCGGATGCCGGCGAGCCCGAAGAACTTGCCGACCGAGCGCAGCACGATGAGCCCGGGACGATCGACGTGCGGCGCGAGCGACCGCGTCGCGCCCGTATCGGCGAATGCCTCGTCGACGATCAGCGTGCCGCCGCGCGCGGCCAGTTGCGCGTGCCAATCGAGCAGGCGCTCGGCCGGCACGAACTCGGCGGTCGGATTGTTCGGATTCCCGACGATGACGTGACGCAGCGTTTGAGGCAGCGTATCCGCGTCGATGTCGAGCGCGACGACGCGATGGCCGTGGCGCGCGAAGGCGGGCGCGTATTCGCCGTACGCGAGCGCCGCGACGCCGGCGTCGCCGGTCGGCAGCAACGCGGGCAATGCGCGGATGGCCGCCTGGCTGCCGGCAACCGGCAGCACGTGTGCGGAATCGGGCGCATGGTAGTACTGCGCGGCGCAGGCCGTGAGGCCGTCGCCGTCGTCGGGCAGCCGGCGCCATGCGTCGGCCGGGACGGGCGGGACCGGATAGCCGACCGGGTTGATGCCGGTCGACAAGTCGAGCCACGTGTCGTACGGAATGCCGTGGCGGCGCGCGGCTTCATGCAGGTTGCCGCCGTGAGTGATGCGGGTGTCAGACATGATGGGTGGCCATGGCGAGTGCGCCGCTCGCGACCAGCAGCGCGAGCCACAGGGCAAGCGTGCGCGTGACGAGCGACAGCGCGGCGACGATGTGGACCGCGGTCGCCGTGGCGCCGGTGCCGAGCGCGGGACGGTCCTCGATCTCGCCGTGATAGACGGCCGGGCCGCCGAGCTGCACGTTCAGGCTGCCGGCGCCGGCAGCCATCACCGGGCCCGCGTTCGGGCTGTCCCAGTGGCGCGCCTGCGTGCGCCAGCAGCGCCAGGCGGCGGCCGTGTCGCCGAGCAGTGCGTAGCTCGCGGCCGTGAGGCGCGCGGGAATCCAGTTCAGCGCGTCGTCGAGGCGCGCGGCGGCCCAGCCGAAGGTCAGGAAGCGTGGCGTGCGGTAGCCCCACATCGCGTCGAGCGTGTTCGCGAGCCGGAACAGCAGCGCGCCGGGGCCGCCTGCGACGACGAACCAGAACAGCGCGCCGAAGATCGCGTCGTTGCCGTTCTCGAGCGCGGATTCGACGGCCGCGCGCGACAGCGCGCCTTCGTCCGCGTCGCTCGTGTCGCGCGACACGATGCGCGCGGTCAGCGTGCGGGCGGCGTCGAGGTCATGCCGCAGCAAGGCGGCAGCGATCGGTGCGACGTGGTCGGCGAGGCTTTTCGCGCCGAGCGCGAACCACAGCAGCGCGATATGCAGCGCGGCCGCGAGCGGCCACGGCAGCACGGTCGTGAGCCATGCGGCGATGGCGACCGGCGGCCCGACCGCCGCGACCCACGCGGCGACGCCGACCACGCGGCCGCGCCGGCCCGTATTCAGCGCGCCTTCGATGCGCGCGGCAAGGCGGCCGAACGCGACGAGCGGGTGCCAGCCGGCCGGTTCGCCGATCGCGCGGTCGATGATCGCGGCCGCGACCGCGAACATCGCGACGACGGGCAGCGACAGCATCAGCATGACGGTGCGCCCGTCTTGAGGTCGAGCGGCAGCCCGGCGACGAGCAGCGTCACGCGTGTCGCGAGCGCGGCGACGCGCTGGTTCAGGCGCCCGAGTTCGTCGACGTAGCGGCGCGTGACCGACCCGAGCGGCACGACGCCGAGCCCGATCTCGTTACTGACGACGATCACCTTCGCGCGTGCGCCGCGCAACGCGCGCTCGAGCCGGTCGACCTGCGCCGCGTACTGCGCGTCGTCGAGCGGTTCACCTTCGGCGGGACACAGCAGGTTCGTGAGCCACAGCGTCAGGCAGTCGACGAGCAGGCACGCGTGCGGATCGTCGAGCCGCGCGAGCGTGCCGGCGAGATCGACGGGCGCGTCGGCGAAACCCCAGCCGGCCGGCCGGCGCGCGCGATGGTGCGCAATGCGCTGCGCGAATTCGGCATCGGCGGCGGTCGCGGTCGCGATGTAGGTGACGGGGAGGCCGCTGTCGGCGGCGAGCCGCTCGGCATGCGCGCTCTTGCCCGAGCGCGCGCCGCCGAGGACGAAGGTGAGGTCGTGCGGAATCATCGCGTGATTGTAACGGCGCGGGCAGGGCGGCGCGGGGGATAATGCGGCCTTTGCTTCGCGACGACCTTTACACGATGAGTGCACCCGAGCCGCGGCCGCGCGGCACGCTGATGATCCAGGGCACGACGTCCGACGCGGGCAAGAGCACGCTGGTCGCGGGCCTGTGCCGGCTCGCCCGCCGCGCCGGCGCGCGTGTTGCGCCGTTCAAGCCGCAGAACATGGCGCTCAACAGCGCGGTGACGGCCGACGGCGGCGAGATCGGCCGCGCGCAGGCGCTGCAGGCCCTGGCCGCGGGCGTCGCGCCGCATACGGATTTCAACCCCGTGCTGCTGAAGCCGACGAGCGATCGCGGCGCGCAAGTGATCATCCACGGCAAGGCGCGCATGAACCTCAATGCGCGTGCGTACCACGACTACAAGCCAGTCGCGTTCGACGCGGTGCTCGAGTCGTACGCGCGCCTGCGTGCCGGCTACGACACGGTGATCGTCGAGGGGGCAGGCAGCCCGGCCGAGATCAACCTGCGCGACGGCGACATCGCGAACATGGGATTTGCCGAACGCGTCGACTGCCCGGTCGTGCTCGTCGCCGACATCGACCGCGGCGGCGTGTTCGCGCATCTGGTCGGCACGCTCGCATGCCTGTCGGACAGCGAGCGCGCGCGCGTGCGCGGCTTCGTGATCAACCGCTTCCGCGGCGATTTCAAGCTGCTCGAACCGGGGCTCGACTGGCTGCGCGCGCAGACGGGCAAGCCCGTGTTCGGCGTGCTGCCGTACCTGCACGGCCTGCTGCTCGACGCCGAGGACATGCTGCCCGCACAGGCGCGCAGCGCCGCCGCACGGGGCGACGCCGGCGTGCTGCGCGTGGTCGTGCCGGCGTTGCCGCGCATCAGCAACCACACCGATTTCGATCCGCTGCGTGCGCATCCGCAGGTCGAATTCACGTACTGGAAGAGCGGCCCCGTGCCGGACGCCGACCTGTTGATCCTGCCCGGTTCGAAGAGCGTGCAGCGCGATCTCGCGTGGCTGCGCGACGCGGGCTGGGACACGCTGATCCGTCGCCACCTGCGCTACGGCGGCAAGGTGATCGGCATCTGTGGCGGGATGCAGATGCTCGGCCGCACGCTCGACGATCCGCTCGGCCTCGAAGGCGCGCCCGGCAGCGTGCCGGGGCTGGGGCTGCTTGATTTCGACACGACGCTGCAGCCCGACAAGACGCTGAAGAACGTGACGGGGCATCTCGCGCTGCCGGGCGGGGCCGCGGTGCGCGGCTACGAGATCCACATGGGCGACACGCACGGGCCGGCGCTTGCTTCTCCCGCGCTGGCGCTGGCAGCCGACGCCACGCAGGACGGCACACGCCCAGACGGCGCGGTGTCCGACGACGGCCAGATCCTCGCGACCTACGTGCACGGGCTGTTCGACTCGCCCGACGCCTGCACGGCGCTGCTCGCGTGGGCCGGGCTCGACGGCGCGGAGCGCATCGACTATCCGGCGCTACGCGAGGCATCGCTCGAACGGCTGGCCGACACGTTCGCCAACCATCTCGACCTCGACGCGCTGTACGCCGAGTTTCGTTGACGCGGGTTGGGTCGTGCTCGCTTTTTCCGCCGGATCGCGTACAACACAGAAGGGCGGAGGTCCGCCTGGAGGAGTGCGACGATGAAGGCTCGATGGTGGTGGAGTGTGCTGCTCGCGGCGCTGCTGGGCGCGTCGGCGGTTGCGCACGCGTGCGATTCGTACACACCGGGCGGCAGCCAGTCCGGTTCCGGCGACGCCACACAAGGCAAGAGCGGTTACTGAAGCAGGTTGCGGGGGCATGATCGGTCATGCCCCTTTTTACGTCCCGATTAACTCCATATGGGAATTAGTTAAAGCGAATTGGCGCGTTTATCGGCCGAATTGATTCGAATAGAGTGCGGTCCATTCACCCCACTCATGAAGGAATTCGCCATGAACCCCAATCGCCTCAACGATTTCGCCGCGACCCTGCTGCGCGTCGCGCTCGGCGTGCTGTACCTCGCGCACGTCGCGCAGAAGGTGTTCATCTTCACGCTGCCCGGCACCGCGCAGTTCTTTGTGTCGATCGGCCTGCCGGGCTGGCTCGCGTACCTGACGACGTTCGTCGAACTGGCCGGCGGCCTGGCGCTGCTCGCGGGCTTCCGCGTGCGCGTCGCCGCGCTCGTGCTGCTGCCGTTCATGCTCGGCGCGACCGCCGCGCATCTGCCGAACGGCTGGGGCTTCGCGTCGCCGCACGGCGGCTGGGAATATCCGGCGTTCTGGGCCGTCACGCTCGCCGTGCAGGCGCTGCTGGGCGGCGGCGCGTTCGCGCTCGGCGCACGGGAGGCCGCGGTTCAGCGTGTGTAAGGGATACGTAAGCGTACCCGGGGCGGCGCAACCCGTTCCGGTGACACCCCGTTTGCCGATATCATCGCTCCCTGTATCCGCAATCGAGCGGCGCCTGCCATGCGGCGGGCGCCGCGCGGCTTTTTCGGGGGAATTCATGACGGTGATCGTGGTGGCGAATCCGAAGGGCGGCGTGGGGAAGAGCACGCTGTCCACCAATCTTGCCGGCTTTTTCGCAGCGCAGGGCGCGTGGGTCGCGCTCGCCGACCTGGACCGGCAGCAGTCCTCGCATGCGTGGCTCGACCTGCGGCCGGCCGGATTGCCGCCGATCGAGGCATGGGAACTCGACCCGGACGCGCCGACGAAGCCTCCGCGCGGCCTCGAATATGCGGTGATCGATACGCCGGCCGGCCTGCATGGCAACCGGCTCAACGTCGCGCTGCAACTGGCCGACAAGGTGATCGTGCCGCTGCAGCCATCGATGTTCGATATCCTGGCCACACAGCAGTTTCTGGAGCGCCTCGCCGGCGAGAAGGCCGTGCGCAAGGGCAGCGTCGAGGTCGGGATCGTCGGGATGCGGGTCGATGTGCGCACGCGCTCGTCCGACCAGCTTCACCGGTTCGTCGAAGGGCTCGGCCTGCCGGTGCTCGGCTACGTGCGCGACACACAGAACTACGTGCAGATCGCCGCGCACGGCCTGACGCTGTGGGACGTCGCGAAGAGCCGCGTCGAGAAGGATCTCGAACAGTGGCGGCCGATCGTCGAATGGGCCGAACGCCGGGCGCCGAAGGCAGCGAAGACGGAGAAGGCCGCCAAGGCGTCCTGAGCGCGCGGCCGCCGGGCCGGTGCGCGATGAAATGAGAAAGGGCCGGATGCCGTCGAGTACGGCATCCGGCCCTTCGACCACCAGCGGCACCGCCGCTCCAGCGCGCCACGGCACGCGGGCAGATGGTCGGGTCAGGTCCAGTTCTGCGTCGGCACGTGATCGCGATGGCCCTTGATCTTGTTGCCGTCGTCGATGAACACGAGCTTCGGCTTCCAGCCGGCCTGCAGCTCGGCTTCGTCGACCATCGCGAACGCCGCGATGATCACGAGGTCGCCGAGTTGCGCGCGACGCGCGGCCGAGCCGTTCAGCGAGATCATCCCGCTGCCGCGCTCACCCTTGATCGCGTACGTCGAGAAGCGCTCGCCGTTGTTGATGTTCCAGATGTCGATCCGTTCGTTCTCGATGATGCCCGAGGCGTCGAGCAGGTCTTCGTCGATCGCGCACGAGCCTTCGTAGTGCAGCTCGCAGTGCGTGACGGCCGCACGGTGGATCTTCGATTTGAGCATGTGGCGCTGCATGGTGTCTCCGTGATGCGTGAGAGGCGCGGGCGGGGCGGCCCGTCAGATTTCCAGGTTGTCGATGAGGCGCGTCGCGCCGAGCTTCGCGGCGGCGACGACGACGAGCGGTTCGCCGGCTTCGAGCTGGGCCGCGTCCGGCGCGATCAGGTTCGCGCGGCGGCGGATCGAGATGTAGTCGGGCGCCCAGCCGCGGCCGGCCAGATGCGTGCGGGCCAGTTCCTCGAGCTTGCCGAGGTCGCGCTCGCCGCCGAGCACGCTGTCGCGGATGCGCTGCAGCGTCTTCGCGAGTTCCGGCGCTTCGCTGCGCTCGTCAGCCGACAGGTAGCGATTGCGCGACGACAGTGCGAGGCCGTCCTCGTCGCGCACGGTTTCGGCGGCGATGATGTCGACCGGCAGCGCGAGCTGCTGGCACATGCGGCGCACGATCATCAGCTGCTGGTAGTCCTTCTTGCCGAACACGGCGACGCGCGGCTGCACACAGGCCATCAGCTTCGCCACGACCGTGCACACGCCGGTGAAGAAGCCGGGCCGGAATTCCCCTTCGAGGATCCCGCCGAGATCGTCCGGCGGCAGCACGCGGTATTCCTGCGGTTCCGGGTACATGTCGCGCTCGGTCGGCGCGAACAGCACGTAGACGTTTTCCTTCTGCAGCTTCTCGATATCGTCCTGGAGCGTGCGCGGATACTTGTCGAAATCCTCGTTCGGGCCGAACTGCAGCCGGTTGACGAAGATGCTCGCCACGACCGGGTCGCCGTGCTGGCGCGCGAGGCGCATCAGCGACAGGTGCCCTTCGTGCAGGTTGCCCATCGTCGGCACGAACGCCGTGCGGTTCTGTCCGCGCAGCTGGTCGCGCAGTTCATGGATCGAGCTGATGACTTTCATGATCGGGTAGCAGGTTCCTCGCGCTGGCGCGCGTTGGCGCCGCAGCAGCGGCGTCGGGGTCGAAGCGGAGAACGCCGGCGCGCGGGCGGCGCATCGGGCGTCGGCGGATTGTAGAGGATTTGGCCGCCAAACGCATCGAAAAGAGAACGGTCGTTCACTTTTTAATCGGGCGTGCCGGCAACCGCTCGCGCGGCCGCGCCGGGCCGCGGCGTAGCGGCGAGCGTGCCGGGAGGAACCGGGAGAACGGGAAGGGCGGGCGCGGGTGTTACGCGGGCAGGTACGCGAGACGCACGTAGATCGGCGCGAACGGCTCGGCCTGCGTGATTTCGAGGAGCGACTCGCGCGCGAGTTCGAGCATCGCGATGAAATTCACGACGACGACCGGCACGCCGCGCGACGTGTCGAACAGCTCGGCGAACTCCATGAAGCGCGCGTTCTGCAGCCGGCGCAGGATCAGGCTCATGTGTTCGCGCACCGACAGCTCCTCGCGCGAGATCTTGTGGTGCTGGACGAGCTTCGCGCGCTTGAGCACGTCGGCCCATGCGGCGCGCAGGTCGTCCGAATTCACGTCGGGGAAGCGCGGCGTGACGCTCTGCTCGATGTAGACCTCGGCGCGCAGGAAGTCGCGGCCAAGCTGCGGCAGCTGGTCGAGCCGCTGCGCGGCGAGCTTCATCTGCTCGTATTCCAGCAGGCGGCGCACGAGTTCGGCGCGCGGATCCTCGGCTTCCTCGCCGGTGTCGGCCTTCTTGACCGGCAGCAGCATCCGCGACTTGATCTCGATCAGCATCGCGGCCATCAGCAGGTACTCGGCCGCCAGCTCGAGGTTCGACGTGCGGATCTGGTCGACGTAGCCCAGGTATTGCGCGGTGACCTGCGCCATCGGGATGTCGAGCACGTTGAAGTTCTGCTTGCGGATCAGGTAGAGCAGCAGGTCGAGCGGGCCTTCGAAGGTCTCGAGGAAGACCTCGAGCGCATCGGGCGGGATGTAGAGATCCTGCGGCAGCTTGAAGAGCGGCTCACCGTACAGGCGAGCGAATGCCGCGACGCCGTCGACCGTGTCGGGCGTCGAATCGGCGCCCGCGGGCGCGGCGATCGCGTCGTCCTGCCGGGCGGCGCTGGCCTCGTCGGCGGCGCTCACGTCGTCAGAAGTTCTGGTAGTAGACGTACGACGTTTGCTTCACGCGCGACTCCTGCTGCTCGGCGCGTTCTTCGAGGTCGATCGGCTGCTTGTCCCACAGCAGGGAGCGGCCCTTGCGCTGCTCTTCCTCGAGCGTCGGCTTCTGCTGCTTGAGCTGGTTCAGGAACTGCGTGACGTCGGACTGGTACGGCATGGCTGGATCTTCCGTTTCGGGCGGCGCACGATGCGCCGGATTCTCGATGGCGGGATTTTACCGCATCGCGGGGAACAGCCGGCGTCAATCGCGCGTCGAAACCGCGGGCCGGTACCGGCGGACATCGTGCCGCGGCCCTTCCGGTGCCTTGGCACTCTTTCACAATCGTTTGGCGGTGACGTCGGCGCCCTGTGGTCAAATACAGGGTTTTCCACGAAACCGTAACACTCCGAGACGGCGAGGTCATATTTGGCGGGGCAGTCGAACCAGCAAGCACACACGGCGCATGACGCGAGCCGACGCGCGGCACGCGAGCGCGCCGGCGCCGCGGCCCGCGTCGCGCGGGCGGCCCTCGCGGGTTGCCTGGCCGCGTGCTTCGCGCTGCCGGCCTACGCGAAGTACGACGTCGACATCGACGCGCCGCGTTCGATCCGCAAGCTTCTGAAGACGCATCTCGATATCGCCCGCTTCGCGAAGCGCGACGACATCAGCGACGACCAGTTCGACTTCCTCGTGACCGCCACGCCGCAGCAGGTGCGCGACCTGACCGCGACGGCCGGCTATTTCTCGCCGGTCGTGCGCACCGACGTGCGCACGCGCGACGGCAAGCGCGACGTGCGCATCGCGGTCGATCCGGGGAAGCAGACGATCGTGTCGAGCGTCGACCTGACCTTCAAGGGGCCCATCGACACCGAGGATCCGAAGCAGGAAGCCGCGACCCGTTTCGCATTCTCGCTGAAGCCGGGCGATCCGTTCACGCAGTCCGACTGGGACGGCGCGAAGGGCGCGGCGCTCAGGCAGCTGCAGTCGCACCGCTATCTCGGCGGGAAGATCGCGTCGTCCGAAGCGCGTATCGACCCGCGCACGCAGCGCGCGATGCTCGCGGTCACGTTCGACAGCGGCCCGACGTTCACGATCGGCAAGGTCGACGTCGACGGCGTGCGACGCTATCCGGAAAAGATCGTCACGAACGTCAATCCGCTGTCGGAAGGCGAGATCTACGACGTACGGCGGATCACCGAACTGCAGCGGCAGTTGCAGAACACGCCGTATTACGCGAGCGTCGCGATCGACGTCGGCGACGATACGGCGAAGCCCGAGCGCACGCCCGTACACGTGAAGGTCAGCGAGTTCCCGTACAACAACATCCGCGGCGGCGTCGGCTTTGCCACCGACACCGGGCCGCACGTGCAGGGCTCCTATACGTATCTCGACACGTTCGGTGCCGCGTGGCCGCTGACCGTGTCGGGCCGGCTCGACCAGATCCAGCAATACGGGCAGGTCCAGCTGTCGATGCCGCCGGGCGAGAAGGGCTGGACCAACAGCGTGCTCGCGTCGTACACGAACACCAACGTGTCGGACACGCGCATCTACAGCGCGCGGGTCGGCGTGCAGCGCACGCGCACCGGCCAGTTCATCGACTATTCGTATTCGCTGATGTACTACCAGGACCGGCTCGACCAGAACGGCGCGGGTCCGACCACGAGCCGCGCGCTCGTGCCGCAATGGGCGTGGACGCGCCGCAACGTCGACGATCCGCTGTTTCCGCGTTCGGGCAACCTGATCCACGCGGAGGCCGGCTTCGCGGTCAAGGGCGTGCTGACCGACCAGTCCTTCATTCGTGGCTACGCGCGCGGCCAGCAGTACCTGCCGATCGGCAAGCGCGACCTGTTCGTGTTCCGCGCGGAGCTCGGCGGCGTGTTCACGAGCGGCAGCTCGACCGGCGTGCCGGCGTCGCTGCTGTTCCGCGCGGGCGGCTCGAACTCGGTGCGCGGCTACGGCTACCAGAGTATCGGCAACAGCGTCGACGGTTCCGTGCTGCCGACCAAGTACCTGATGACGGGCACCGCCGAATACCAGCACTGGTTCAACCGCGACTGGGGCGCGGCGACGTTCTTCGACATCGGCACCGCCACCGATGCGTGGGGCGAGCGCGTGTTCTACCCGGGTGTCGGCATCGGCGCGCGCTGGCGCAGCCCCGTCGGCCCGATCAACGTCGACGTCGCGTACGGGTTGCGCAACCATAGCGTGCGCCCGTACCTGACGCTCGGCATCGCTTTCTGACCGTACTGTTTCACCGACGACGAACCGCATGACGAAGGACCCGAACGACACGCCGCCGCCTCACGATCCGGACTCGCCCGACGGCGCGCCCGACGCGCCGCCGCGCGCGCCGCGCCGCGGGCCCGTCGCGCGGATCGGGCGGTTCGTCGCGTGGACGCTCGCGACGGTCGTGCTGCTCGTCGTGCTGGCGGTCGGCCTCGTGCTGGCCGCGGCGACGACCGAGCACGGCACGCGGCTCGCGTGGCAGGTGGCCGGCCGCGTGTTCGGCGCGCGGCTCGCGGGCACGCTCGACGGCTCGCTTGCGACCGGCGTGCGGTTGCGCGGGTTCGCGTGGACGAGCCCCGACGGCACCGGCACCGAAATCCGCATCGACCGGCTCGACGGCCGCTGGGCCCTGACCCGCGCGCCGTGGCGGCTGTCCATCGCGTATCTTCGCGCCGGCACGATCGACGTGCGGATCGCGCCGGGGCCGTCGACGCCGAGTACGACGCCGCAGGACCTGAGCCTGCCGCTGCAGTTGCGGATCGACGACCTGCGCGTCGATCACCTCGCGATCCACGACGGCGGCTCGACGACGCAGCTCGACCATATCGCGCTGACCGGCCGCAGCGACGGCCGTCACCATGAACTCGTGCTCGACGGCGTCGATACGCCGTACGGCGCGCTGACCGCACGCGCGAAGCTCGACGGCGTCAAGCCGTTCGCGCTGACGGGTGACGCCACGTACGCAGGCAAGCTGTCCGACGAGCCGGTCGACGCGCGCGCCCGCGTGTCGGGCTCGCTCGAAGCGCTCGTCGCCGATGTCGACGCAAGCGGGATGAAGCTGAACGGGCGCGCGCACGTCGAGGCCGCGCCGTTCGGCGCAGTGCCGCTCACGCGCGCATCGCTCGCGTTCGATCACGTGAACCCGCAGGCGCTCTCGCCCGGCGCACCGGCCGCCGATCTCGCGGTGCGCGCGGAACTCGCGCCGGTGACGGCGCCGGCCGGGGCCGAACCCGCGAAGGGTTTTGCGGTGACGGGCCCGGTGTCGATCGTCAACGCGAAGCCCGGCACGCTCGGCGACCACCTGCTGCCGGTGATCGACGCGCACGCGAACGTACATCTCGATGCGCATGCGCAGCGGATCGACGATCTCGCGCTGAAGCTGATCCGCGACGGCAGTGTGACCGGCAACGGCATGCTGACGGGCGGCAAGGGCCGCTTCGACCTGAAGGTCGCGAACCTCGACCTGAATGCGTTCGTCGCCGAGCTGCGGCCGATGCGCCTCGCCGGCCCGCTCGGCGTGACGCTCGCGGGCGATGTAACGACCGTCGATTTCAACCTGAACGATCCGAAGCTCGCGCTCGGCGCACGCGCGAAGGTCGCGTTGACGCCGCAGCAGACCGTGCTGACCGACGCGCGCGTGACGGCGGGCAAGGGCCGGATCGACCTGACGGGCGTGTTCCGCCACGACGCGCATTCGAGCTACGACGCGAAGGCGACGCTGACGGCATTCGATCCGCTGCTGCTCGCCGCGGCGAGCGCGCCGAAGGCGGGTGGCGGCAAGGCGCCCCCCAAGGCGTCGAAGGCTCCGGCCAAGCGCGGCGAGACGCGCGTGTCGGGCACGCTGACGGCGTCGGGCGCATTCGCGCCGCAGGTGTCGACGAAGGCGACCTTCAAGCTCGGCGACAGCCTGTACGACGGCGTGCCGCTGACCGGCGCCGGCGTCGTGCAGCTCGCCGGCTCGCGCATCTTGCCGAGCAACGCGAACCTGTCGATCGCGGGGAATCATGTCGACCTGCGCGGCAGCTTCGGCGCGCCCGGCGACCGGCTGCGCTTCGTCGTCGACGCGCCGCAACTCGACCGGCTCGGCTTCGGCGTGGAAGGGCTCGTGCAGGCGCAGGGCGACCTGACCGGCAGCTTCGCGCACCCGAACGTGACGGCGACCTACAAGGCCGAGCACGTCGTCGTCGGCTCGAACCGGATCGGTGCCGCGCAGGGCCGCGCGGACATCCGCGACGGCGCGCACGGCGCGCTCGTGTTCACCGCCGACGCGTCCGACATCGCGCTCGGCTCGCTGAAGCTGAAATCGCTGCGCGCGAACCTCGACGGCACGCGCGCGAAGCACACGCTCGACGCGTCGGCACTCGGGGCGGCCGGCGGCCGCGTGATCGACGTGACGCTCGCGGCGAATGGCGGCGTGGTCGAGAATCGCGACGGGATGCGCTGGGACGGCACCGTCACGCGTCTTGCGAACCGCGGCACGCCGACCATCGCGCTGCAGTCGCCGCTGACCGTCTCGGCCGGCGCCGGCCGCGTGACGCTCGGCGCGACGCGACTCACGCTCGAAGGTGCGGCGATCGACCTGAAATCGTTCGTGTTCGATCACGGCCAGATGCGCTCGGCGGGCTCGGTGACCGGTGCGTCGGTCGCGCGTTTCCTCGAGGTCCGCCAGGAGCTGACGGGCCAGCGGCCGCCGGTGCGCACCGACGTCGTGCTCGATGCCGACTGGGATTTCTCGCTCGGCGCGAACGCGACGGGCTACGTGCAGGTGAAGCGCCGCGGCGGCGACGTGACGATCGAGAGCGGGCGCGGCATCGCATCGCTGGGGCTGACCGACCTGTCCGCGCGCGCGAGCTTCATGCCCGGCAACCGGCTCAACGTGACGGCGCTCGCGAAGGCGAACCGGGTCGGTACGCTCGACGCGAACGTCATCGTGCCGTTCGCGCTGCGCGACGGCATGTTCGGCGTGGTCAACGACGGCCCGCTGTCGGGCCGCATCGACGCCGACATCCCTGCGCTGAAGACGACCGGCAACCTGTTCGGGCCGAGCTATCTGCTCGGCGGCCGCGCGGCGCTGAAGCTGACGGTCGCGGGCACGCCGGTGAAGCCGAGCCTGTCGGGGATGCTGACGGGTGACGACCTGTCCGCGACGCTCATCGACCAGGGCGTGCAGCTGAAGGACGGCATCGTGCGCGTGAAGCTGTCGGAAAACCTCGTCGAATTCCAGCAGGTCGAGTTCCACGGCGGCGACGGTACGCTGCGCGCACTCGGCCGCGTGCGCCTTGACGGCGAAGCGCCCGACCTGACCGCGAGCATCGTCGCGGACAAGCTCGAACTGTTCGCGGCGCCGGATCGTAAGCTGTCGCTGTCGGGCAAGGCGACGGTCGCAAACGACGGGCCGCGCGGCGCGCTGTCGATCGACGGTAAGTTCGTCGTCGACCGCGCATTGTTCGACCTGCCCGAGGAGTCTGCGCCGCACCTGTCGGACGACGTGGTGATCATGCAGCCGGGCGGCACGGTGCGCGGCGAGACGCCGACCGGTTCCGCGGTCGCGAAGCCGAAGCCGGTCGAGGACAAGCCGGCACCGTCGCTCGCGCCGCGCGCGAACATCGACATCGGCCTCGGCAACAACTTCCGCTTCAAGGGGCACGGCGCGGATCTCGGGCTGCGCGGCACGATCACCGTGATGAGCGCGCCGGGCGTGCCGCTGCGCGCGGTCGGCAACGTGCGCGTGACCGAGGGATCGACGTACACGTCGTTCGGCCGCAAGCTCGCGGTCGAGAACGGCTTCTTCACATTCAACGGCCCCGTGTCGAACCCGGGCGTCAACATCCTCGCGATGCGGCGCAACCAGGAGGTCGAGGCCGGCGTGCAGGTCACGGGCACGATCCAGTCGCTGACGGTCAAGCTCGTGTCGGAGCCGAACGTCACGGAAAACGAAAAGCTGTCGTGGCTGCTGTTCGGCCACGGCACCGACCAGGGCAACAACGTCGGCCAGCAGGGGGCGATGACGGCGGCGCTCGGGCTGCTCGGCAGCGTGACCGGCAAGCGCGTCGCGCAGACCTTCGGTCTCGACGAGGTTTCGGTCGGCCGCAGCGAAGTCGGCCTGACCGATCCGCAGGTCGTGCTGGTGTCGAAGGCGATCAACGAGCGCTTCGTGCTCGGCTTCGAGCAGGGGCTGCAATCGGCGGCCAACGCGTTCAAGGCGACGATCAACCTGACGCGCTTCTGGTCGGTATCCGCGTACGGCGGCACGTTCCAGGGCGTCGACCTGAACTACACGCGGCGTTTTGATCGCTGGTTCAGCAGTGACGGCGGGCGCGGGCGGCGCGCCGAGCAGCCATGAAAAAAGCCCCGCACGATGTGCGGGGCTTCCTTTCGCGCAAGCGGCAGCGCGTTCGGCTTACTTCACACGCATGCCGGGCTTCGCGCCGCTGTGCGGCTCGAGGATGTAGAGGCCCGGCTCGGCTTTCTCGTCGGTGGCCGATGCGGCAAGCACCATCCCTTCCGACAGGCCGAACTTCATCTTGCGCGGCGCGAGGTTCGCGACCATCACGGTCAGCTTGCCGACGAGCTGCTCGGGCTGATACGCGGACTTGATGCCCGAGAACACGTTGCGGGTCTTTTCCTCGCCGACGTCGAGCGTGAGCTGCAGCAGCTTGTCCGAGCCTTCGACGGCCTGGCACGCGACGATCTTCGCGATGCGCAGGTCGATCTTCGCGAAATCGTCGATCGAGATCGGTGCGTCGTCCGCGCCGTTCACGACAGCCTGCTTCGCGTTCGCCTTTGCGTTGTTCTTCGCATCCTTCGCGGCGTTCGCGCTCGCGACAGCCGCGCCGGTGGCTTCGGCCTGCAGCGAGTCGCGGTTCGCGGCGAGCAGCGCTTCGATCTGCTTCGGGTCGACGCGCGTCATCAGGTGCTGGTACGCCTTGATCGGCTGCGCCGACGACAGCGGCTTCGCGGCATCGGCCCATGCGAGCGGCGCGATCCCGAAGAACGACTCGACGGCAACGGCCACGCGCGGCATCACCGGCTTCAGCGCGAGCGACAGCAGGCGGAACGACTCGAGGCTCACGCTGCAGGTTTCGTGCAGCGCGACGGCGTTGGCCGGATCCTTTGCGAGATCCCACGGCTTCGCGCCGTCGACGTACGCGTTCACTTCGTCCGCGAGCTCCATCGTGTGGCGCAGCGCGCGGCCGTACTCGCGTGCTTCGTAGTGCGCGGCGATCTGCGGGATCGCCTCGCGCAGCTTCGCGACGAGCGGGTGATTCATCGCGCTGTCCTGCACACGGCCGTCGAAGCGCTTGATCAGGAAGCCTGCCGCGCGGCTCGCGATGTTCACGTACTTGCCGACGAGGTCGCTGTTCACGCGTGCCTGGAAGTCGTCGAGGTTCAGGTCGATGTCTTCCATCGTCGCGTTCAGCTTCGCGGCGAAGTAGTAGCGCAGCCATTCGGGGTTCAGGCCCGTGTCGATGTAGCTCTGCGCGGTGATGAACGTGCCGCGCGACTTCGACATCTTCGCGCCGTCGACCGTCAGGAACCCGTGCGCGAACACGTTGGTCGGCGTGCGGTGGCCCGAGAACTCGAGCATCGCGGGCCAGAACAGCGTGTGGAAGTACAGGATGTCCTTGCCGATGAAGTGGTACTGCTCGGTGGTCGAGCCCGGGCGGACCCACGCATCGAAGTCGATGCCGTTGCGGTCGCACAGGTTCTTGAAGCTCGCGTAGTAGCCGACCGGCGCGTCGAGCCACACGTAGAAATACTTGCCGGGCGCGCCCGGGATCTCGAAGCCGAAGTACGGCGCGTCACGCGAGATGTCCCAGTCGGCGAGCTTGGCCTCGCCGGCGTCGCCGAGCCATTCGCGCATCTTGTTGGTCGCTTCGGGCTGCGCGAGACCGCTCACCCATTCGCGCAGGAACGTTTCGCAGCGCGGATCGGACAGGCGGAAGAAGTAGTGCTTCGAGGTCTTGCGCACCGGCGTCGCGCCCGACACGACCGAATACGGGTTCAGCAGTTCGGTCGGCAGGTAGGTCGAGCCGCACACTTCGCAGTTGTCGCCGTACTGGTCCTTCGCGTGGCACTTCGGGCACTCGCCCTTGATGAAGCGATCCGGCAGGAACATTTCCTTGACGGGATCGTACGCCTGCTCGATCTCGCGCTCGGCGATGAAGCCGGCGTCCTGCAGCGCGACGTAGATCTTCTCGCTCAGCACGCGGTTCTCGTCCGAGTCGGTCGAGTAGAAGTTGTCGAACGACACGCCGAAGCTGTCGAAGTCGCGCTTGTGTTCGGTCCACACGCGATCGATCAGCTGCTTCGGGGTCAGGCCTTCCTTCTCCGCGCGCAGCATGATCGGCGTGCCGTGCGTGTCGTCGGCACCGATGTAGTAGACCTCATGGCCATGCATTCGCAGCGTCCGCACCCAGATGTCGGTCTGGATGTACTCGACCAGGTGGCCGATGTGGATCTGCCCGTTGGCATAGGGCAGTGCGGACGTAACGAGGATCTGGCGGCCACCTTGCGGCGCCGCAGCCTGCACGGAAGTGAGGTCGGATGCGGACATAGGGTCTGTAGAGGAACAGCGGAAAAACGACGGGAAACTGCGATTCTAGCAGGGGCGCGCGCCGGCGACGCGGGCAGGCGCCGCCCTTGACCGGGCGCCGTAACGGGCGCTGCCGCGCAAGCGGCGTGCCCGACAGTAGTGTGCTGCGATGCAGCACGATTTCTGCGGGCAAAAAAAACCGGGGCGGATACGGCCCCGGAGCAACAACGACAAGAGGAGAATGGTGACGGGCCGGCAACACCAGCCGCGTACCGTAAATACTGACCACGGCCTGCGACAGAAGTTCGAAAATTTTTTCGATTCGTTACCGGCCCCGACGGCAGCCTTGTCCGGCGGGGCTGCGCGGGCGGTGGGCCCGCGCCTTCCCCTCGTCGTGCGCTTACTGCGCCTGCGCTGCGCGCAGGTAGATTTCGACGCGGCGGTTCTGTGCGCGGCCGGCTTCGGTCGCGTTGTCCGCGATCGGGTTCGACGCGCCCATGCCTTGCGCCGACAGGCGGCCGCCGTTCACGCCGCGCTGGGCGAGTGCGTTCACGACGCTTTGCGCGCGGTTCTGCGACAGCGTCTGGTTCAGCTGGGCCGAGCCCGTGCTGTCCGTGTAGCCGACGATCGATGCCGTCACTTGCGGGTTCTGGTTCAGCGTCGTCGCCAGGTCGTTCAGCAGCGGCGTGAAGGCCGGCGTGATCGCGTACTGGTTCGTCGCGAACGTCACCGAGCTCGGCACGTTCAGCTTCAGCGAGCCGTCCGGCTGCTCGGTCACTTGCGTACCCGTTTGCGCTGCCGACGGTGCGAGCTTGTTCTTGATCGCCTGCCAGTTGTAACCCGTCACGCCGCCGACCAGTGCGCCGACGCCTGCGCCGATCGCCGCGCCCTTGCCGCCACCTGCCAGCGCGCCGATGCCTGCGCCCAGCGCCGCACCCGTGCCGGTACCGACGGCCGCGTTGTTGCCTTGCTGCGTGGCGCAGCCTGCCAGCAGTGCGCCGGCCAATGCGAAGACGGACAAGCGGGTCGCGATTTTCATGTTCATCTTGGATTCCTCTCTTGGTTGAACGAGTCGACAACGACGACAACAGTTACGGCTCCCTGCGCGGGCCGCCCGAAAAAGGAGGGCAGGCCTGTGCTCGCGGCAGCCGCCGAGGTGGCTGCATGCCCTGCCCGTCAGCGTGGCTGTTGGGACAGTGCGACGCGTCAGCCTCTACAATATAGGCGGTAAGTGGCCGATTTGGCCCCATAGCATGCCGCAGGCGAAGAGTGCGCCGGGTCGCGCGTTCGCGCAATGGCGTGCAACAGATTCTTTCACTTTTCCCGATTTTCGCGCCGTAATTTGATATTTTTTGACGTTTGCGCGCGAGAAAAACGTTTTCACGGAGTTTCGATGAGCATTGACCGGGCACAAGTCGACGCCGCTTTGGCGGCTGTCGTCGACCCCAATACCGGCCGTCCGTATGCGGCGAACAAGGGCGTGCGCAACGTCGCGATCGACGGCGACGTCGTGGCGCTCGACGTGGTGCTCGGTTATCCCGCGCGCAGCCAGCACGACGACGTGCGCGCCCGCATCACCGCGGCGCTGCAGGCCGTGGCCGGCGTGCGAGACGCGCGCGTCGCGGTCTCGCAGGAGATCGTCGCGCACACGGTGCAGCGTGGCGTGAAATTGCTGCCGAATGTGAAGAACATCGTCGCGGTTGCGTCGGGCAAGGGCGGTGTCGGCAAGAGCACGACGGCCGTCAACCTCGCGCTCGCGCTCGCGGCCGAAGGCGCGTCGGTCGGCATCCTCGACGCCGACATCTACGGCCCGTCGCTGCCGACGATGCTCGGCATCCACGGCCAGCGTCCCGAGTCGCCCGACAACCAGTCGATGAACCCGCTGGTCGGCCACGGGCTGCAGGCGAACTCGATCGGCTTCCTGATCGAGGAAGACAACCCGATGGTGTGGCGCGGCCCGATGGCGACTTCCGCGCTCGAGCAGCTGCTGCGCCAGACCAACTGGCGCGAGCTCGACTACCTGATCGTCGACATGCCGCCCGGCACGGGCGACATCCAGCTGACGCTCGCGCAGCGCGTGCCCGTCACGGGCGCGGTGATCGTCACGACGCCGCAGGACATCGCGCTGCTCGACGCGAAGAAGGGCCTGAAGATGTTCGAGAAGGTCGGGATTCCGATCCTCGGCATCGTCGAGAACATGAGCATCCACATCTGCTCGAACTGCGGCCACGAGGAGCACATCTTCGGCGCCGGCGGGGCCGAGCGGATGGCGAAGGAGTATGGCGTGAACGTGCTCGGCAGCCTGCCGCTCGACATCGCGATCCGCGAGCGCGCCGACAGCGGCACGCCGACGGTCGTGGCCGATTCCGAAGGCGCGCTGGCGCGTCGCTATCGAGAAATCGCGCGCGGCGTCGCGCTGGCGATTGCCGAGCGATCGCGCGACATGACGTCGAAGTTCCCGTCGATCGTTGTTCAAAATACGTAAAACCCTTGCGGGGCGGGGGCTCACGCTGTTTACGGCGCCGCGAGGCGCGGTATCATGGCGACTTTTCCCGGGTCCCTTTACCCGCCCGGCGCGGCCGTCGTGTCAAACGGCCGCCAGCCGGCATGAGGATCGAATGAAACAACGACATCACGGCGTGTACGCCGGCCGCGTGCGGTGCGCGCTGCTGGCCGCCGCCGCGCTGGGCCTGCTGGCCGGCTGCACCTCCTTTTCCTCGTCGCACGAAAAACGGGCCGACGCACAGTTGCAGCCGACGGTCGGCTCGCAGGCGCGCGGCGCGGTGACGTTCGTCGAGCGTCCGGACGGCGTGCAGGTGACCTACAACCTGGCCGGGCTGCCGCCGAACAGCGATCACGCTTTACAGGTACACGATCGCGGCGACTGCAACGCGGGCGACGGCTCGAGCGCCGGCCAGGTGTTCGCGCCGGCGGCCGACCGGCTGCGCGCGGGCGCCCGCGTCGCCGGCGATCTCGGCAACATCCACGCGGACGCGAACGGCGTCGCGGCCGGCTTCATCGTCGCCCCCGATCTGGCCCTCGATGGCGTGCGCTCGGCGATGAACCGCGCGGCGCTGGTGCACCGCGACCCGAGCGATCCCGCGTTTCCGCAGCATGGCGCGGGGCCCGCGCTCGCCTGCGGCGTGATCCGTTGACGGCCGCCGCGTGCGCGGGCCGATGATCGCGTAAAATGTGCGCCTTTCCCGGCCGCTGCCTCGCGCGAGCGGCCCTCCCTGACTGTCACGCAGCGTTTCCTGGCGCCCCGATATGAGTATCAAGTCCGACAAATGGATTCGGCGCATGGCCGAAGAGCACAAGATGATCGAGCCGTTCGTGCCCGATCAGGTTCGCGCGTCCGAGGACGGCCGCCGGATCGTCAGCTACGGCACGTCGAGCTACGGCTACGACATCCGCTGCGCGGACGAATTCAAGATCTTCACGAACATCAACTCGACGATCGTCGATCCGAAGAACTTCGACGAGGGTTCGTTTGTCGATTTCAAGGGCGACGTGTGCATCATCCCGCCGAACTCGTTCGCGCTGGCCCGCACCGTCGAATATTTCCGTATTCCGCGCACCGTGCTCACCGTCTGCCTCGGCAAGTCGACCTATGCGCGCTGCGGGATCATCGTCAACGTGACGCCGTTCGAACCCGAGTGGGAAGGCTACGTCACGCTGGAATTCTCGAACACCACGCCGCTGCCCGCGAAGATCTACGCGAACGAAGGCGTCGCCCAGGTGCTCTTCTTCGAGAGCGACGAAGTGTGCGACGTGTCGTACGCGGATCGCGGCGGCAAGTATCAGGGGCAGCGTGGTGTCACGCTGCCGAAAACCTGATCTGGTTGCATAACGTCTCACCAGTTTCCGGGTGACCGCTGCGCGTGACGCGCCGCGGTCGTTCTTTTTGGAGAATCGCCCATGAAGTTTCGTTTCCCCGTCGTCATCATCGACGAAGATTTCCGCTCCGAGAACATCTCGGGCTCCGGCATCCGGGCGTTGGCCGAAGCGATCGAGAAGGAGGGCGTCGAAGTCCTCGGTCTCACGAGCTACGGCGATCTGACGTCGTTCGCGCAGCAATCGAGCCGCGCGTCGTGCTTCATCCTGTCGATCGACGACGACGAACTCATGCTCGGCGAAACCGGTTCGGACGGCGAGCTGCCCGAGCTCGCGACCGCGATCATCGAGCTGCGCGCGTTCGTCACCGAAGTGCGCCGCCGCAACGCGGACATCCCGATCTTCCTGTACGGCGAGACGCGCACGTCGCGCCACCTGCCGAACGACATCCTGCGCGAGCTGCACGGCTTCATCCACATGTTCGAGGACACGCCGGAGTTCGTCGCGCGCCACATCATCCGCGAGGCGAAGGTCTATCTCGACTCGCTCGCGCCGCCGTTCTTCAAGGAACTCGTCAAGTACGCGGACGAAGGCTCGTACTCGTGGCACTGCCCGGGCCACTCGGGCGGCGTCGCGTTCCTGAAGAACCCGCTCGGCCAGATGTTCCACCAGTTCTTCGGCGAGAACATGCTGCGCGCGGACGTCTGCAACGCAGTGGACGAACTCGGCCAGCTGCTCGACCACACGGGCCCGGTCGCGGCGTCCGAGCGCAACGCGGCGCGCATCTTCAGCGCGGACCACCTGTTCTTCGTGACCAACGGCACGTCGACGTCGAACAAGATCGTCTGGCACGCGACGGTCGCCCCGGGCGACATCGTGCTGGTCGACCGCAACTGCCACAAGTCGATCCTGCATGCGATCACGATGACGGGCGCGATTCCGGTGTTCCTCACGCCGACGCGCAACCATTTCGGCATCATCGGGCCGATCCCGCGCGACGAATTCAAGCCGGAGAACATCCGCAAGAAGATCGAGGCGAACCCGTTCGCGCGCGAAGCGCTGCGCGAGAACCCGGACATGAAGCCGCGCATCCTGACGATCACGCAGAGCACGTACGACGGCGTGGTCTACAACGTCGAGATGATCAAGGACCTGCTCGGCGACCTGCTCGACACGCTGCACTTCGACGAAGCATGGCTGCCGCACGCGACGTTCCACGATTTCTACCGCGACATGCACGCGATCGGCGACGGCCGTCCGCGCACCGGCGCGCTCGTGTTCGCGACGCACTCGACGCACAAGCTGCTCGCGGGCATCTCGCAGGCATCGCAGATCGTCGTGCAGGATTCGGAGAACCGCACGTTCGACAAGCACCGCTTCAACGAGGCGTACCTGATGCACACGTCGACGAGCCCGCAGTACGCGATCATCGCGTCGTGCGACGTCGCGGCCGCGATGATGGAGCCGCCGGGCGGCACCGCGCTCGTGGAGGAATCGATCGCCGAGGCGATCGACTTCCGCCGCGCGATGCGCAAGGTCGACGCCGAATACGGCGACGACTGGTTCTTCAGCGTGTGGGGCCCGGACAACCTGTCCGAGGAAGGCATCGGTTCGCGCGAGGACTGGATGCTGAAGCCGAACGACCACTGGCACGGCTTCGGCCCGCTGGCGGAAGGCTTCAACATGCTCGACCCGATCAAGGCGACGATCATCACGCCGGGGCTCGACGTCGACGGCGAGTTCGGCGAGACCGGCATTCCGGCCGCGATCGTCACGAAGTACCTGGCCGAGCACGGGATCATCGTCGAGAAGACCGGCCTGTACTCGTTCTTCATCATGTTCACGATCGGCATCACGAAGGGCCGCTGGAACTCGATGGTGACCGAGCTGCAGCAGTTCAAGGACGACTACGACAACAACCAGCCGCTGTGGCGCGTGCTGCCGGAATTCGTCGCGCAGCATCCGCGCTACGAGCGCGTCGGCCTGCGCGACCTGTGCACGCAGATCCACGACGTGTACCGCGCGAACGACATCGCCCGCCTGACGACCGAGATGTACCTGTCGGACATGGAACCGGCGATGAAGCCGTCGGACGCGTTCGCGAAGCTCGCGCACCGCAAGATCGACCGCGTGCCGCTCGACGAGCTCGAAGGCCGCGTGACGAGCATCCTGCTCACGCCGTACCCGCCGGGCATTCCGCTGCTGATCCCGGGCGAGCGCTTCAACAAGACGATCGTGAACTACCTGCGGTTCGCGCGCGACTTCAACGAACGCTTCCCGGGCTTCCACACCGACATCCACGGCCTCGTCGCGGAAGAGGTGAACGGCCGCGTCGAGTACTTCGTCGACTGCGTGCGCGACTGATGGCGACGCATGGACGAATCCAGGCGATGCGTGCGGCGCTGGCCGCGCTCGTCGTCTGGGCGGCAGGGTCGGCAGGGCTGGCGGGAGTCGGGGTCGCGCACGCGGAAGTCGCGGCGGCCGACCCGATCGACGTCGCGATGCGGCAGTGTCTCGCGCGGCGCGACCGATCTTCGCCGGCCGGCCAGATCCAGTGCATGGGCGAGGCGCAGCAGCAGTGGCAGGCCGTGATGGACGGCGCGTACCAGCGCCTGTTGAAGGATGCGCCGGCCGACGCGAGGCGCGGCTGGCAGGACAGCCAGCGCCATTGGCTCACGTGGCGCAAGGACGAAGTGAATCTGCTGAAGGCCGTGTACGACACCACGCGCGGGACGTCGTACGCGATGTCGAGTGCCGACCTGCAACTGCAGCCGGTGCGCGATCGCGCGCTGGCGCTGCGCGGTGCGGCCGATCGCTATGCACCGCCGCCCGCCGCCGTGCCGGTCGCGGCCACGAGCGGTGCGCAGGGCGGCGCGAGTGATGCGCCGAGCGCGGTCAAACCGAACGCGAGACCGGCGAACGCGCCGCGCGACCCGGCCGTGCGCCGCGTGCGGCCGTGCGAACAGGACGCCGCGTGCGAGCATGCGCTGTTCGACCTGAACCGCTATTACCAGAAGCTGCGCCGCAAGATGCCCGCGCATTCGGCCGCGACGCTCGTCCGCGCGCAGCGCGCGTGGGTCGGGTTCCGCGATGCGACGGCGCCGCTCGTCGGCGAGGACGGCCGCGTCGACCTGATCGGCGCGCGCATCGCGACGATGAAGCGGCTGTCGGAGACGGCCGGCAACAAGTAAGCGCAATTGCGATGCCGTTTGTTCGGCGAGACGGCAAAACGGGCACCTTGCGGTGCCCGTTTTGCATGTGGCGGCCTGCCTGTGGCGCCTATGCGGACGCCGATGTGCCCTGCAGGCCGAACCACGACGGCACGAGCGCGACCGCATCGTCGAGCGAGGCGAGCACGTGCAGGCTCAGCGCGACGATTTCGGGCGTCGGCGCCTTCAGGTCGGGCACGGTGACGACCGATGCGCCCGCACCGGCGGCCGATTGCGCGCCGAAGTCGCTGTCCTCGAACGCGACGCAGGCGTGGGCCGGCACGCCGAGCCGCTCGGCCGCGAGCCGGTAGACGGCCGGGTCGGGCTTGCCGCGCGCGACTTCGTCGCCGCCCGCGATCGCGCGGAAGAACGGCAGCACGCCGACCGCGTCGAGCCGCGCGCGGATGACCTCGCACGCGGACGACGACGCGACCGCGCACGGAATGCCGGCCTGCGCGAGTGCGTCGAGCAGTGCGAACGCGCCGGGCTTCAGCGGAAACTTCGGGTGCGGTTCGGGCGCCGCGAGCTGCTCGCGCACGCGGATGCGCACCGCGTCGAACGTATCGGGGTTGCCGATCAGCCGCGCCAGGATGACCTGGCCTTCGGCGAACGAACGGCCGACGATCTGCAGGTAGTCGGTGGTGGTCAGCGCGACGCCGTGCGCGTTCGACACGTCGATCCACGTGTTCATGATGGTCCGCTCGGAATCGACGAGCAGGCCGTCCATGTCGAAGAGCGCGGCGGAAAAGGTCATCGGCGGCATTCGGGAAGCGGGGAAGGCGATGGGCGGCGTGACGGCCGCCCGAATGAAAAACGGACGCCGAAGGCGTCCGTCCGGAGCAGCAGGCTTACTGGCCGAGCGCGGCGCGCGCGGCCTTGACCGCCGCACGCACCTGGTCGGGCGCGGTGCCGCCCGGATGGTTGCGGCTGGCGACCGAACCCTCGAGCGTCAGGTAGCCGAACACGTCTTCGCCGATCAGGTGCGCGACGTTCGGCAGTTCCTGCTTCATCTCGTCGAGCGTCAGGTCGGCCAGGTCGATGCCGCGGTCGTCGCAGATCTTCACGGCGTGCGCGACGGCTTCGTGCGCATCGCGGAACGGCAGGCCGCGCTTCACGAGGTAGTCGGCGAGGTCGGTGGCGGTCGAGAAGCCCTGCAGCGCGGCCGCGCGCATCGCGTCCGGCTTCACGGTGATGCCGGCAACCATCTCGGCGAAGATCCGCAGCGTGTCGGCGACGGTATCGACCGTGTCGAACAGCGGTTCCTTGTCTTCCTGGTTGTCCTTGTTGTACGCGAGCGGCTGGCCTTTCATCAGCGTCAGCAGCGCCATCAGGTGGCCGTTCACGCGGCCCGTCTTGCCGCGCGCGAGTTCCGGCACGTCCGGGTTCTTCTTCTGCGGCATGATCGAGCTGCCGGTGCAGAAGCGGTCGGCGATGTCGATGAAGCCGACGCGCGGGCTCATCCACAGCACGAGTTCCTCGGAGAAGCGCGACACGTGCGTCATCACGAGCGCGGAGGCGGCCGTGAATTCGATCGCGAAGTCGCGATCCGACACCGCGTCGAGCGAGTTCGCGCAGATCCCGTCGAAGCCGAGCGTCTTCGCCACGGCGTGACGATCGATCGGGTAGCTCGTGCCGGCCAGTGCGGCCGCGCCGAGCGGCAGGCGGTTCACGCGGGTGCGGCAGTCGCGCATGCGCTCCGCATCGCGCGAGAACATCTCGACGTACGCGAGCAGGTGGTGGCCGAACGTGACGGGCTGGGCAACCTGCAGGTGCGTGAAGCCCGGCATGATCGTGTCGGCGTTTTGCTCCGCGAGGTCGAGCAGCGCGCCGTGCAGGTCGTTCAGCAGGCCGCCGATGCGGTCGATCTCGCCGCGCAGCCACAGGCGGATGTCGGTCGCGACCTGGTCGTTACGCGAGCGGCCCGTGTGCAGGCGCTTGCCGGCATCGCCGATCAGCGCGGTCAGGCGCGCCTCGATGTTCAGGTGGACGTCTTCCAGGTCGAGCTGCCATTCGAATTCGCCGCGCTCGATTTCACCCTTGATCTGCGTCATCCCGCGTTCGATCGCGGCCAGGTCGTCGGCGCTGATGATCTTCTGCGCGGCGAGCATGTTCGCGTGCGCGAGCGAGCCGGCGATGTCGACGAGCGCGAGGCGCTTGTCGAAAAATACCGACGACGTGTAGCGCTTGACCAGCTCGGACATCGGTTCCGAGAAGCGGGCCGACCAGGCCTCGCCCTTTTTGTGCAGTTGGGACGTCATGGCGATTCTTCGAAGGGGATGTTTGGGCGGCGTGCGCCGCCGAGGGAATCCCGCGATTCTAACATTCGCGGGACTGCCCGCCGCGGCGCGCAGCCGTTCGCGGCGGCCTGCCGACCGTGGCCGGCGCAGGCCGGCCCGTTCAGTCGCGCACCAGCACGACCAGCTTCAGGTCCTCGCGGTGCGCGGGCTTCAGCGTGATCTGCTGGTACACGAGGCGGCCGTCGGCCGGATGGTCGAATTCGCGCAGGCCGCCTTCGCGTTCGAACACGTCCTGCGATGCCCAGTACTGCGCGAAAGCGTCGCTGCCGGCGGTCAGCGCGTCGATCAGCGCGCGCGTGGGCGCGTCGGTCAGGTGACGGATCGAATCGGCGCGGAATTCGGCCGCGAGCCGCCGCGCGCGGGTTTCCCAGTCGACGATCAGCGTGCGTGCGGCCGGCGACATGAACGTGAAGCGCAGCAGGTTGCGGTCGTGCTCGCCGTCGAGCCAGCCGGAAAAGAGCGCGGCGGCCGGCGCGTTCCATGCGAGGGCGTTCCATTGCCGGTCGAGCACGTACGCGGGCGTCGCGATTGCCGTGACGGTCGCGGCGAGCGTCGGCGGCAGGTCGCCGCCCGCGACGTCGGGCTCGGCCGGGTCGCGCTGCGCGGCCAGTTCGAACAGGTATCCGCGCTCGGCCTTCGACAGCTGCAGTGCGACGGCGATCCGCGCGAGCGCGTCGGCCGACGCCGACACCGGGCGGCCCTGTTCGATCCACGTGTACCAGGTCGGGCTGACGCCGCACAGTTGCGCGACTTCCTCGCGCCGCAGCCCCGGCGTGCGGCGGCGCGGGCCGGGCGGCAGGCCGACGGCCTGCGGCGACAGCCGCTCGCGGTGGGCGCGGATGAATTCGCCGAGTGCGCGGGCGGGCGTGGCGTCGAGCGGCGGGACGGAGGCGGAGGACAGGTGGTTCATGCGAAAACGGCGAAATGGAAACGGAGGCGCGGCAACGGTCAGACAGGTGTATCGAATACCAGAATAACTGCTTAACTTGTACTGGTACAAGCGCCGGCCTATTGTAGCGGCTCGCGCGCTGGCAGGGCAGCGAGCGTCCCACAAAACCCGTTGCATGGGGCCGGAGCAGGTGCTGAGGCGTCTGGCGCACCGGCAACAGTACAAAGGAGCGAACGATGAAACACCACGACCAGGTCGCCGACGCATTCGGCACGACGGCTGCCGCCTATCTGACGAGCACGGTCCACGCGACGGGCGCCGATCTGCAGACGCTCGCCGACGCGGTGCGCGCGACGCCCGGCGCCGCGGTGCTCGATCTCGGCTGTGGCGCCGGCCACGCGAGCTTCGCCGTCGCGCCGCACGTGCGCGACGTGGTCGCCTACGATCTCGCCGCGCAGATGCTCGCGACCGTCGACGCCGCCGCGCGCGAACGCGGGCTCGCGAACATCCGCACGCAGCAGGGCCCGGCCGAGCAACTGCCGTTCGACACGGCGACGTTCGACTGGGTCGTGAGCCGGATGAGCGCGCACCACTGGCACGACATGCGCGCGGCGCTCGCCGAGGTGCGCCGCGTGCTGAAACCGGGCGGCCGCGTGCTGATGATCGATATCGCCGGCAACGACCATCCGCTTCTCGATACGTACCTGCAGGCCGCGGAAGTGCTGCGCGACGCGTCGCACGTGCGCGACTACCGGGCGGACGAATGGCTCGCGATGTTCCGCGAAGCCGGTTTCGACGCGCACGTGCACAGCCGCTGGCGGCTGCCGATCGATTTCGATACGTGGGTCGCGCGCATTCGCACGCCGGCCGACAGCGTCACCGGTATTCGCGCGCTGTGGGCGCATGCGCCGGACGAGGTGCGCGGCTACTACGCGGTGCAGTCCGACGGTTCGTTCGAACACGACGCGTTGCTGATCGACGCGCACTGAGCGCGAGGTGTGTAGCTGCGGTTGTGCCCGCGCATGAAAAAAGCCGCGATACGCCCCATCGCGTATCGCGGCTTTCAAGACGTCAGCCGGCGCGGAATCGCACCGCGCCGCACGCGGATCAGCCCGTATTGCGCAGGCCGGCCGCGATCCCGTTGATCGTCAGGTGAATCCCGCGGCGCAGCCGCGCGTTCGTGTCGCCCGCACGGTGGCGCTTGATCAGCTCGACCTGCAGGTGGTTCAGCGGATCGAGATACGGGAAGCGGTTCTTGATCGAGCGCGCGAGCAGCGGGTTGGTCGCGAGGCGGCCTTCGTGCCCGGTGATTTCCGCCAGCGCCTGCGACGTGCGCTCCCATTCCGCGACGATCCGCTCGAACACGTGCTTGCGCAGCTTGCGATCGGAAACGAGCTGCGCGTAGCGCGACGCCACCGCGAGGTCGGTCTTCGCGAGGACCATGTCCATGTTCGACAGCAGGTTCGAGAAGAACGGCCAGGTCTTGTTCATCTTCTTCAGCAGCGCGACGCGCTTCGTGCGCTCGGCGTCGTCCTGCGCGCCGTCGAGGTACGCACTCACCGCGCTGCCGAAGCCGTACCAGCCCGTCAGCAGCAGCCGGCACTGGCCCCACGAGAAGCCCCAAGGAATCGCACGCAGGTCCTCGATCTTGCGCTGCTTCGGATCCTGCAGCTTGCGCGAAGCCGGGCGGCTGCCGATGTTCAGCTCGGCGATCTCGGTGATCGGCGTCGACGAGAAGAAGTAGTCGGTGAAGCCCGGGGTTTCATAGACGAGCGCGCGGTACGCGGCCATCGCCGAATCGGACAGCGTCTGCATCGCGGCCTCGAACGCCGGCAACTGTGCGGGCGCGTTGTTCTGCGGCAGGAGCGTGGCTTCGAGCGTCGCGGCGACGACCGTCTCGAGGTTCCGGCGGCCGATCTCCGGGTTCGCGAACTTGCTCGCGATCACCTCGCCCTGTTCGGTCAGGCGGATCTGGCCGTTCACGGTACCCGGCGGCTGCGACAGGATCGCCTGGTAGGTCGGGCCGCCGCCGCGGCCGACCGTGCCGCCGCGGCCGTGGAACAGGCGCAGCGTGATCTTGCGGTCACGGAACAGGTCGACGAGCGCGAGCTCCGCACGATACAGCTCCCAGTTCGACGTGAGGAAGCCGCCGTCCTTGTTGCTGTCCGAGTAGCCGAGCATCACTTCCTGCTCGGCGCCCTGGTGCGCGATCAGCGCGTCGATGCCCGGCAGTGCGAAGTATTCGCGCATGATGCGCGCGGCGTCGCGCAGGTCGGGAATCGTCTCGAACAGCGGGATCACCATCAGGCTGTTCTTCGCATCGCCGCCCGGGACGCCGAGTGCGCCTTCGAGCAGGCCCGTCTCTTTCTGAAGCAGCAGCACCTCGACGAGGTCGCTGACGGTTTCCGTATGCGAAATGATGTAGTTGCGTACCGCACGTGCGCCGAATTGCGCGCGGACTTCGCGCGCCTTCTCGAACACGCCGAGCTCGCTCTGCGCGAGCGCCGAATATTCGAAGTACGGCGAGCGCAGCGGGCGCGGGTCGGCCAGGGCGGCGAGCAGCACGCGCAGCTTGTCTTCCTCGGCGAGCGCCGCGTAGTCGGCTTCGACGCCCGCGCGGGCGAACAGTTCGGCAACCACGGCTTCGTGGATGTCGGAGCTCTGGCGCAGGTCGATGCTCGCGAGATGGAAGCCGAACACTTCGGCCGCGCGCACGAGCGGCGCGAGGCGCGGCGCGGCGAGCGACGTGCCGTGGTGTTCGTCGAGCGACGCGGTCAGCACCTTCAGGTCGGCGACGAACGCTTCGGAATCCGCGTACGGGACCGCACGCACGGGCGGCGCGCCGCGGCCTGCGCTGCGCACCGGCACCGTGCCTTCGCCGAGCCGCACGCGCGCGCTTGCGGCGAGGCGCGTGTAGATGCCGATCAGTGCACGGCGATACGGTTCGTCGACGCGGTGCGGCGACTGGTCGGGCGAAGCTGCCGCGAGCGCCTTCACGGCGTCGTTCGCACCGACGAGCAGGTTCGACACCGACAGCTCGGCGCCGAGCTTGTGCACCTGTTCCAGATAGTGCTCGAGGATCACCGCGGCCTGGCGGTTGATCGCTTCCTCGAGCGTCGGCGCGGTCACGTTCGGGTTGCCGTCGCGGTCGCCGCCGATCCAGCTGCCCATCTGGAAGAACGCGGGTACGCGCGCGGACAGGCCGTGCTCGGCGAGTGCGGCCTCGATGTCGCCGTACAGCGCGGGCAGTTCGTCGAGGAACGTCGCGCGGTAGTACGACAGCGCGTTCTCGATCTCGTCGCCGACCGTCAGGCGCGAGTCGCGCAGCATGCGGGTCTGCCACAGCGCGGTGACGCGCGCGCGCAGCATCGATTCGTTGTGCTGGCGCTCACGGCTCGTCAGTTCCTGGTCGCGCTCGGCGAGCAGGCGCGCGATGTCGTGCTGGGCGTCGAGGATGCTCTTGCGCTGCACTTCGGTCGGGTGCGCGGTCAGCACCGGCACGATCAGCGCATCGTCGAAGAAGCGTTGCAGCAGGCGCTTCGACGCGTTGCCGGTCGTCTTCAGTTGTTCGAGCGCGTACGCGACCGTGCCGGGCTGCGACGCGGAGCCGGCCAGCGCGTGGATGCGGCGGCGGCGGTTGTGGTGGCGGTCTTCCGCGATGTTCGCGAGGTGCGAGAAATAGCTGAACGCACGCACGACGCTCACCGTCTGTTCCGGCGTCAGCTTGCGCAGCTTCTTCTCGAGCGTCTGCGCGGCTTCGCTGTCGTCCTCGCGGCGGAACTTGACGGCCGTCTGGCGGATCGTCTCGACGACGTCGAACACGGTGTCGCCTTCCTGCTCGCGCACGACGTCGCCGAGCAGGCGGCCGAGGAAGCGGATGTCTTCGAACAGCGGGCCGTCCTTGTCCTCGCGCGTGCGCGTGCCGGACTTCGGCGCACCGGCCGTGCGGGCCGCGGTGCGGGCAGCCGGGCCGGCGGCTTTCGTCGCGCGTTTTGTCTGACGTATCGGGTCTTTCGGTTTCGTTGCCGTTTTCGCACGGCCGTTCGCGGCGGTGGCGACGGTGTCCGTCGAGGCGTCGGAGGAGGACAGGGCAGCATTGCGGCGCGCCGTACGCGCCGATCCGGAAGACTTCACGATGGGTTTCCTTGGGAAAGCTCGAGTCAAAAGGAACTGCGGAAACTGCGAAACTGCGGTCAAGCAACCAGCTACGTGCGGCACATCCGCACATCGGCGCCGCGACCCGCTCGGCGGCAGGCCGGGCGCAGGCTCCGGGCCCGGGCGGGCAGGGGCGTGCGTGCTACCATTGTTCGATCTTCAATCCCGTCCTTCGATGTTCCAGCAATGAATTCCGAGATCCCCGCGGCCGGGCCGCAACAGGCACAGCCGCCCGCGACGTTGACGATTGCTTCGCGCGAAAGCCGCCTGGCGATGTGGCAAGCCGAACATGTGCGTGATGCGCTGCGCAAATTATATCCAGCTTGTGACGTGAAAATCCTCGGGATGACGACGCGCGGCGACCAGATTCTCGATCGCACGCTGTCGAAGGTCGGCGGCAAGGGCCTGTTCGTGAAGGAACTGGAGGCCGCGCTCGCCGACGGCCGCGCCGATCTCGCCGTGCATTCGCTGAAGGACGTGCCGATGGCGCTGCCCGACGGCTTCTCGCTCGCCGCGATCATGGAACGCGAGGACCCGCGCGACGCATTCGTGTCGAACGACTACGCGTCGCTCGACGCGCTGCCGGCCGGCGCCGTGGTCGGCACGTCGAGCCTGCGCCGCGAAGCGATGCTGCGCTCGCGCTACCCGCACCTGGACGTGCTGCCGCTGCGCGGCAACCTCGACACGCGCCTGTCGAAACTCGATCGCGGCGACTACGCGGCGATCATCCTCGCGGCCGCCGGCCTGAAACGCCTCGGCCTGGAAGCGCGCATTCGCACGCTGATCGACGTCGAAGCCAGCCCGCCCGCGGCGGGCCAGGGCGCGCTCGGCATCGAGATAGCCTCGCACCGCCACGACGTCGCCGCATGGCTCGCGCCGCTGCACGACCCGCAGACCGCGCTCGCGGTCGAGGCCGAGCGGATGGTGTCGCGCGCGCTCGGCGGCAGCTGCGAGGTGCCGCTCGCCGCGCACGCGGTGTGGCGCGCGGGCGAACTGTACCTGACGGGCCGCGTATCGACGACCGACGGCAAGCGCGTGCTGACGGCCGAGGAGTGCGGGGCCGTGATGACCGTCGCCGATGCGCTCGCGCTCGGCCGCGCGGTATCCGACGAACTCGAGGCGCAAGGCGCGCTCGACATCGTCCGGGCGCTGCTCGCGGGCTCGCAGGCCGCCGGCAAGGGCGACGCCTGATGGCGGGCGGCGCGCGCGCGTTCACCGCTGTCCTGACGCGCCCGGACGGCCAGTCCGGCGCGCTTGCGTCGCAACTGGCCGAGGCCGGCTGCGACGTGCTCGAATTTCCGTTGATCGACATTGCGCCGGTCGACGATCCGGCGCCGCTCGACGCGGCATTCGCGGCGCTCGCCGACTACGCGCTGGTGATTTTCGTATCGCCGAACGCGATCGACCGCGCGCTCGCGCAGTACGGCGCGATCTGGCCGAACGCGCTGCCGGTCGGCGTGGTCGGGCCCGGCAGCGTCGCGGCGCTCGAGCGCCATGGCATCGCGGCGCCCGCGCATCGCGTGATCGCGCCGCAGGCGCCGGCCGACGGTGGCGTGCCCCATTACGATTCGGAAAGCCTGTTCGCGTGCATCGAGGCCGCGTTCGGCGGCGCGCAGGCGCTGGCGGGCAAGCGCGTGCTGATCGTGCGTGGCGACGGCGGGCGCGAATGGCTCGCCGAACGATTGCGCGAGGCCGGTGCGGACGTCACGCTCGTCGCCGCGTACCGGCGCGTCGTGCCCGAGCCGCGCGTCGGCGCGTGGGAGCGCGTGCATGCGCTGCTCCACGGCGAACCGCATGCGTGGCTCGTCACGAGCTCGGAAGGCGTGCGCAACCTGCACGAACTCGCGCGGGCGCATCTGAACGATGCCGAGATCGACGCGCTGAAGCACGCGCCGCTCGTGACGCCGCATCCGCGGATCGAGCAGACCGCGCGTTCATTGGGTTTTGATAGGATTACGCTGACCGGCGCGGGCGATGAGCGCATCGTCCGCGCGTTTCGAACGATGGCCGACGAGGCCGTCCAACCGGCGACAGCCGCACCGGTGACTAAACGCATGACAGATACCAACGATTCCAAAAGCGTCGCTTCCCAGCCGGCCGCTGCATCCGCACCGCCGTCCCGTCCTGCCTACATGGGCGCCGAACCGCCCGCGCGCCGCGGCGGCAGCGCGGTGCTGTGGTTCGTCGTCGTCGTGCTCGGCTGTGCGGCGGGCGTCGGCGGCTACGCGCTGAACCGCAAGATCGACCGGCTCGACGGCACGTTCGTCACGCGCCAGAAGGCGCTCGACGCGCAGACGGCCGAGACGCGCATGAAGACCGAGCAGGCGCTCGCGAGCACGCACCAGGTCGACACGCAGCTTGCGCAGCTCGACGGCAAGCTCGCCGACGCGCAGAGCGCGCAGCAGGCGCTGCAGCAGCAATACCAGGACCTGTCGCGCAACCGCGATGCGTGGATGCTCGAGGAAATCGACCAGATGCTGTCGAGCGCGAGCCAGCAGCTTCAGTTGACCGGCAACACGCAGCTCGCGCTGATCGCGCTGCAGAACGCCGACGCGCGCCTCGCAACGTCGCAGAGCGCGCAGGCCGTCACCGTCCGCAAGGCGCTCGCGCTGGACATCGAGAAGCTGAAGGCCGCACCGGCCGCCGACCTCACGGGCCTGGCGATCAAGCTCGACGATGCGATCGCGAAGATCGACGCGCTGCCGCTGTCCGGCGAGGCGATCGTCCCGCACGAGGCGCCGAAGGCCGCGCCGGCCGACGCCGCGTCGTCGGCCGTGGCCGGCGAGCCGCGCTGGAAGGTGTGGTGGCACGACTTCTCGGCCGGCCTCGGCCAGCAGTTGAAGGGGCTCGTGCAGGTGCGCCGCATCGACAACGCGGACGCGATGCTCGCGTCGCCCGACCAGGGCTACTTCGTGCGCGAGAACGTGAAGCTGCGCCTGTTGACCGCCCGCCTGTCGCTGCTCGCGCGCAACGACAGCGCGATGAAGGCCGACCTGCACGCCGCACAGGCGTCGCTCGGGAAGTATTTCGACCAGGCATCGAAGGACACGCAGACCGTCGAGGATCTGCTCAAGCAGGTTGACGGCGCATCGCTGACGGTTGCGGTGCCGAACCTGAACACGAGCCTGAACGCCGTTCAGCAGTTCAAGAGCCGGGGGTAACGATGACGCTTCGAGGAATCGTCTGGCTCGCGGTCCTGTTCGCGATCGCCGCCGCGCTCGCCACCGTCGGCCGCTTTGACGCGGGGCAGGTGCTGCTCGTCTATCCGCCGTACCGGATCGACGTGTCGCTGAACCTGTTCGTGATCACCATCGTCGTGCTGTTCATCGTCGTGTATGCGCTGCTGCGCATCGTGCGCAACATCTGGCGCATGCCGCAGCGGGTCGCCGCGTATCGGGCGCGCTCGCGCAACGAGAAGGCACAGGCATCGCTGCGTGACGCGATCGCGAACCTGTACGCGGGCCGCTTCTCGCGCGCGGAGAAGGCCGCACGTGAAGCGTTGTCGGTCGATGCGAACCTGGGTGCGGCGAGTCTCGTCGCGGCCACCGCCGCGCACCGGATGCACGAATACACGCGCCGCGATGACTGGCTGTCGAAGGTCGACGCGCCGGAATGGCAGGACGCACGGCTGCTCGCCGCGGCCGACATGCGCGCGGATGCGCGTGATGCCGACGGCGCGCTGGCCGCGCTGGCCGACCTGCAGGCGGGCGGCAAGCGCATCCATGCGCAGCAGGTCGCGCTGCGCGCGCAGCAGCAGTTGAAGAACTGGGCCGAGGTGCTGAAGCTTGCGAAGGCGCTCGAGAAGCGCGAGGCGCTGCATCCGGCCGCGGCCGTGCGGCTGCGCCAGCAGGCCGCGGAAAACCTGCTGCGCGAACGCCGGCACGACCCGGACGCGCTGCTCGAGGTGTGGCAGTCGCTGTCGCCGGTCGAGCGCCAGTCGCCGCGTCTCGCCGATCTCGCCGCCGATCTGCTCGTGCCGCTCGAGCGCCGCAACGAAGCGCGCCGCATCGTCGAGGACGCGCTGGCGCACAACTGGGATGCGCGCCTGCTGCGCCGTTATCCGGACACGGCCGGTGCCGATGCGCTGCCGCTGATCCAGAAGGCGGAAGGGTGGAAGAAGGATCACCCGGAGGATGCCGACCTGCTGTTCGCGCTCGGTCGCCTGTGCCAGCAGCAGCAGCTGTGGGGCAAGGCGCAGTCGTTCCTCGAATCGGCACTGAAGCTGGCCGACAACGAGGCGCTGAAGGTGCGTGCGCATCGCGCGCTCGCGCGCCTGTTCGAGCATCTCGGCGAAACCGACAAGGCGGCGAAGCACTACCGCGAAAGCGCGCTCGCGATTACGGTGGTCTGATGCGGGTGGCGTGGCTGCCTGCTGCAGGCGGCTCGTGCAACCTTCGTAAAAATGCCCCGAATGCCGGAAGGCCTTTGGGGCATTTTTTCGTCCAGGGCGGCCCTGGATGGCACGTCATGCGCCGAGCTTGCGCAGCAGGTCCGCCTCGTTTGCGACGAACCAAACCGATGCGCCGCGATTGGACTCGCGAACGAGCGCGCGGAGCGCTTCGCTGCGCGCGAGCCAGCGGTCGATATCACCGACCACGCCGAGCCGGACGCCGTAGTTGACGCACTTCTGCAGCACGGTGCCAGCGAGGCCGCTTTCGAGCCGGTAGAAGTCGTCGTGCAGCGCGTCCGCGGGCACCGCGACCCAGTCGACTTCATGTTCGTGCGCGAGCGCGACGAGGTCGAGCGCATCGCTTTCGCGCTGGACGAGACCGGCGGCAGGATCGCGGACCAGCACACGGTGGCCGGCTGCCTGGACGATTCGGTGGTGCATGCGGGTGGGCTCCGTCGACATGAGAAAGGCGAGCACGGTGTCGCGCTGCCCGCGGATGAAGTGGTATTGATCCGGAAGAAACAGGACCTGCGCGTGCGGTACGAGACGCGTCAGGCGATCGCGCGTGTCGTGCGAATCGAGCATGACGTCGCGGCCGCCGACGATCACCAGCACGGGCGTGGACAGCGTGCGCAGCGTGTCGTCGCCGAACACCGGGATCGCTTCGAGGCGCGGCCGGAAGCCGCGATCCACGGCGCGCATGAGCTCGAATGTGTCGCGCTCGGCCGGCGTGGTTGCGGGTGGCAGACGACCGAGCACGCGTCGTCGCACGCAGGTGCGCCCGACATCGCCGAGCAGCAACAGCGGCAGCGCCCACCACAGAAACGGCTTCTGCCGGCCGATGCCGGACGGGCAGAGCAACACAAGCCGTGTGACGCGCGCTGGCCGGCGCAACGCAAAATCGAGCGCGGTTCGCGCACCCAGCGAGATGCCGATGAACGCGGCGCGCGACACGCCCAGGCCGTCGAGCACGTCGTCGAGCCACTGCGCGTACGCGTCGCTTGCGAGCGGTGGTCGCGACGGGGTGCTGGGTCCCGCTTCGCCGATCACGTCGATCGCGTAGAGCCGGCAATGCGTCGACCATTCGGCCGCGTAATGCTGCCAGCTCGCCGCTGTCGTCTGTGCGCCGTGGATCAGTACGACCGGCGGCGCGTGTTCCGGGCCGCAGGCGATCACATGGGTCGCGCCATGGCGCGTCTGCACGGTGATGCGCCGATACCCGGCCGGCCAGTGCGACAGCGCTGCCTCGTAAGCCACGCGAATCGCGCGTGCGTGGCGGGGCGATCTGAAGATCGCGTTCATGTCCCGCTTTGCTGCAGCAGTGCTTCGAGCGACGACATCAGCGCGGCCGTGTCGGCCGGCGTTGCGGCGACGATGACCTTGACGAGGCTCGCGGCGGGATCGAACGTGACGTCGATTCGCACCGGGTCGACATACGACGTGCGGCCGGACGCCATCGCATGCAGCGACCGCGACAGGTACTGGTGCAGCGACTGCGACGCGTCCGGAATGTCGACGATGCTGGTGACGCGCACCGCACGCGGCACGGGCGCGGCCGGCTTCGTGTGCGCGAACGCGGCGAGGTCGGCGTCGAGGATGCGGTACGCACGGCCGACCCGCGTTGCATGCAGCTTGCCCTCGCGGATGAAGCGCAGGACGGTCTTCGGGTGGAGGCGCAGGCGGGCGGCGGACTCTTCGACGGTATGGAACATGATCGGCCAGTGGTGCCAGGAATATTCCTTATTGTTCCATGATAAAGGGATTAATAGGGAATATTTTGGAGCCCGGTGAGTCATCATTGACGGGATACCGAACCCGCATCTCTCAAGCGGTGCGTGCGCGGAAACAGAAACGCCCCGCCGGCCGGAGCGGTTCCGGCCAGCGGGGCGTTTCGGGTGTCGATCGGTTATCGGTCGGCGGGCGTCATGCGCCCCGCCTTACTTGTCGACCAGCCGCTTCGGCACCGACAGCGCCAGCAGCCCGCCGAGCACGAGGAACCCGGCGAGCATGTACATGCCCGAATCGTTGGCGCCCGTTGCCTGCTTGAGCCAGCCCATCATGTACGGGCTCAGGAAGCCGGCGAGGTTGCCGATCGAGTTGATCATCGCGATGCCGGCCGCGGCCGCGGTGCCGCCGAGGAACGCGGTCGGCAGGCTCCAGAACAGCGGCAGCGTCGTCAGGATGCCGATCGTCGCGAGCGTGAGGCCAAGCATCGCGAGCGCGGTCTGGTGCGCCCAGATCACCGACAGCACGAGCCCGAGCGCGCCGATCGCGGCTGGAATCGCGACGTGCCAGCGGCGCTCGCGGTGCCGGTCCGCGCTGCGTGCGATCAGGATCATCGCGACCACGGCGGCCGCATACGGAATCGCCGACAGCAGGCCGATCATGAACGTGTCGGTCACGCCGGTGGCCTTGATGATGGTCGGCAGCCAGAAGCCGACGCCGTAGAGCCCCATCACGAACGAGAAGTAGATCAGCGCCATCAGCCACACGCGCGGGCTCGACATCACGACGCCGAGCGGCGGGTCTTCCTTGGTGGCTTCTTCAGCATCGACGTTGCGCGTGAGCAGCGCCTTTTCGTCGTCGGTCAGCCAGTTCGCCTTCTCGATCCGCTCGTCCAGCTTGAGGAATACGACCACGCCGACCAGCACCGACGGGATACCCTCGAGCAGGAACAGCCATTGCCAGCCGTGCCATCCGCTGATGCCGTCGAACGCCTTCAGGATGAAGCCCGAGAGCGGCCCGCCGATCACGCCGGACAGCGCGACGGCCGTCATGAAGAACGTCGTCATCCGGCCGCGCCGGTGCGCGGGATACCAGTAGGTGAGGTAGAGGATCACGCCGGGGAAGAAGCCCGCCTCGGCGACGCCGAGCAGGAAGCGCATCACGTAGAACATCGCGGGCGTCGTGACGAACATCGTCAGGATCGAGATCACGCCCCACGTCGCCATGATCCGCGCGATCCACACGCGTGCGCCGACCCTGTGCAGGATGATGTTGCTCGGCACTTCGAAGAGGAAATAGCCGAAGAAGAAGATCCCGGCGCCGAGCCCGTAGACGGTGTCGCTGAGGTTCAGGTCGGTCGCCATCTGCAGCTTCGCGAACCCGACGTTCACGCGGTCGAGATACGCGACCACGTAGCACAGCAGCAGGAGCGGCACGAGCCGCCACGACACCTTGCGATAGGTTGCTTCCTCGAATGCGCCGGACGAGCCCGGCAGCGACTGCGTCGATGTTGCCATGTTGTCTCCTGTCGATCAAAGTTAGCGCTTTAGCGGTTACTTGGATCCCATGCACCGCTGTCCTTGTAGTTGGCCGGGGCCGGCGTATCGATGCCAGGCCCGGTTTCGTGCGAAGCAATGCTTGGGTGTCGGCCGATGGGTGTATTCCGGCGCGACAGGCGCGGCTAGATGCAGCGTCCGCCGTCGACTTCGAGACAAACGCCCGTGATGAATTCAGCTTCGTCGGAGGCAAGGTAAAGCGCCGCGTTCGCGATGTCCTGCGGCGTCGAGAAGCGGCCGAGCGGGATCGTCGCGAGGAACCGGCTGCGGTTCTCGGGGGTGTCCTCGCAGCCCATGAATTCGGTCATCAACGCGGTTTCGCCGAGCACGGGGTTGATGCAGTTCACGCGGATGCGGTCGGCGCCGAGCTCGGCCGCGAGCGACTTGCTTGCGGTGATCATCGCGCCCTTCGTGCTGTTGTACCAGACGAGGCCCGGGCGCGGCCGCACGCCGGCCGTCGACGCGACGTTCACGAACACGCCGCCGCCCTGTTCGCGGAAGTACGGCACGAAAGTCTGCACGCACCAGAACAGGCTTTTCATGTTGACCGCGTACACGCGGTCGAATTCGGCCTCCGTTACATCGAGCACCGGCTTGTTGCGGTGCGTGGTGCCTGCGTTGTTCACGACGATCTGCACCGCATGGAAATCGTCGAGCGCGGCTTGCAGCAGCGCGTGCCAGTCGTCCTGCCTCGACACGTCGCCGGCCACCGCGATGGCCTTGCCGCCCGCGAGCGCGATTTCGCTCGCGACGCGCTCGGCTGCCGCGCCGTTCAGGTCGTTGACGACGACGTTCGCGCCTTCGCGCGCATAGGTCTTCGCGATGCCTTCGCCGAATCCCGAGCCGCCGCCCGTGACGATTGCCGTCTTCCCGCTCAACCGCATGGTGTGTCTCCTGTGCTGGATATGAGTGTCGTCATGCTTCGGCACGCGGCCGGGCGCTGCCGGCCACGTGCCAAGTGCTGCTTGCGGCGCGGTCAGCCGTGCCGGATCGCGATCGTTTTCAGTGCGGTGAAGCCGTACAGTGCCTCGAAGCCTTTCTCGCGGCCATGCCCCGAGTGGCCGACGCCGCCGAACGGCAGCTCGACGCCGCCGCCCGCGCCGTAGTTGTTGATGAACACCTGGCCCGCCCGCAGGCGCCGCGCGAGACGCATCTGGCGCGCGCCGTCGCGCGTCCAGATGCCCGCGACGAGGCCGTACGGCGTGCCGTTCGCCAGCGCGACGGCTTCGTCCTCGTCGACGAAACGCATCGCGGCGAGCACGGGGCCGAACACCTCCTCCTGCGCGAGCCGGTGCGACGGCGGCACGTCGCGCAACAGCGCGGGCGCCTGGTAGAAGCCGCTTTCGGGCGCGTCGGCGACGACCTGCCCGTGCGCGGCCATCGGAATGCCGTCGTGCTGTGCATCGGACAGGAAATCCCACACGCGCTGCTGCTGCTTTGCGTTGATCAGCGGGCCGCAGTCGAGGTCGGCGCGGCTCGGGCCGACGCGCAGCCCGTTGAACGCGGTGGCGAGGCGCTCGACGAGCGGCTCGTATACCGCGCGCTCGATCAGCACGCGGCTGCCGGCCGAGCAGGTCTGCCCGCCGTTCTGCACGATCGCGGACACGAGCACGGGCAGCGCCGCTTCGAGATCGGCATCGGCGAACACGATCTGTGGCGACTTGCCGCCGAGTTCGAGCGTGACGGGTACGTGGTTCTCGGCCGCCATCTGCGTGACCAGCTTGCCGGTGGCCGGCGAACCCGTGAACGAGATGTGGTCGATGCCGGGATGGCGCGCGAGTGCGGCGCCGGCTTCATGGCCGTAGCCGGTGACGATGTTGAGCGCACCGGCCGGCAGCCCGGCCTCGACGGCCAGCTCGGCGACGCGCAGCAACGACAGGCACGCATCCTCGGCCGGCTTGACGACACAGGCGTTGCCGGCCGCGAGCGCGGCGCCGACGCTGCGCCCGAAGATCTGCATCGGGTAGTTCCACGGCACGATGTGGCCCGTGACGCCGTGCGGCTCGCGCACCGTCAGCACCGTGTAGCCGGCTTGATAGGGGAGGGTTTCGCCGTGCAGCTTGTCGGCGGCGCCTGCATAGAACTCGAAGTAGCGCGCGAGCGCGGCTGCGTCGGCGCGTGCCTGTTTCAGCGGCTTGCCGGTGTCGCGCGCTTCAATCGCGGCGAGTTCCTCGATCGAGGCGGCGACACGCGCCGACAGCCGCATCAGCACGCGGCCGCGCTCGGCGGCGCTGGCGGCGCCCCACGGGCCCGCGAATGCGTCGCGGGCCGCGGCGACCGCGCGCTCGATGTCGGGCGCCGTGCCGCGGGCGATCGACGCGAATGGCTGGCCGTCGGAGGGATCGACGACCGCGATGGTTTCCAGTTGCGCGGGCAACGTCCATTCGCCCGCGATGAAGTGCTTCGCCTCTTCCATGCCTCCTCCTGTCGACCCGAGTTAGCGCTTCAGCGCTTACTCGGGTCCCATGCTTCGCGGTCGACCCGAGTTAGCGCTTCAGCGCTTACTCGGGTCCCATGCTTCGCGGTCGACTCGAGTTAGCGCTTCAGCGCTCACCCAGGCCCCATGCTTCGCGGTCGACCCGAGTTAGCGCTTCAGCACTTACCCGGGTCCCATGCTTCGCGGTCGACCCGAGTTGGCGCTTCAGCGCTCACCCGGGCCCCATGCTTCGCGGTCGACCCGAGTTGGCGCTTCGGCGCCCACCCAGGCCCCATGTTTCGCGGTCGGCCGGCGGCAGCGCCTCAGCCGCCGATGCCGATTCCATGTAACGCCGCCGATGGTTCGACGGCCGGGCATCGGGAACGATTATCGGCCGATCGTCATCCGGACGCCACCGGTCGATTGGCTATAATGGCGCATTCCCTTGCGGGACGCCTGCGGCGATGCATCGGCCGCGGCGCCCTGTCCCGAATTCCCATCGACCTACAGAGAGTGCTCATGAGCTTCAATCATGTTCCGGCCGGCAAGGACCTGCCGCAAGATTTCAACGTGATCATCGAGATTCCCGCGCAAAGCGATCCGGTGAAGTACGAGGCGGACAAGGAACTGGGCCTTCTCGTCGTCGACCGCTTCATCGGCACGGGCATGCGCTATCCGGTGAACTACGGCTACATCCCGCAGACGCTGTCGGGCGACGGCGATCCGGTTGACGTGCTCGTGATCACGCCGTTCCCGCTGCTGGCAGGCTCGATCGTGCGTTCGCGCGTGCTCGGCATGCTGCAGATGACCGACGAGTCGGGCGTCGACGCGAAGCTGGTCGCCGTGCCGCACGACAAGATCTGCCCGATGACGGCAAACCTGAAGTCGATCGACGACGTGCCCGAGTACCTGAAAGACCAGATCAAGCATTTCTTCGAGCAATACAAGGCGCTCGAGAAGGGCAAGTGGGTGAAGGTCGAAGGCTGGGCCGGCATCGAAGCCGCGCACAAGGAAATCACCGACGGCGCAGCGAACTACAAGAAGTAAGCGGCGTACCGGCCGACGGCCGGTTCGTGCGAAACGCAAACCGCGCGTGTCTCCTCAGGAGGCCGCGCGGTTTTGTTTTGTGCGTTGGGGGCGTTTGTGCGCGGAGACAGGCACGGCCGCAGGCGACGTGGCGGTGGACGGCGCGTCCTTCGTGCGCTTCGTGCGGCGAGGGGCAACGGAAGCCTCGGGCGCTTCGGCGGCTCGGGTAGCAGACGGGCGGCGGCGGGCCGGCGCGGGCGCGGTGTTTTCGCGTCCGTTCGTAACGGGTTTGCCGCTGGCTGCCTGCACTTTTCTTTTCGACGAAGAAGGCGTGGCCGGCTTGTCCTTCTTTACCGGGGTGTCGCGCGATGAAGTCTTTCTTGCGACCGCATCGCTGTCGGGCTTCTTGCGTTTCGCGACCGGTGTGGCTTTTGTCGCCTTGGAAGGCTTGGTGGCTTTTGCAGGCTTGTCGACCTTTTCGGCTTTCCCGGCCTTTCCGGCCTTCTTCGGTTTTTTGCCCGTCTCGACCGTCTTCTCCGCACTATCGACGTTCTTCGCCTTCTTCCGCCCGCGCGCACCGGCCTTCGACCCGGCCGCGTCACCGCTCGTATCGACGGCCACCACGGCCGGCAGTACCGACTCCAGTGTCCGCAGTCCGGCCGCCAGTTCCCGCTTCTGCACCGCCGTGAGCCGTTTCACCCAGTATTCGGCGCGGGACGCGCTCGACCGGTCGGGCAGCGGAAACGACGCGAGCACCGCGCGCGGCTTGCGCGAGCGCGTATAGCGCGCGCCCTTGCCCGATGCGTGCTCGTCGAAGCGTGCGGCAACGTCGGTCGTGATGCCCGTATAGACGCTGTCGTCGGCGCATTCGATCAGATACAGAAACCAGGACATGGCAGGGCGGCGGGATGCGAAGCCGCCAGTGTCTCAGAAAAAGCGCCCGTCAACGCCACCGATCGCCGTGCCCGTCGCGGAAGCGGCTCGGCGCCGCGCCGAGTTCGCGCGTGAAGAAGCGTGTGAACGCGCTCGTCGAACGGAAGCCGACCCGCGCGCCGATCTCGCCGATCGGCAGTTGCGTATTCAGCAGCAGGTCGCGCGCTTCACCGAGCCGCGCCTGCGCGACGAGCGCGTGAAACCCGACCGCTTCGCGATGCAGCCGCCGGCGCAGTGTCCAGCGCGACATCGCGAAGCGCGCGCAGACATGCTCCATCAACGTGTCGGACGGCACGTCGGCGTCGTCGGACGTGCGCAGCCAGTCGCGCACGCATTGCTCGACCGACGAGCCGAACGTCGAGCGGGCGCGCACGCGCTCGCGCGCGGCGTCGGCCGCATGGCGCTGGATGTCCGCGAGCGGCGCGTTGTAGCGCTCGAACGGTGTGTCGAAGCGCGCGGAGCGCAGCACGACGCGGTTGCATGCGGCATCGAACGACACCGCCGCGCCGAGGAGGTCGCGCAACGCGGCCGTCGGCGCGAACGCGCGGCCCGCGAACGCGGCTTCGTCGATCCGCACGTGCGGATCGTACAGGCGCGCGAGCGCGACGAGGATCGCGAAATTCGCGAACGCGCTGCTGGCGGGCCGGCCGTCACCCTCGTTCACGTACTCGAGTGCGATCGCGTCGCCCGTTTCATGCGCGAAAAGCCAGTCGACGTTGCCGATCAGTTCGCGGTAGCGCAGGTAGCCGTGCAGCGCGTCGCGCAGCGTCGCGGCGTTGCAGGTGATGCCCGCGAGCTCGGGGAACGGTGCGAGCCACGGCACGACCTGCGGCGGCGGCCGATGCCAGGACAACGGCCAGTCGCTCATCAGCCGCATCGCGGCGACGTGCCGATCGCCGGGGATGCGCCGCGCGTCGTCGGCGAGATCGGCCGCGCCGATGCCGAGCGTCGCATACAGCGGCGCGACGTCGAAGCCGTTGCGGCGCAGGTCGTCGAGCGCCTGTCGGTAGACCCGGACGGATACCGATTTCTGTCGTAACTCCATGTCTCTCTCCATGACCTTCGGGTTGCCCCCGCTGCGAGAGGTCAGGTACTGCTCCTGCCGGTCAAGCATGGTGACCGGTCGATTTTTTAAACTGGGACGCTGGAGTGTGGTGACAAGTACAACAGATCGATTCAGGCGGATCAATGAAAACTTCGCTGGTCCGGCGTTCGACGATTGCGTCGCGTGGGTGATCCAGGCGCTGCCGATGGCGGTGACGCTCGCCGCGCACGGAGCCGAAGGAGCCGTGTGGCATGCGGCGAAGCCGGCCGTGACTTCTCGCATGCCGGTGCGCTTGATGACGTTACTTGCCGCTGCGCCGGAACGGATCGTGTTCGCGCAGTTCGTCGACGTACGCGTGGATATGCTCGGTCTCGCGTTCGAGAAAGCGTGCGACTGCGTCCGAGAACGCCGGGTGCGCGAGCCAGTGCGCGGAGTGCGTGACGGTCGGCAGGAAGCCGCGCGCGAGCTTGTGTTCGCCCTGTGCGCCGCCTTCGAACGTATCGAGCCCGGCCTCGATGCAGAATTCGAGCAACTGATAGTAGGCCGTTTCGAAATGCAGGCAGGGCACGTGTTCGAGCGCGCCCCAATAGCGGCCATACAGCGTGCCGCCGCCGTTTTCGCCGCGCCGGTAGACGGCGAGCGCACTCGCGATCGGCTGCCCGCCGGCTTCCGCGATCACGAGCAGCAGGTTCTCGGGCATCGTCGCGCCGATCGTGCGGAAGAAGTCGAGATTCAGGTACGGGCTCGAATAGTGTTCGCGATAGGTCTGCCGGTAGCAGCGCGAGAAGAAGCGCCAGTCGGCGTCGGTGATCTGGTCGCCGGTGAGCCGCCGGAACGTCACGCCCGCGTCGTGCACCTTGCGCCGCTCGGCACGGATGTTCTTGCGCTTCTTCTGCTCGAGCGTGCCGAGGAAATCGTCGAAGTGGCGGTAGCCGTCGTTGATCCAGTGGAACTGCACGCCTTCGCGCAGCATCATCCCCATCGATTCGAGGAGCGCCGCTTCGTCGCCGGTCGGGAACAGCACGTGCAGCGACGACACGTCGCTCTGCTCGGCGAACGCGAGCAGCGTGGCCGCGAGCCGGCGGCGCGCGTCGTCGTCGGCCGCGAGCAGGCGCGTGCCCTGCACGGGCGTGAACGGCACCGCGCACAGCAGCTTCGGGTAGTAGGGCAGGTCGTTGCGCTGGTACGCGTCGGCCCAGGCCCAGTCGAACACGTATTCGCCGTACGAATGCTGCTTCGCGTAGACGGGCGCGGCGGCCACGAGGCGGCCGGTGCGCTCGTCGGTCAGCGTGACGAAGTGCGGCGACCAGCCGGTATCGTCGACCGCGCAGCGCGCGACGTGCAGCGCGTCGAGGAATTCGTGGCGCAGGAAGGGCGTCGGCTGCGCGTCGCGGGCGAGCAGCGCGTTCCATTCTTCGGCCGGCACCTCCGCGGGGGACGACAGGATGCCCGTGCGATAATCGATGCGTTCGTGTTTCAAGCGTGAATCCGTACCGTTCTGTGTCGCCGGATGCGCGGGCCTGCGCGGCCCGCACCGGGACGATTTCGTCAGCCGTTCAGAGCGCGCCGCCGGGCTGCGCCGATCCCGCCATGAAGACCCGACTCGCTCTCGCCCAAATCAACGTCACCGTCGGCGACTTCGCCGGCAACGTCGCACGGATCGTCGCGGCCGCACGCGCCGCGCACAACGATGGTGCGCAGCTGATGGTCGCGCCGGAACTCGCGCTGTCCGGCTATCCACCGGAAGACCTGCTGCTGCGGCCCGCGTTCTACGCGGCGGCGGCCTCGGCACTCGACGCGCTCGCCGACGCGTTGAAAGCATTCGACGGGCTCGCGGTGCTGGTCGGCCATCCGCTGCGAAGCATGGGCGAAGGCGCGCACGCGCCAGCCGTCGATGGTAATGCAAACCGACCGATCGAGCGCGGCGTGCCGCCCACCGATACCTACAACGCGGTATCGCTGATCGTCGGCGGCGAGATCCTCGGCACCTATCGCAAGCAGGATTTGCCCAACGCCGAGGTGTTCGACGAGAAGCGCTATTTCGCGACGGACGCCGAGCCGCTCGTGTTCGAGCTGAACGGCGTGAAATACGGCGTGATCATCTGCGAGGATGCGTGGCACGCATCGGCCGCGCAGATCGCGAAGGCGGCCGGCGCGCAGGTGCTGCTGATCCCGAACGGCTCGCCGTACCACATGAACAAGGAAGCGGTGCGCATCGACATCCTGCGCGCGCGGATTCGCGAAACCGGGTTGCCGATGGTGTACGTGAACCTCGTCGGCGGCCAGGACGAGCTCGTGTTCGACGGCGGCTCGTTCGTGCTCGACGCGCAGGGCGCGCTCGTCGCGAAGATGCCGCAGTTCGACGAAGGGCACGCAATCGTCGAATTCGACGGCGCGCGGCCGCTGCCGGGCGCGATCGCGCCCGAGCTGTCGACGGACGCGCAGGTGTACCGCGCGCTCGTGACGGGCGTGCGCGACTACATCGGCAAGAACGGGTTTCCGGGCGTGCTGATCGGGCTGTCGGGCGGCGTCGATTCGGCGCTCGTGCTGGCCGTCGCATGCGATGCGCTCGGGCCGGAGCGCGTGCGCGCAGTGATGATGCCGTCGCGCTTCACGGCCGACATCTCGACCACCGACGCGGCGGAAATGGCGCGGCGCGTCGGCGTGCGCTACGACGAGATCGCGATCGCGCCGATGTTCGATGCGTTCCGCGCATCGCTCGCGGGCGAGTTCGCGGGCCGTGCGGAAGACGCGACGGAGGAGAACATCCAGGCGCGCATTCGCGGCACGCTGCTGATGGCGCTGTCGAACAAGTTCGGCTCGATCGTGCTGACGACGGGCAACAAGAGCGAGATGGCGGTCGGCTACTGCACGCTGTACGGCGACATGGCCGGCGGGTTCGCGGTGATCAAGGACATCGCGAAGACGCTCGTGTACCGGCTGTGCCGCTATCGCAACGAAACGGCCGACTACCCGCTGCGCGACGTGATTCCCGAGCGGATTCTCACCCGCGCGCCGTCGGCCGAGCTGCGCGAGAACCAGACCGACCAGGACAGCCTGCCGCCGTACGACGTGCTCGACGCGATCATGCGGATGTACATGGAAGAGGATCGTCCGCTCGCCGAGATCGTCGCGGCCGGTTATGCGCAGGCCGACGTCGAACGCGTGACGCGGCTCATCAAGATCAACGAATACAAGCGCCGCCAGGCGCCGATCGGCATTCGCGTCACGCATCGCGCGTTCGGGCGCGACTGGCGCTATCCGATCACGTCACGGTTTACCGAACGTCTCGATTGAGCGGTGCTGGGCCGCATGCGGCCCGCAGGCTTACAATCGGGGTCGCGATTTTTCATCCAAACGAGCATTGGGGGACAACCACCATGAAACGCATCACTGCCATCATCAAGCCGTTCAAGCTGGACGAAGTCCGCGAAGCGCTCGCCGAAGTGGGTCTCACGGGCCTGACCGTGACGGAAGTGAAGGGTTTCGGCCGCCAGAAGGGCCATACCGAGCTGTATCGCGGCGCCGAATACGTCGTCGACTTCCTGCCGAAGATGAAGATCGAGGTGGTCGTTGCGGAAGCGCAGGTCGACCAGGTGATCGATGCGGTGATCGGCGCGGCGCGCACCGGCAAGATCGGCGACGGCAAGATCTTCGTGTCGGACGTCGAGCGCGTGATCCGTATCCGCACCGGCGAAGAGAACGAAGCGGCCGTCTGAGCGCCGCCTTCGTCGAAGGGTCGCACAAAACCGGCCCGCCAATAAAAAACGGTGCGGATACCCGGTTGGGTACCGCACCGATACGCGCCTCTCGCAGCAGCGTGGAAAACGTCGTTGAATCGATTCTTTGAGAACGGCGCCTGATCAGAACAGGTGCTGGATACCGGCGTAGACACCGGTCTGGCTGCCGCCCGGATTCGGGTTGCCCGTCGACACGGCCGTACCGGCGCCGTTCGCGTTCAGGCCGAAGTTGGCGTTCTTGCTGTTGCGCACCGTCGCGACCTGCAGGTCGAACAGCGTGCGCTTCGAGATGTTGTACGAGCCGCCGACCGTGTAGATGTTCGCGTTGCCGCCGCCGTGGTTCGCGTTCACGTGATACACGGCTGCGATCAGCGCCGCTGCCGGCGTTGCCTGCCACGTCACGCCGCCCCAGACCTGCTGGGTGCCCGTCACGCCGGCGTTCACTGCCGGGCCGCCGCTGCCGTCCGCGCGCGATGCCTGGTAGGCCGCTTGCACCTTGAACTGGCCGAGGAACACGTTCACGCCCGCGAAGTATTCACGCGAGTAGTTGAACACGTCCGAGAAGCGGCCGTTGCTGTCGCGCGTTTCGTCGTAGATACCGCGCAACTGGAACAGCGAATTCGTGTAGGTGACCTGTGCACCGGCTGCACGGCCCGGTTGGCCGGCCGTCGTGTTGCCGTTGAAGCTGGTCGAGTTCGAGAACGAGAACTGGCCGTAGAAGTCCAGGCCGTAGAACTGCGGCGACTGGTACGACACGTTGTTGCTGGTCTTGTTCCAGTTGCGGCCGCGCACCAGCGATGCCGTCGACCAGGCCGACTGGCCGAACGGGTCGAAGTCCCACACGCCGTTGGCGATCGCGAGCTCGCGACCCAACAGCAGCGTACCGTATTGGTCGTTCGAGATACCGACGGTCGCGAAACGATCCCAGATCGAGCCGCTGAAGCCGCCCGTCATCGTGTTGAACGCGCCTTCGAGGTGGAACAGGATCTTGTTGCCGCCGCCAATGTCCTCGGTGCCCTTCAAGCCCCAGAGGCTCGTGCCCCAGTCGCCGCTTTCCGCGCGCACTTGGTGGCCGTTTTGCAGGCCGTTCATGTACTCGATGCCGGCATCCAGGCGGCCATACAGCGTGACGCTGCTCTGCGCGTGCGCCGTCACCACCCCAGCAGCCATCAGCGCGGCCGCGACCAAAGCTTTCTTCATCATCTCCTCCATACCCTGTCAAAAAGTCAACCCAGACTGCACGAGATGCCCGGAGCGCGAGCGCCGGGCAAAAGCGGGATAACCAGGGAGACCTCGTGCAGGGCCGGTAAGCGCAGCACGCGGGCAAGCGGACGGAAAACCGTTGAGCGGTCCCGCGCAGCCGGGTCGGCCTGCGGGGTCTCCTTGTAGTGTCGTGAAGCTAAACTACATTTCACGAACTTCGTTTTGCTACTTTGGTTACTAATTTAGCAAAAATACAATTTTGTGGCGATGGAAATCGTTGTTTGACTAACACGTGTCGCCAAATTGCCATGCAACACGGTGGGCAACAGGGGTGCCAAGGGTTTGCAATTAACGGAAAACCCTTGTCCTGCAAGGGAGACACGAATTTTGCAAACAGGGGTCAAGGATTGCCACTATTGACGCTGCGAGGGCGCGGGCGTAGGCGTCGGAGACGAAAAATTGGTAAGTATTTCGTAATGAATGGGCGGCTGCCGGATAGAGGCGGCGGGTGCCTGAAACGCTTGTCCGGCAACGCCCGGCGCGATGTACCGACCTGTGTCGGTCAGGCATTGGCGGGCCTTGCGTCGAGCAACTGTGCGCGAATCCAGCGATGCGCATCGGTGCGCGCATGCTTCGCGTGCGAGTAGACCTTCACGGTGTAGCGCGGGATCTCGAACGGCGCCGGAAAGAGGCGGATCGGCGCCGCGTGCCGCAACGCCTGCGCGGCGCGGTTCGGCACCGTCATCAGCAGCGCGGATTCCGCGATCACGAACGGCGCGGCCAGCACGGTCGGCAACTGCACGGCGACTTGCCGCGCGAGGCCGAGCCGGTCGAGCACATGGTCGACGACACCGCGCGACTCGTTCCACGGCGTGACGACCACGTGGCGTGCCGCGAGGTACTGGTCGAGCGTCAGGCGCCGGCGAATCTCCGGATGCGCGGCGCTCGCGATCACGACGTAGTCGTCGGAGAACCAGTCGAAGTCCTCGATGCCCGGCGCGTCGGCGGCCGATTCCTCGTGGTAGCCGAGCGCGAAATCGATGCGGCCGGCCGCGAGTTCGTCGACGGAGATCTTCCGGTCGGAATGCACGACGCGGATCCGTAGTTGCGGCGCGACATGCTGGATGCGGGCGAGAAACGCCGGCAGCACGGCGAATGCCGTGTAGTCGGTCGCCGCGAACACGAACGTGCGGTCGCTTTGTGCGGGATCGAAGCGGCGTGCGCGGGCGAGCCCCTTCGACATCGTGTCGAGCGCGTCGCCGGCCCACGTGGCGATGTCGTCGGCGCGCACGGTCGACTGCATCTCGTTGCCGAGGCGCACGAACAGCGCGTCGCCGATCGCGTCGCGCAGCCGCGCGAGCGCGTGGCTCAACGCGGACGGACTCAACGCGAGCTCGTGCGCGGCCGCGGCGACGGACCGGTGGCGGTACAGCGCATCGAACACGAGGAGCAGGTTCAGGTCGAGGCGGCGCAGATCGGGATGCATCATGTTCAGGTCCGGATGAAGAAACTGCACTTCCTGCAGGGGCTGCATGAACGTAGCATGACGCTCTGATGGGTGCCAGCGCGGCTGCGCGGCGCCGTTTCCCGTTTCACCCGGGCCGGAGGAGGGCTCAACCCGTGCAAATCGACATCCGTTCCGCCACCGTCGCCGACGTGCCGCAGATCCTGCGTTTCATTACCGAACTGGCCATCTACGAGAAGGCGGAACACGAAGTGATCGCGACGCCCGCGTCGCTCGAGCGCAGCCTGTTCGGCGACGGATCGCCGGCGCGCGCGCTGATGTGCGAGGTCGACGGCGAGCCGGCCGGCTTCGCCGTGTATTTTTTCTCGTATTCGACGTGGCTTGCCCGGCAGGGGCTGTATCTCGAGGATCTGTACGTATCGCCGCGTTTTCGCGGCGCGGGCGCCGGGCTGCGGCTCTTGAAGGCGCTCGCGCGGATCGCGGTCGAGTCGGGCTGCGGGCGTTTCGAGTGGAGCGTGCTCGACTGGAACGAGCCGGCGATCCGCTTCTACGAGAGCGTCGGCGCGGCGCCGCAGAGCGAATGGGTGCGCTACCGGCTCGCGGGCGACGAACTGCGCGCGTTCGCCGACGCCGCGCCGGTCGGCGCCGCATAACGCCGCGTCAATGCAAAACGGGCGCCGCGCGGCGAACCGCGGGGCGCCCGCTCACGCGTCGCGACGCGTGGCGTGCAGCGTGCGATGTTACTTGAGGCTGCCCGACAGGAACCCGCGCAGGCGTTCGCTCTTCGGGTTGGCGAACACCTCGGACGGCACGCCTTCCTCCTCGACGCGGCCCTGGTGCAGGAACATCACGTGGTTCGACACGTTGCGCGCAAAGCCCATCTCGTGCGTGACGACGATCATCGTGCGGCCTTCCTCGGCGAGCTTCTGCATCACCTTCAGTACTTCGCCCACCAGCTCCGGGTCGAGCGCCGACGTCGGCTCGTCGAACAGCATCACGTCCGGATGCATCGCCAGCGCGCGGGCAATCGCCACGCGCTGCTGCTGGCCGCCCGACAGGTGCGACGGATACTGCTTCTCGACGCGCGGCGCGAGGCCGACTTTCTCGAGATACTCGCGTGCGCGCTCCTCGGCCTCCTTCTTCGGGATGCCGAGCACGTTCACGGGCGCTTCCATCACGTTCTCGATCACGTTCATGTGCGACCAGAGATTGAAGTGCTGGAACACCATCGACAGCTTGGTGCGCACGCGCTGCAGCTGCTTCGAATCGGCCGCGCGCAGCGCGCCCGTCTTGTCGAGCGCGGTGCGCACTTCCTCGCCGTCGACGAAGATGCGGCCCGCGTTCGGCTGCTCGAGGAAGTTGATGCAGCGGAGCATCGTGCTCTTGCCGGAGCCGGACGAGCCGATCACGCTGATCACGTCGCCCGAGTTCGCCTTCAGCGACACGCCCTTGAGCACCTCGTTGTCGCCGTACCGCTTGTGGAGATCGTCGACGAAAAGCTTCTGGGTCTGGGAGTTCATTCGATAGTCCTGCGAAAACTTACTTGCCTTGCGGGCGCAGATACGCGAGCCAGCGGCGCTCGGCCTGGCGGAACAGCCAGACGAGCGTGAACGAGATCACGAGATAGAGCAGGGCGGCGATGCCGAACGCATGGAACGACATGTAGGTCGCCGAGTTGACGTCACGGGCGATCTTCAGGATGTCCGGCACGGTCGCGGTGAAGGCGACGGTGGTCGCGTGCAGCATCAGGATCACTTCGTTGCTGTACAGCGGCAGCGCGCGGCGCAGCGCCGACGGCAGGATCACGCGACGATACATCGTGAACGTCGACATCCCGTACGCCCGCGCGGCTTCGATCTCGCCGTACGAGGTCGCCTTGATCGCGCCCGCGAAGATCTCGGTGGTGTACGCGCAGGTGTTCAGCGTGAACGCGAGCAGCGTGCAGTGCATCCCGTCGCGAAAGAACGCGTCGAGCATCGGCGTGCCGCGCACGGCCTGCAGGCTGTAGAGGCCCGTGTAGCAGAGCAGCAGCTGCACGTAGAGCGGCGTGCCGCGGAACACGTACGTGTAGAGCCACACGGCGCTCGACAGCCACTTCTTCTTCGATACGCGTGCGACCGCGAGCGGTATCGACAGGCAGAAGCCGAGGCCGATCGACACGACCAGCAGCCACAGCGTGATAGCGACACCGGTGATGCGATAGCCGTCGGTGTAGAGATAGTTGCGCCAGTATTCTTGGATGAGTTCGATCATAGGTCAGCCTTGCGGACGCCGGTCGAGTAGCGCTTTTCGAGCCACATCAGCACGAAGTTCGAGATCGTCGTGATCGCGAGGTAGACGGCACCCGCGATCAGCGTGAAGAAGAAGAACCGCAGCGTGCCCTTGCCGGCATCCTGCGACGCCTTCACGACGTCGGCGAGGCCGATGATCGACACGAGCGCGGTCGACTTCACGAGCACCTGCCAGTTGTTGCCGATGCCCGGCAGCGCGAAGCGCATCATCTGCGGGAACATGATCCGCGTGAACACCTGCCAGTTCGTCATCCCGTACGCGCTGCCGGCCTCGAGCTGGCCGCGCGGGACCGACAGGAACGCGCCGCGGAACGTCTCGGTGAAGTACGCGCCGTAGATGAAGCCGAGCACGAGCACGCCGGCGAGGAACGGGTCGATGTCGATCTGGTCCCAGCCGAGCGCGTCGGTCGCCATGTTCAGCCAGATCTGCAGGCTGTAGAACAGCAGCAACATCAGCACGAGGTCGGGCACGCCGCGGATCAGCGTCGTGTAGACGGTGCCGACGCCGTTCGTGAAGCGGTTGCGCGACAGTTTCGCGCCCGCGCCGAGCAGGCCCAGCAGGAACGACAGCGCAAGCGAAAGCACCGCCAGTTTGACGGTTTGCCAGGTGCCAGCGAGGATCAGCGGGCCGTAACCTTGTAGAAACATTGAGTGGTCCCTGGTGTGGTCCCTTAGGGCGCACGCGGTGCGCCGCGAAAGACGCGTTCCGCCCAAGCTGCGCGGAACGCCCCGTGCGTATCATGACCGTCCGCCCCGGCATCGGTGCCGGGCCCGCCCGTCGCGCGAACGACGGGCAAGGGGGCGGGCGGCGCGTGGTTGATTGCCTGTACTGCCCGGATCCGAGGCCGCCCCCGCATCCGTCGTCTCTTCTTTTCGTTGCTCAGCGGGCCGAAGCCGAATAGACGCTGAACGCGAAATACTTGTGCGACAGCCGGTCGTACGTGCCGTCCTTGTGCATGTCGGCCAGCGCCTTGTTGATCTTGAGCTTCAGGTCCGTATCTTCCTTGCGCAGGCCGATCGCGGTGCCGTCGCCGATCGTCTTCGGATCCTTCACTTCCGGCCCGGCAAACGCGAAACCCTTGCCGCGCGGCGTGCGCAGGAAGCCGTAGTCGGCCTGCAGCTCGTCCTGCAGCGTCGCGTCGAGACGGCCCGAGCCGAGATCGGCATAGACCTGGTCCTGGTTCTGGTAAGGAATGATCGTCACGCCCTGCGGTTCCCAGTACGCCTTCGCGTAGGTTTCCTGCGTCGAGCCCTGCTCGACGCCTACGCGCTTGCCCTTCAGCGACGCGATCGTCGGCAGCAGCGGCGAGCCGGTCTTCGCGATCATCCGCGCCGGCGCGTCATATACCTTGTCGGAGAAGTCGATCTGTTCGCGGCGCTTGTCCGTGACGGTCAGCGACGACACGATGACGTCGTACTTCTTCGCCTTCAGCGCCGGGATGATCCCGTCGAGATCCTGCGCCACCCACACGCATTTCACGTTGATTCGCTTGCAGATTTCCTTGGTGAAATCGACGTCGAAACCGACGATCTCGCCGCTCGGCGCGGTCGACTCGAACGGCGGGTAGCTGGCGTCGACGCCGATCCGCACGGTCTTCCACTCCTTCGCGAAGGCGCTGCCCGCCATGAGGGCGAGGGCGGCGCACAGGGCGGCCTTCTTCATTTCCATCCTTCTGTTGCTGACTTTCCGGGAGCGCTCGCGGCCGGTCGGACCGGGCGCCGCGGCGTATTCTAGACGGCCAAAAATCGCCGAACGGCGCTCTGGCAATGGCGGCCGCCGGAACGGCGAACGCCAAAAGGCCGGTATTTTACCCGAACGCGATACCCGGAAACCGGCAATCCGGGCCGACCGATCGATTCTTCGACGCATTGATCCCGCTGTTGCGATAATCGTCGCATTCGCAATGACCATTGCGTCGATTGCATCCGCGGGTGCAACGATGCGGTGCGCAAGCGGCGGATTGTGGCGCGATTGGCACACTCATACAGTGATGGCATGGCAGAACCACGCATCTCACGGAGTGTCCGTCCCATGTTCCAGATCCGCCGCGCCGCCGATCGCGACCTGCGCAGCCATGGCTGGCACGAATTCCGTCACAGCTTTCCTCGGGCGTCCGGCCGGAACGGGCCGCCGGCGTTCGGCGCGTTGCGCGAACTGAACGAGGAATGCATCGCGCCGACCCGCGGCTACGGGATGCGGCCGTACCGCGACGCGGAAATCGTCACCTACGTGCTCGACGGCGCGCTCGCGCATCGCGACAGCCTCGGCAACGGGGCGATCGTCCGTGCGGGCGGCGTGCAGCGCATGAGCGCCGGCACCGGCGTGATGCTGAGCGAAACCAACGCGTCGCGTGACGAGCCGCTGCGCCTGCTGCGGATCTGGCTCGCGCCGGCCGGGGCAGGCGGCCGGCCCGGCTACGTGCAGACGCGCTTTGCCGATGACGAGAAACGCGGCCGGCTGCGGATAGTGGCGGCGCCGGACGGTGGCGACGGTGCGCTGCCGATCGGTGCGGACGCGCGCATCTTCGCGGGGCTGATCGACGGCGACGAGGCGGCGGCGTTCGACGTGCCGGCCGGGCGTCGCGCGTACGTGCACGTGGTGCGCGGCGACCTCGAGGTGAACGGCTGTGCGCTGGCCGCGGGCGACGGCGTGCGGATCGGCGGCGTGGACGCGGTGGCGTTCGCGCGCGGCCAGGCGGCCGAGGTGCTGCTGTTCGACGTCGCCTGACATGCAAAAAGGGGACGCGGGCCGGTGCCCGCGTCCCCTTCGATGCCGCTCCGCGGAGCGGCCCGCCGGCTTACTGCGCCGGCGCCGACGCGGCCTTGGCCGCGCGATGCTGCTCCCAGCGCTCCTTCATCTTCTCGTGGCGCTGTTCCATCTTCGCGAACTGCTGCTTGAGCGCCGTGCTGACCATCGTCTTCTGCTGGTCGTTCAGCCCGTTGTAGAACGTGAGCCACGCGGCGGACGTCTGCTCGCGCAGTTGCGCGTTCTGCGCCTCGGCCTGCTGGCGTGCCGAGTGCATTGCGCTCAGGTCGAGGATCGGCTGGTTCTGCTGCGCCTTGAACTGGTCGCGCATCTGCTCGTGGCTCTTGCGCATCGCGTCACGGTTCTGCTTCATCGTGTTGACGGCCGCCTGCCATTGCTGTTCCTGCGACGCGTTGAGCTTCAGCTGGTCGTGCAGTTTCATGATCGCGCCGAACGGGCCGCCTTCGTGCCCGCCGTGCATCTGGTGGGCGCCGGGGCCGCCCGGAGGCGGCATGTCGTCGGGCTGCGCGGCATGCGCGGTGCCGAATGCGAGAGCGAGCACGGTGGCGGCCGCGATGGCCACGCGGGAAGTCTTCTTATACATTTCAGAAACTCCTTGTATCCAAAGGGTCCGGCGATGCGGTACCGGGAAAACCGGGTACCGCATCCGGTAAGACGCAGGTTAGCGATGCAGGCTGCGGCCGGTGTTACGTGGGGCGGTGGCCGGGTTACCGCGCATTACAGTTCCCTTGCGCGGTAACCCGCAGTAACCCTTTCGTCCCTTTGTTTCGTTCTTCGACTCCTCCCTCGCGCGGTAAACTTCGAACCATGACTACCCAGATCCTCATCGTCGACGACGACCAAGAACTCCGAGACCTGCTGCGCGACTACCTCGTGCGCCAGGGGATGGAAGTGTCCGTGCTGCACGACGCGGCGACGCTCGAGAAGCGCCTCGAGCGCGAGCGGCCCGACCTGATCGTGCTGGACCTGATGATGCCGGGCGTCGACGGCCTGACCGCGCTGCGCCAGTTGCGCGCGGCCGGCGACGACATCCCCGTGATCATGCTGACCGCGCGTGCGGACGACGTCGACCGCATCGTCGGGCTCGAGCTCGGCGCGGACGACTACCTCGGCAAGCCGTTCAACCCGCGCGAGCTGCTCGCGCGCGTGCAGGCCGTACTGCGCCGCCGCCGCGCGACGCCGTCGGCCGCGGCGCCCGAACAGCGCGAGCCGTTCGCGTTCGGCCGCTTCGTGCTCGACTTCCAGGCGCGCACGCTGTCGGTCGACGGCAAGCCGGCCACGCTGTCGAGCAGTGAATTCGCGCTGCTGAAGATCTTCGTGAACCATGCGCTGCGCACGCTCACGCGCGAGCGGCTGCTCGAGCTGCTGCACGGGCCCGAGTACGACGGCACCGACCGCGGCATCGACGTCCAGGTGTGGCGCCTGCGCCGCATCCTCGAAACGGATCCGTCGACGCCGCGCTTCATCCAGACGGTTCGCGGGCGCGGCTACGTGTTCGTGCCCGACGGCGAGGCCCATGCGCAAACCCATTGATTCACTGTTCGGGCGGCTGGCGCTGCTCGTCGTCGGTGTCCTGCTCCTGTCGCACTTCGCGTGGTTCTTCGCGATGCGGCTCGAGCGCAACCAGATGCAGACGCGTTATGCGGTCGAGGAGGCCGCGTTCCTCGTCGACGCGGTGCGCCAGCACGTCGCGCGCACGCCCGACCAGCCGCTGCCGTCGCGCGTGCGGCTCGTGTCGCCGGACAGCGCCGACGTGCCGAAGGGCGGCGATGCAGGGCTGCCGCCGCCGCTGAAGCGGTTCCGCGACGACGTGAGCGACCGCATGCCGCCCGGCACGCAGGTCGAGATCGGCACGCCCGGCCATCCGCCCGTGCTGTGGGTGAAGGAGCCGGCCGACCGCAACTGGATCGTGGTGCCCGTGCAGCCGCTGCGGCCGCCGCGCTCGCTCGACCGGATGCTGCTGTGGCTCGGCACGATCTTCTCGGCCGGCGTGATCGCCGCGCTGTTCGCGGCCTGGCAACTGCAGCAGCCGCTGCGCTCGCTCGCGCGCGCGGTCGCGCGCTTCGGTCGCGGCCAGCCGGTGCCGCCGCTGCGTGAGCGCGGCCCGCGCGAGCTGCGCCAGCTCACGCATGGCTTCAACCAGATGGTGGAACAGGTGTCGCAGGCCGAGAGCGACCGCGCGGTGATGCTCGCGGGCGTGGCGCACGACCTGCGCACGCCGCTTGCGCGGATGCGGCTGCGGGCGGAAATGATGGACGACGCCCGGCTGCGTGACGGCGTCGTGCGCGACGTCGATTCGATGTCGCACATCGTCGATCAATTCCTGGTGTTTGCGCACGGCGGGTCCGATCGCAGCGAGCCGGTGCCGGTCGATCAGGCGTGCGAGCGGATCGCGCGCAGCTATCGCGCGGTCGCGCCGAACGCGCCGACGGTCCAGACCCGGCTCGACGCCGATCCGGGCTTCCGGCTGCCGACGGCGACGCTCGACCGGATCCTGTCGAACCTGCTGGACAACGCGCATGCGTACGGTGCGCCGCCCGTGCTCATCGAGACGGCGCGCACGCCGACCGGCTACGTGCTGTCGGTCAGCGACAGCGGCGGCGGGATCGCACCGCGCGACCTCGCGGCGGCCACGCGGCCGTTCGTGCGGCTCGACCCCGCGCGAGGCGGCAACGGCCACAGCGGGCTCGGGCTCGCGATCGTCGAGCGGCTCGTACTCAGGCTGGGCGGGGCGTGCGACATCGGCAACCGCCCCGAAGGCGGCCTGCGCGTCGCGATGACGTTCCCGTTCGAGGTCGTGCCGAAGGACGAACCCCACGCACAAGCCGCATGAGCGGCTGCGGCGCCGGCCCGTCCGGGCTGGCGCCGCGTGCCGTCATTCGCCGAACAGCGTGCCGAGCGTCTCGGCCGCGTTGCTGTCGATGGTGTTGTAGGTCACGGTGGTGGCCTCGAAGATGTAGACGGTCGTGTACCGGCCGAGGCGCTCCAGGATTTCCTCCTGCAGCGATTCAGGCACGACGTTCATGTTCAGGTACCACGCCGTCGACGACAGCCGCGTCTGGAACGACCCGTACTCCTGCATCAGTTCGTAGAACGCGTCGGCATCCTGATCGCGGCAGACGATCACCAAGTTTCCTGCCATTCCCTTTCCTCCCGCTCGTCGATCGATCCCCGGGGCCTGTTGACATCGGGCACGCGCATGCGTTGCCATCGGACCGTCCGTAACAGATCCCGAGGGCCAGCCCTGATCATACCCGCTTAGTCGTATCCGGCTGGTGACGCGCGACATGGTTTGTCGCGTACGTGCGGCTGGCGGGTTCCCGGGCGAGCCGGATCACGGCATAATTCGGGCCTGCATGCCGGCCGAAAGACTGCGGCCGGGGCTGCTCGACCCGCGCACCCGCCATCCGCCCACGCGCCAGGCATGATCCGTGCGCCGCCTGCGCCGTTCCCGGACGGTTGTACCTGAAATACAGGTTGGTGTAGTGTCGTGCCGTCGCGGCCGACTCGTCCGGGCTCGGCAGCGCGTGCATGCACGGCGCACCGCGCTCGCGCGCGATCGTCAGTCAATCGAATTACCGCACCCGTGCGCTTTGCCATGAATCAACATCGACTGCCGGCTTCGTTCGGCCTTACCGGGGAGGGCGCCTGATGGACGTCGGATTCTTCAATCCGAACCGGACCGCCAACGCGTCCGCGTGGCGCGTCCTGCCGAACCGGTGGGATTTCATCGCGTTTCCGCTGATCATCTGCCTGCTCGCGATGGCGATCGTCGGTTTCCACGAAACGATGGCGCCGATCGGTACCCTGCAGACGCAGAAGATCTCGCTCGACCCGTCGAACCTGCCCGAATACGCGTTGCGCACCACGCTGCGGATGCTCGCCGCGATGGTCGCGTCGCTTGCGTTCACGCTGATCTACGGCACGCTCGCCGCGAAAAGCCGGCGTGCCGGCATGGTGCTGATCCCGATCCTCGACATCCTGCAGTCGGTGCCGGTGCTCGGCTTCATCTCGTTTACGGTCACGTTCTTCCTCGCGCTGTTCCCGAGCCGCGTGCTCGGCGCCGAGCTCGCGGCGATCTTCGCGATCTTCACGAGCCAGGCGTGGAACATGACGTTCAGCTTCTACCAGTCGCTGCGTACGGTGCCGCGCGACCTGGACGAAGTGTCGCGGGGTTTCCACCTGACGTCGTGGCAGCGCTTCTGGAAGCTCGAAGTGCCGTTCTCGATGCCGGGCCTGATCTGGAACATGATGATGTCGATGTCGGGCGGCTGGTTCTTCGTCGTCGCGTCGGAGGCGATCACCGTCGGCAACCAGACCATCACGCTGCCGGGCGTCGGCGCGTATCTCGCGCAGGCGATCTCGGACAAGAATCTCGGTGCGATCGGCTGGGTGATCCTCACGATGACGGTCGTGATCGTCGCGTACGACCAACTGCTGTTCCGCCCGCTGATCGCGTGGGCCGACAAGTTCCGGATGGAGAACACCGCGTCGGGCGATGCGCCGCAATCGTGGCTGCTCGACCTCGTGCGCCGCACGCGCCTGATTCATCAGCTGCTCGTGCCGGCCGGCTGGTTCTTCGCGAAGGCCGCGCGGATTCCGCTGCGGCTGCCGCTGTCGGGTGCGATGCGCTTCTCGCTGCCGAAAGTCGAGAAGAAGGCGTCACGCACGGTCGACATCGCGTGGGCGACCCTCGTGCTGCTCGGCACGGCCTATATCGTGTGGCGCGTCATCAGCTTCGTGTCGACCGGCGTGACGATGGCCGAGGTCGGCCACGTGCTGGTGCTGGGGCTCATCACGCTGCTGCGCGTGGTCGTGCTGATCTCCATCGCGTCAGTGATCTGGGTACCGATCGGCGTGTGGGTCGGGCTGCGCCCGAAGCTCGCCGAAAAGCTGCAGCCGCTCGCGCAGTTCCTCGCGGCGTTCCCGGCGAACCTGCTGTTCCCGGTGTTCGTGATCGTGATCGCGCGCTTCCACCTGAACGCCGATATCTGGCTGTCGCCGCTGATCGTGCTCGGCACCCAGTGGTATATCCTGTTCAACGTGATCGCCGGCGCAACGTCCTACCCGAACGACTATCGCGAAGCGGCGACGAACTTCCGCATCCGTGGCTGGCAGTGGTGGCGGCAGGCGATCCTGCCCGGCATCTTCCCGTACTACGTGACCGGCGCGATCACCGCATCGGGCGGCGCGTGGAACGCGAGCATCGTGTCGGAAGCCGTCCAGTGGGGCAATACCAAGATCGAGGCGCACGGCCTCGGTGCCTATATCGCGCAGACCACCGCCGCCGGCGATTTTCCGAAGATCATCCTGGGCATCGCCGTGATGTCCCTGTTCGTTACCCTGTTCAACCGCCTGTTGTGGCGTCCGCTGTATGCCTTCGCCGAAGCGAAGCTGCGGCTCGACTGAGACCGATTGAGAGCGAAACGCGATGCACAATCCGAATGCTGTAAACGCCCCCGTCCAGACGAACCAGCCGCCGCGCCTTGGTGAGGAAATCCTGCGCGTCGATCACGTCTGTCGCGGCTTCAACAAGACGCAGGGCGAATTGCTCGTGCTCGACGATGCGAACCTGTCGCTGCGCGAAGGCGAGATCGTCGGGCTGCTCGGCCGTTCCGGCTCCGGCAAGTCGACGCTGCTGCGCATCATCGCCGGGCTGATCGAGCCGACCGGCGGCGAAGTGACCTACCTCGGCCAGCCGCTGCGCGGGCCGGCCGAAGGCGTCGCGATGGTGTTCCAGACCTTCGCGCTGTTCCCGTGGCTCACCGTGCTGCAGAACGTGGAAGCCGGCCTCGAGGCGCTCGGCGTCGGCGCACGCGAGCGGCGCGAGCGTGCGCTGGCCGCGATCGACCTGATCGGTCTCGACGGCTTCGAGAACGCGTACCCGCGCGAATTGTCGGGCGGCATGCGCCAGCGCGTGGGTTTTGCGCGCGCGCTCGTCGTCGATCCGACGATCCTGCTGATGGACGAACCGTTCTCCGCGCTCGACGTGCTGACGGCCGAGACGCTGCGTACCGACCTGCTCGATCTGTGGACGCAGGGCCGGATGCCGATCAAGTCGGTGCTGATCGTCACGCACAACATCGAGGAAGCGGTGTTCATGTGCGATCGGATCCTCGTGCTGTCGTCGAACCCGGGCCGCGTGATCGCCGAGATCAAGGTGCCGTTCAAGCATCCGCGCAACCGGCTCGACCCGGCGTTCCGCAAGCTCGTCGACGACATCTACGCGAAGATGACGGCCCGCCAGACCGGCGAGGCGACGAAGAAGGGGCTGGAGCTCGGCAGCTGGCTGCCGCAGGTGTCGACCAACCTGATGGCCGGCCTGATCGAGACGCTCGCGATGGCGCCGTACCACGGCCGCGCGGACATGCCGGAAATCGCGCGTACGCTGCATCTGGAAGTCGACGATCTGTTCCCGATCGCCGAAGTGCTGCAGTACCTCGGCTTCGCGGACGTGCGGGAAGGGGACGTGTTCCTGACGCCGCCGGGGCGCGTGTTCGCGGAATTCGGCACGCAGGAGCGCAAGCTGATGTTCGCGGATCACCTGCTGAAGCACGTGCCGCTCGCCGCACGGATCAAGAAGGTGCTGAACGAGCGCCCGGGCCATCGTGCGCCGCGTGTGCGCTTCGAGCAGGAACTGGAGGATTTCCTGTCGGACGGCGCGGCCGAGGAAACGCTCGACGCGGTGATCGACTGGGGCCGTTACGGCGAGATCTTCTCGTACAACGACCAGACCGAGATCTTCAGTCTCGAGGACGTCGAGTCCTGATCGACGTGCCGGGCCGTGCGGCCCGGCATGCGTGTGCGCCGCGCATCATGCGCAGCGTATCGCACGGTTACTGCAGGTTCCCCCACCGGTCGACCGCCGGTTCCGCCGACGCCCACTTCCAGTGCGCGCCTTGCTGGCACGCATTCGCGAAATACCAGTCGGCCTTGTCGCCATCCTTCACCGAGAACGCGAATTCCTTGCAGATCGCGAGCGCCGACGCGTACGCGCGCGTGACGCGCACTTCGCCTTCGCCGTTTTCGAGCGGCAGCGTGTTCTTCACCTTCCACGGCTTCACTTCGCCGACGGCCAGGCTGCCGGCCGTCTTCGCGATCGCGTCCTGCTGGTTCTGATGGAGCTGCTTCATCGTGCGGTTGACGGCTTCGTCGGTCGCGGCCTGCACGGCAATCCCGACGCCGACGCCGACCGCCGGGTTCGCGGTGACGAGGCCCGTCGCCGCGCCGGCGAGGGCGCCGCTCGCCGCGCCGACCGATCCGCAGCCCGACAGCGTGGCCATCGCCGCGCACAGCGCGCCGATGGCCGCGATACGGAGTGCGACGCTCATTGCAGCGCGCCCCAGCGTTCGGTCGCCGGTTCGGCCGATGCCCATTTCCACACGGGGCCGTCGCGGCAGATCGTGGCGACGTAGAAGGCCGATTGCGCGGCTTTGTCGGGTTTCGCGGGCGTATCGACCGCGAACACGATTTCCTTGCAGTCGAGCGGACCGATGCTGATCATCCGGCTGACCGTCACACGCCCCTGCTCGTCGTCCTCGATCGGGAACGAGTGGTGCGTCGACCACGGCGCAACGCCGCCCACATCGAGCGGGCCCGCAGCCTTCGCGATCTGTTCCTGGGTGTAACGGTGTGCGACCCGCTGCGAGTACTGCACACCCGCCCGCGCACCGGCGACGGCGCCGAGGCCGATGCCCGTCGCGACGGCGGCGTTGTTGGTGACCTTGGAGGCGATCGCGGCGCCCGCGATACCGGCGCCGGCTGTCGCGCCCTCGCTGTACAGCGAGTTGCAGCCGGACAGCAGTGCGGCCGTGGCGATCGCGGCCAGCACGACGCGCGCCGGCATGGCCCGGCGCGTCGATTCGAAACGAATGTTCATCCCTGAGTGCAAGTCCTGTCTGGGTGAGCGGCGTCGCATGCACGCCGTCATGCCGCGTCATTGTTTCGCAATTGTCATAGGAAAACTGCAAAGCTTTGACAAATCGCCGGACGGCAGGCCGCGCGCGTGCGCGCGTGGCCATTGTCGAACAGATGAATCGAGAGGGGTCGAAACGTTACAAATTGAAGGCAATTGTTACCTCGGCATGCAAGGAAGCGACCTAGACTTTTGAGTTATGGAATGTTTCTACGACGGCCTCGGGCCGCGACCCACATGAGACACCCAGCCATGCGCCGTTCAAAACGGCTTTCGCCCCGGCCGCCCGAAGCCGGGACCGGCCATCCGGAGACGGACCGTCCGCGTGCGCCGACCGACGCGCCGCCGGCACCGCCCGCCGGCGCGCCCGGCGAGACGCCGGCCGACGGCGATCACAACCAGGGTGGCGCGCGTCCGGAAGGGCTCGACTATCAGCGGGATCTCGGCCAGGAGCAGGATGCCTGATGCCGTTGCCGCCGTATTCCGCCGCTGTCATTCACACCTGCATTGCTCACATCTGAATCGCCGCACGGCCGCCTTCGGGCCGCCGTGTCCGCCTTGGCGCGCGCCGCGCGCCAGCCAATCGAATCGAGGAGGGGAAGCCGCATGAGCAGATTGATCGTGGTATCGAACCGTGTCGCCGCCGGTGAGGACACGCGCCCGAGCGCGGGTGGCCTGACGGTCGGCGTGATGGACGCGCTGAAGGAAACGGGCGGCGTCTGGTTCGGCTGGAACGGCGAGATCGTCGACGCACCCGACACCGCGCCCGCGATCCAGCGGGACGGCAACGTCACCTACGCGACGGTCGGGCTGACCCGGCGCGACTACGACCAGTACTACCGCGGTTTCTCGAATGCGACGCTGTGGCCGGTTTTCCATTACCGCGGCGATCTCGCGCGCTTCGACCGCCAGGAGTACGCGGGCTATCTGCGCGTGAACGCGATGCTCGCGAAGCAGCTCGCCGCATTGCTGCGCCCCGACGACCTGATCTGGGTGCACGACTATCACCTGTTGCCGTTCGCGCATTACCTGCGCGAACTCGGCGTGAAGAACCCGATCGGCTTCTTCCTGCACATTCCGTTTCCGTCGCCCGACATGCTGCGTCTCGTGCCGCCGCACGAGGAACTCGTGAAGTTCATGTGCGCGTACGACGTCGCGGGCTTCCAGACCGAGGCTGACAAGCAGGCGTTTACCGACTACATCGAGCGGCGCGGGATCGGCGCGGCGAGCGACGACGGGATGCTGCACGCGCATGGCCGCGTCGTGAAGGTCGCCGCCTATCCGATCGGCGTGCATCCCGACGCGATCGCGCAGGCGGCTGTCCAGTACGGCACGCGCAAGCCGGTGAAGAGGCTGCGCGAGGCGCTCGACGGCCGCAAGCTGGTGATGAGCGTCGACCGCCTCGATTATTCGAAGGGGCTCGTCGAGCGCTTCCAGTCGTTCGAGCGGATGCTCGCGAACGCGCCGGGCTGGCAGGGGCGCGTGTCGCTCCTGCAGATCGCGCCGCCGACGCGTTCCGACGTGAAGACCTATCAGGACATCCGCGAAACGCTCGAGGGCGAGGCCGGCCGCATCAACGGCCGCTTCTCGCAGCTCGACTGGACACCGATCCAGTACCTGAACCGCAAGTACGAGCGCAACCTGCTGATGGCGTTCTTCCGGATGTCGCAGGTGGGCTATGTGACGCCGCTGCGCGACGGGATGAATCTCGTCGCGAAGGAGTACGTTGCGTCGCAGGATCCGGCCGATCCGGGCGTGCTCGTGCTGTCGGAGTTCGCGGGCGCGGCGGCCGAACTGACGGGCGCGCTCCTCGTCAATCCGTACGACCTGTCGCAGATGGCCGAGGCGCTCGAGCGCGCGCTGTCGATGCCGCTCGCGGAGCGGCAGGCGCGCCACGAGGAGAACCTCGCGCGGCTGCGCGCGAACGACCTGTCGGTCTGGCGCGATACGTTCGTTGCCGACTTGCGCAGTGTCGCGGCGGCCGCGTCGGTCACGCGGCGCGCGGGCCGGCGGGTTGCGCATGCATGAGGTGGTGCAGGGGCCTGGCACTGAGGATCACGCCACCGAAGAAGCCATCCGTCGCTTCTTCGTCGTGACCGGTGGCCCCGGTTCGGGCAAGAGCACGTTGCTCGACGCGCTCGAGCACGCCGGTTTCGCGCGCTCGCAGGAAGCCGGTCGCGGCGTGATCCGCGACCAGGTGGCGATCGACGGTCACGCGTTGCCGTGGCGTGACCCGGCGGCGTTCGCCGAGCTGATGCTGAGCTGGGAGATGCGCTCGTACGATCTCGCGCGCCACGCGCGCGGGCCCGTGTTCTTCGATCGAGGCGTGCCGGACGTGGTCGGCTATCTACGGCTGACAGGGCTCGCGGTGCCCGCGCATGCGGAAGCCGCGGCCCGCCGTTTCCGTTACCACCGGCGCGTGTTCATCGCGCCGCCGTGGCCGGACATCTATGCGCAGGACACCGAACGCAGGCAGGACTTCGCGGAAGCCGTGCGCACCTACGACGCGATGGTCGATTGCTACACGTCATATGGCTACCGGCTGATCGAATTGCCGCGTGAGAGCGTGAAGACGCGCGTGCGCTTCGTGCTGGACGCGCTCGACGCGGCATGACGCTCGGCCACGCAGGCGGTGCGCGGTGGCGTCAGGTCGCCGTGTCCGGCCGTGGCGACGTGATGCGCAGCATGCTGACGACCGCGGCCACCGCCGCGAATGCCGCGGCGACATAGAGCGCAATCGTCGGCCCGCGATCGGGCGCAAGCCCGAAAATCAATGCGACGAGCGCGGCGCCGAGTGTCTGCCCGGTCAGCCGCGCGGTGCTCAGCATGCCGCCCGCGCCGCCGCTGCGTTCGCGCGGCGCCGACGACAGCATCGCGCGGTTGTTCGGCGACTGGAACAACCCGAAGCCCGCACCGCACAGCGCCATCCGCCACACGATGTCGACGGTGCCCGGGTGCGCGCCGATCGTCGCGAGCGACAGCAGCCCGGCCGCGAACAGCGCGAGCCCGATTCCGCCGAGGATGCCGGCCGAATAGCGATCCGACAGCACGCCCGCGAGCGGCGCGGCGAACATGATCACGAGCGGCCACGGCGTCATGTACAGGCCCGTCTCGACCTGCGAGAAGCCGAGCGAATTCTGCAGCCAGAACGGCAGCGCGACGAACGCGAGCATCTGCGACGTGAACGACGCCGTCGACGTATAGACCGACAGCGCGAACATCGGGATGCGCATCAGGTCGACCGGCAGCAGCGGCGCCGGTTGCGACAGCTGGCGCTTCACGAAGAAGTAGCCGACGACGAATGCAACGGCCAGCTCGGCCGCGACGTACGCATGGCCTTCGCCGTGGCCGAGCCCGTCCACGGCCGTGATCAGCAGCCCGAACACGCACGCGTTCATCAGCGCGCTCGCGAAATCGTACGGCGCGTCGTGCAGCGGGTTGGCCGGCAGCGCGCGCAGGCTGCCGAATACCGCGGCAATGCCGATCGGCACGTTGACCGCGAACAGCCACGGCCACGAGGCGAACGACAGGATCGCGGACGCGACCGTCGGCCCGATCGCCGACGACAGCGCCACCACCATCGCGTTGATCGACAGCCCGCGCCCGAGCATCGACGACGGGTAGATCATCCGCACGAGCGCGGCGTTGACGCTCATGATGCCGGCCGCGCCGAAGCCCTGGATCACGCGCATCACGGCCAGCATCGGCAGCGAGCCGGCGAGCGCGCAGCCGAGCGACGCCGCGGTGAATAGCGCGAGCCCCGCGATGTAGATGCGGCGATAGCCGATGCGCTCGCCGAGCGACGCGAGCGGCAGCAGCGTGATCGTGACCGCGAGCTGGTACGCGTTGACGATCCAGATCGAGGCGGCGTCGGATGCGTGCAGGTCGCGCGCGATCGTCGGCAGCGCGACGTTCGCGATGGCGCCGTCGAGCACGGCGAGCGTGATGCCCAGTGCGACGCAGACGATCGCCCAGTAGCGTTGCGGAAGGGGCAGGCCGGTATCGGCGTTCATGGCGGGAGCAAAGGCGTGGTTGTCCGCGCGCCCGGTTGCCGGTTGCGTGCGCAACCATGCGCAAGGGGGGAGGCGGCGATGAGCGGCCCGGCCGGTGCAACTGCACCGGAGCGGGGCCGGTCGAGTGTATCACCAGGCCGCATCGCGCGACGCCGGCGCTCAGCCTTCGAAGTCGAGGCCGCCGAGCCGCACGAGCGGGTCGGCCTGTGTGCGCGACAGGAGATCGATGTCGCGCGCGCTCTGCCATGCACCCAGCTTTTTCGGTAGCGCGGCGAGGTAGTGCTCGAAGCGTTGCGGGCCGTCCGGCTCCATCAGCCGCTCGATTTCGTCGGTGTCCCAGGTCAGCTCGAGGTTCAGCGGATGATCGAAGCCGCTGACGTGCTCGTGCGGCGCGCTGCGGATCTGCACGCGCGTCGGGTGCCCGTGGCCGCCATACGGGACGACGTCGGTCAGCACGTGTTCGGCGAAGAAGGCGGCGATTGCCTGTGCGATGCGCGGGGCGAATTCCGTATCGAAACGGCGGGCGGTTTCGGGCTGCATGACGGCGTCTCCTGTATGTCGAAAATCGTAGCACGGCGACGGCGCATTTCGATCGACGTGATACCGGTAATCGCGCGTTACCACTTGCTGCATCTATTACGGCCGCGAGCCGCCACAATGCATCGCATCCAGTACCACTTCGCGTGGGAGTCCATCATGAAAAAAATTGCCGCAGTGTGTGTCCTCGCCGGTTCGCTTGCCGTGGCAGGCCCGGCGTCCGCGCATGGCCGCGACGGCGGCGCCGTCATCGGCGCGTTGATCGGCGGCGCGGTGCTCGGCGCGATCGTGACGTCCGCGATGAATCCGCCCGTCGCGTATCAGGCGCCCGCGTACCAGGCACCGGCCTATCAGCCGCCGACGTACTACCAGGCGCCCGCGTACCAGCAGCCTGCGTATCCGACCTACCAGCAGGCGCAGTACCAGGACGACGGCCCGAGCTATTGCTACGACCGTTACCAGCGCGCGTATGTGTGCGGCGCGCCCGTGTCGGGCGGCTACGCGCGGCCGGCAGGCTGGTAAGCGGGGCGGCCGCGCGACGTGTGATCGGTCCGCGCCGGACGGCCGGCACCGCCGACGTTCACTTCGCCGCAGTGGACGACAAAAGGCCCTCGCTTGATGCGAGGGCCTTGGTCTTTTGCGCGGCCGTCCGTTCGTTTGCGTGACGGGTCGGCCGTCGGCGGGCCGTGCTCGGATACAAACGGTTGCAAATATGCGTCAGTGGCGATGGCCGCCGCCACCGTCGCCATCGTTCCAGTCGCCGCGGCGCCCGTCGCCGTGCCCCCAGCCGTTGCCGCGGTTGCCGCGATCGCCACGGTTGCCACGATCGCCGTCCCAGCGATGGTAGTCGCGCCGGCCGCGATCCCAGTCGCGTCCGCCGCCACCGCCGCCCCAGATATTGACCGTGCCGTACACGGGCGACGGCGCATACCCGTACCCGTAGCCGGGATCGGAATAGTAGGGCTGCCCGTAACCGTATCCGGCGTCCGGGGCGACGACGCAGCCGGCCAGCAGGGTCGCGACGCCGGCGGCAGCAATGAGCTTCAGCATGATGTTCTCCGTTGATTCCCTATAAGTACCGCGCAAGGGGATTGCCAGCTGTTTGCAATTGTGTCGTCAAATTACAGCGTCGTAAGGTCGTGCGGCGAAAGTGTTAGCATCCGGGGCTCATTTGTTTTTCAGGAGCACATCGATGAAATTCGCGATCCGGGCCGCGCTGGCCGCCTTCTGCGTGACGACAGCCGCCGCCTGCGTGGCGGGGCCCGCTTCGGCGCCCGCCGTGACGGCCGAGTCGATCAAGATGTTTCCGCAGGCAGCGGCCGGCCAGCAGCGCGTCGTGATCGCGCTGCCCGCGCTCGAGAACGAAGGCGATGCGCGCGTCGAGCTGATGATCGGCAAGACGCTGCAGACCGACTGCAACCAGCAGTGGTTCGGCGGTGAGCTGACCGCCGAGGACGTGAAGGGCTGGGGCTATACGTACTACCGGCTCACCGACGTGAAGGGGCCGGCATCGACGCTGATGGCATGCCCGGGGCAGGCGCCGCAGCAACGATTCGTGCAGGTGCGTGGTGACGGCCAGCTGCTGCGCTACAACAGCCGCCTGCCGCTCGTCGTCTATGTGCCGGACGGCTTCGAGGTGCGCTATCGCGTGTGGCATGCGTCGAAGGACGTGCAGCACGCGGCGAAGCAGTAACGCCACGGCGCGGCCGCGCGTGGCGGCGGCGTCCTGCCGCTACGCGCCGCCTGTGCCGACGAGCGCTGGCCACGCGGCCAGCGCGGCTTGTGCGACGGCCTCCAGATCGCGACGGCTCGCACCGTCGCGCGCCTGGATCGACATCCCCTGCTGGACCGTCACGTAGTACCGCGCGATTGCGTCGAGGTTCGCGTGTGCCGCGATCTCGCCGGTCGCGACGCCTTGCCTGAGGCGTTCGCGCAGGTTCTCGACCGTGCGCTCGCGCATCGCGATCAGCGTTTGCCGGACCGTATCGGAGCGCTCGGCCGGGTGCAGTGCTGACAGCACGATCAGGCAGCCCGCCGGCTTCGACCGTCGCGTGAACACGCGTGCGGTATCCATCAGGTAGTTCCGTACGGCGTCGTGCGCGCTGCCGGCCTGTTCGACGCCCCCCCAGATTTCCCGTCCCTCCGTCGCGCCGTAGTGATCGAGCGCTTGCCGGAACAACGCTTCCTTGCTGCCGAACGCCGCATACAGGCTCGGCGACGCGATGCCCATCGCGGCCGTCAGGTCGGCCATCGACGCGCCTTCGTAGCCGAGGCGCCAGAACACCTCCATCGCGCGATCCAGCGCCGCTTCCTTGTCGAAGCTTCTCGGTCGGCCCCGTTCAGCCATTGTGTCCGTCCCTTCGTCGATTTCTGTGTCGATCGATAAATTAAATCAATTGACTGTGTCGCGCAACTTGCCACATTCTGTGTCGGTCGTTACATAAATGAGGAAAGGAACCGACATGAATCGACTTCAGGGCAAGCGTGCACTCATCACGGGCGGCAGCCGCGGCATCGGTGCGGCGATCGCGAAACGGCTGGCGGCCGATGGCGCGGACGTCGCGATTACCTACGAGAAATCGGCGGAGCGGGCGCAGGCCGTCGTCGCCGGCATCGAGGCGCTGGGCCGCCGCGCCGTCGCGATCCAGGCGGACAGCGCCGATCCGGTGGCCGTGCGCGACGCGGTCGATCGTGCGGCGGAGGCGTTCGGCGGTCTCGACATTCTCGTCAACAACGCGGGGATTTTCCGGGCCGGTGCGCTGGACGACCTCACGCTCGACGATATCGACGCGACGTTGAACGTGAACGTGCGCGCGGTGATCGTCGCGTCGCAGGCGGCGGCGCGGCATCTCGGCGAGGGTGGGCGCATCGTGTCGACCGGCAGTTGCCTTGCCACGCGCGTGCCCGATGCGGGGATGAGCCTCTATGCGGCGAGCAAGGCCGCGCTGATCGGCTGGACGCAGGGGCTTGCGCGCGATCTCGGCCCGCGAGGCGTCACGGTCAATATCGTGCATCCGGGGTCGACGGATACCGACATGAACCCGGCCGACGGCGAACATGCCGGTGCGCAGCGTTCGCGGATGGCGATCCCGCAGTACGGCAAGGCCGACGACGTGGCGGCGCTTGTCGCGTTCGTGGTCGGGCCGGAAGGGCGGTCGATCAACGGGACCGGGTTGACGATCGATGGCGGTGCGAACGCGTGAGTGCGTGAATGCCGACGCCCGGCGTGAGTTTTCGACCGGGCGGCGTCGCGTTCGTTATCGGCAGCCGAGCCGGTGATGCTCGGTTTCGAGATCGGCGCGCTTGTCGTAAGCGCGCAGTTCGTTGCGTGGCTTGCCGTCCGGGGCCATCCCACGGACGACCTTCTGGCCGCGGTCGGGGGCGTGCGTGACGGCGTCGATGCCGGCGGCCAGTTCACGGCAGCGTGAGTCGGGCGAGGGGTTTTCCGCGTGCGGTGCCGCTGCGTTCGTGATGTTGGCGATGCCGGGGCTGACGTAGCGCGGCTTTGCGGGTGCGGTAAGGGTGTCGGCGGCGTTTGCCGTGCCGGTCATCGCTGAAAGCGCGGCGAGTGCCGCGATCGCTCGAATCATTGCGGGAGTCCGGGTGCTGAAGAAGGTTCGGAATTCTACGCAATATGTGGCGCAGGGCCGTGGCGATCGGGCGAGATGCGATGGTGTGTCGCAGGGGACGCCGGCGGCTGAATGCTCGTCGATCCGTATGTGATGCTGGCAGGCTTTGAGCACGCAGCAGTGCACGCGGAAAGCAAGAAGCCCGCTTGCTTTCGCAGAGCGGGCTTCGGTATTGGTTGCGGGGGTAGGATTTGAACCTACGACCTTCGGGTTATGAGCCCGACGAGCTGCCAGACTGCTCCACCCCGCGGCGCGAAGTGTACTAGGGCTGATGTGGAGAGTCAATCGATTGGTGAATTACGTCGAATGGAATCGGCGGCCCACCTTCTCCGCGCGCGACGATCCGGCGTGCAGGTTGCCTGCCGATGCTTCCCGATCTGCTTCGACGTCAGACGCTTTTCGTCGGCGTCGTTGCGGTACTTGGTCGTGGGGAAGTGGATGAGGCCATGAGGATGGCTGGTCCCCCCGACAGGAATCGAACCTGTATCTAGCGCTTAGGAGGCGCTTGTTCTATCCATTGAACTACGGGGAGAGCCATGTCCGGGGAAACGCAAAAAACGCGAACCGGACGGCGGTGTGGACAGCGCGCAGAGTATAACAAACGCGCGGCGCGTCGGCGGGGCGGAATGCATGCCGACGCGCGTGATCGCGCAATCAGCCGCGATCGGAAATCAGCGTGTCAGCAAATCAGAAATCGACGACGACGAAATCTTCCTTGCCCACATCGCACAGCGGGCAGCGCCAGTCGGCGGGAATGTCGGCGAAGCGGGTGCCGGGCGCGATGCCTTCGTCGGGCAGCCCTTCCGCTTCGTTGTAGACCCACCCGCAAATCAGGCAGACCCAGCTCTGGTATTCGGTTACTTCACTCATGTAGCGCTCGGGAAAATGGAAATCCGGTGATGCCGTCCGCAGCCTGGCCGGCGGACGAAAGGCGCAATGGTACCGGAATTTCGTCGAACGGCTCCGCAACGTCGTTTTAAACGTACGCATCGCGAACAATGCAACCGAAACACATATCCCGTGCGTGCGGTGTATGCTTCGCGGGCTATCCAATCATAAGGAGAATGCGATGCTGAACAGAAAGTGGATCGCAGGTGCGGTATGTGTGGCGGCGATGGCCGTGTCGACGATGGCGCGGGCCGAGGCGCGCGTGTATTTCGAAGCGCCGAGCGAAGGCGCGACGGTGTCGAACCCGGTGCATGTGAAGTTCGGGCTCGAAGGAATGGAGCTTCGACCGGCCGGCGACAACACGCCGAACAGTGGCCATCATCACCTGCTGATCGACGGCCGGCCGATTCCGAAGGGCGACGTGATTCCCGCGAGCGAGCGTTCGCTGCACTTCGGCAAGGCCCAGACCGAAACCGACATCAAGCTGCCGCCCGGCCAGCACACGCTGACGCTGCAGTTGGGTGACGGCATCCACCGCTCGTACGGCCCCGAATTGAGCTCGACGATCACGGTCAACGTGAAGTAACTGCGTGTGCCGCGTACGGGCGCCCGAGGCGTCCGGCGCGGGAGGGGCGATCGGCCGGCTGTAGGCATCCGGCCGACGTTGGCCCTTTCGCTCGGAATTCGCGGCCGGCGTCCGCTACCGGAAGCCGGCCGCACCCGGCGCGCCATCGCATCGCGTCGCTGCGCGTCGATGGCCGCCTGCCAGCCGTCAAATGCAGGTTCCAACCCGCCTCCCAACCCGTTTGTCGGCCTTATCCGTCCGGCCATGCCGGTGACGCCGCCCGCGACCGGTACAATGGGCGCTTCCGATTTCTCTCTTCGCCGTCTCCCCATGTCGCTCTATTCCATTTCCGGCGCGCAGCTCGCGTTCGGTCACGTCGCGTTGCTCGATCACGCGGATTTCTCGCTGGAAGCCGGCGAGCGCGTCGGCCTGATCGGCCGCAACGGCGCGGGCAAGTCGTCGCTGCTGAAGATCGTCGCCGGGCTCGCGAAGCCCGACGACGGGCTGGTCACGCGCCAGCAGGAACTCGTGACCGTCTACGTGCCGCAGGAGCCCGAATTCGAGCCGGGCGCGACGGTGTTCGATGCAGTCGCATCGGGGCTCGCGCACACACGCGAACTGCTCGAAGAATACGATTCGATCGCGCATCGCCTCGCGGATATCCCCGAAGGCGCCGAGCATGATGCGCTGCTCGCGCGGATGAACGCGCTGCAGTCGTCGCTCGATGCGCACGACGCGTGGAGCTGGCGCACGCGCGTGTCGATGACGCTCGCGCAGATCGGCCTGGCGGACGTCGATGCACCCGTCGATGCGTTGTCGGGCGGGATGCAGAAGCGCGTCGCGCTGGCGCGCGCACTGGTGCTGCAGCCCGACGTGCTGCTGCTCGACGAACCGACCAACCACCTCGACTTCGACGGCATCCGCTGGCTGGAAGAGCTGCTGGTCGCGCAGCGCGCCGGCCTGCTGTTCATCACACACGATCGCGCGTTCCTCGACCGCGTCGCGACGCGCATCGTCGATCTCGATCGCGGCCGGCTGCTGTCGTACCCGGGCAATTTTTCCGCGTACCAGACGCGCAAGGCACAGCAGCTCGAAATCGAGCGCGTGGAAAACGAGAAGTTCGACAAGCTGCTCGCGCAGGAAGAAGTGTGGATCCGCAAGGGCGTCGAAGCGCGCCGCACGCGCAGCGTCGGCCGCATCGCGCGGCTCGTGCAGATGCGCAACGAGCGCGCGGAGCGCCGCAATACGCTGGGCAACGTGAAGCTGGATGTCGCGCAGGGCGAGAAGTCCGGCAAGATCGTCGCGGAACTGACCGACGTGACGAAGCGCTACGGCGGCCGTGCGGTCGTCGATCGTTTCTCGACGACGGTGATGCGTGGCGACAAGATCGGCTTCATCGGCCCGAACGGCGCCGGCAAGACGACGCTGCTCAAGCTGATTCTCGGCGAACTGAAGCCCGACGAAGGCACGGTGCGCATCGGCACCAACCTGCAGGTCGCCTATTTCGACCAGATGCGTGCCCAGCTCGACCAGGAGAAGAGCCTGGCGGATACGATCAGCCCCGGCAGCGAATGGGTCGAGATCGGCGGTGTGCGCAAGCACGTGATGAGCTATCTCGGCGATTTCCTGTTCGCGCCGGAGCGCGCGCGTTCGCCGGTGAAGTCGCTGTCGGGCGGCGAGCGCAACCGGCTGCTGCTCGCGCGCCTGTTCGCGCGTCCGGCCAACGTGCTGGTGCTCGACGAACCAACCAACGACCTCGACATCCAGACGCTTGAGCTGCTCGAGGAACTGCTGGCCGACTACGACGGCACGGTGCTGCTCGTCAGCCACGATCGCGCGTTCCTCGACAACGTCGTGACGTCGGTGATCGCGGCCGAAGGTGACGGCAAGTGGCGCGAATACGTCGGTGGTTTCAGCGACTGGCAGATCCAGAGCGCGCGCGCGGATCAGCTCGCGCAGCAGGAAGCCGCGAAGCGTGCGGTCAAGGAAGCCGCGCCGGTCAAGGAAGAGGCGGCGAAAAGCGCCGCGGGCCGCAACACGCAACGCACGGTGAAGCTGTCGTTCAACGAGCAGCGCGAGCTCGATGCGCTGCCGGAGAAGATCGCGGCGCTCGAAGAGGAGCAGAAGACGATCAATGCGCGGCTCGAAGACGGCTCGATTTTCGCGAAGGATCCGCAGGAAGGCACGCGCCTGACCGAGCGGTTCGCGGCGATCGACGACGAATTGCTCGAAGCGCTCGAACGGTGGGAAACGCTCGAGGCGAAGCGCAAGCCCGCGTAAAACGCGGACGCGCCGCGCGGCCGGCGGCCGCTGCGCGCGATTCCGCGATTGGCGTGCCACGTGGAACCAGTAAAATACCGCGCGTCCCGGGCAGCGCAGCGCACGCCGCGCGCCCGCTTTCGGAGCAGTCCAAGCACACCGTTGTTTCGATTCGCTTTTTTACGGAACTCAACGTTTTGTCCACGACGTTATCCACACGAGGTGTGGACAACGTCCCGATGAATGACGAAATTCAGCGCCTATGTCAACGAAGAAACCCAGCGCGGCCTATAGCGAAGCATCGATCAAGGTGCTCAAGGGTCTCGAGCCGGTCAAGCAGCGGCCCGGCATGTACACCCGTACCGAGAATCCGCTGCACATCATCCAGGAAGTCATCGACAACGCGTCCGACGAGGCGCTCGGCGGCTACGGCAAGCAGATCACGGTCACGCTGCACGCCGACCAGTCGGTATCGGTCGAGGACGACGGTCGCGGCATCCCGTTCGGCATGCACCCGGAAGAGGGCGTGCCGGTCGTCGAGATCGTATTCACGCGCCTGCACGCGGGCGGCAAGTTCGACAAGGCCGCGGGCGGCGCCTACACGTTCTCGGGCGGCCTGCACGGCGTCGGCGTGTCGGTGACGAACGCGCTGGCGACGCGCCTCGACGTGACGGTCTGGCGCGACGGCAAGATCGCCGAGCTCGGCTTCGCCGACGGCGACGTCGTGAAGCCGCTGTCCACGCAGGGCGCGGGCCGCGGCGAGAAGAAATCCGGCACGCGCGTGCAGGTGTGGCCGAATCCGAAGTATTTCGATTCGCCGAACCTGCCGCTTGGCGAACTGCAGCGCCTGCTGCGCTCGAAGGCCGTGCTGTTGCCGGGCGTCGAGGTCGTGCTCGTCAACGAGAAGTCGGGCGAGCGCCAGACGTGGAAATATGAAGACGGCCTGCGCGGCTACCTGCTCGACGAAATGAACGGCAGCGAGCTGCTGATCCCGCTGTTCGAAGGCGAGCGCTTTGCCGATTCGCGTTCGGGCGACGACACCTTCGCCGAAGGCGAGGGCGCGTCGTGGGTCGTCGCATGGAGCGAGGAAGGTTCGCTCGTGCGTGAGTCGTACGTGAACCTGATCCCGACGCCGGCCGGCGGCACGCACGAATCCGGCCTGCGCGACGGTCTCTACCAGGCCGTGAAAAGCTTCGTCGAACTGCACAACCTGCAGCCGAAGGGCGTGAAGCTGCTCGCGGAAGACGTGTTCGCGCGCGTGTCGTTCGTGCTGTCCGCGAAGGTGCTCGATCCGCAGTTCCAGGGGCAGATCAAGGAGCGCCTGAACAGCCGCGACGCGGTGAAGCTCGTGTCGTCGTTCTCGCGCCCGGCGCTGGAGCTGTGGCTGAACCAGCACGTCGAGCACGGCAAGAAGCTCGCCGAACTCGTGATCAAGCAGGCGCAGGCGCGCACGCGCGCGGGCCAGAAGGTCGAGAAGCGCAAGAGCTCGGGCGTCGCGGTGCTGCCCGGCAAGCTGACCGATTGCGAGACGGAAGATATCGCGCGCAACGAACTGTTCCTGGTCGAGGGTGACTCGGCAGGCGGCTCCGCGAAGATGGGTCGCGACAAGGAGTACCAGGCGATCCTGCCGCTGCGCGGCAAGGTGCTGAACACGTGGGAAACCGAGCGCGACCGCCTGTTCGCGAACAACGAGGTGCACGACATCTCGGTCGCGATCGGCGTCGATCCGCACAGCCCGGATGAAAGCGTCGACCTGTCGAACCTGCGCTACGGCAAGATCTGCATCCTGTCGGACGCGGACGTCGACGGCTCGCACATCCAGGTGCTGCTGCTCACGCTGTTCTTCAAGCATTTCCCGCAACTGATCGAGCGCGGCCATGTGTGCGTCGCGCGCCCGCCGCTGTTCCGCGTCGACGCGCCCGCGCGCGGCAAGAAGGCCGCGCAGAAGCTCTATGCGCTCGACGACGGCGAACTCGAGGCGATCCTCGACAAGCTGCGCAAGGACGGCGTGCGCGAGACGCAATGGAGCATCAGCCGCTTCAAGGGTCTCGGCGAAATGAGCGCCGAGCAGCTGTGGGATACGACGATGAACCCCGATACGCGCCGCCTGATGCCGGTGAAGCTCGGCGAGCTCGACTACGAGGCGACCGTCGCACGCATGACGATGCTGATGGGCAAGGGCGAGGCAGCCGCGCGACGCGGCTGGCTCGAGGAAAAGGGCAACGACGTCGAAGCGGACATCTAAGCCGAACACCTGCGCGGCCGGGCATGACGCCCGGCCCGGCCTCACGCCACTTACGAATACGGAATTCAGATGGACGACAACACTTCCGATCTCTTCGCCAGCTCCGATGCACCGGACGCCGACGCGCTGACGCTCGGCAACTACGCGGAGCAGGCGTATCTCAGCTACGCGGTCAGCGTCGTGAAGAGCCGCGCGCTGCCCGACGTGTGCGACGGCCAGAAGCCGGTGCAGCGCCGGATCCTGTTCGCGATGAACGAAATGGGCCTCGGCCCGGACGCGAAGCCGGTGAAGTCGGCACGCGTGGTCGGCGACGTGCTCGGTAAATACCACCCGCACGGTGACCAGTCGGCATACGACGCACTGGTGCGTCTCGCGCAGGACTTCTCGCTGCGCTACCCGCTGATCGACGGGCAGGGCAACTTCGGCTCGCGCGACGGCGACGGCGCGGCGGCGATGCGATACACCGAAGCGCGCCTCACGCCGATCGCGAAGCTGCTGCTCGACGAGATCGACCAGGGCACGGTCGACTTCATGCCGAACTACGACGGCTCGTTCGAGGAGCCGAAGACGCTGCCGAGCCGCATGCCGTTCGTGCTGCTGAACGGCGCGTCGGGCATCGCGGTCGGTCTCGCGACCGAAATCCCGTCGCACAACCTGCGTGAAGTCGCGGGCGCGGCGGTCGCGCTGATCCGCAATCCGAAGCTCTCGCACGCAGAGCTGATGAACCTGATTCCGGGGCCGGATTTCCCGGGCGGCGGCCAGATCATCTCGAGCGACGCTGAAATCGCGGCGGCCTATGAAACAGGCCGCGGCAGCCTGAAGGTGCGCGCGCGCTGGAAGATCGAGGATCTCGCGCGCGGCCAGTGGCAGCTCGTCGTGACCGAGCTGCCGCCGAGCACGTCGGGCCAGAAGGTGCTCGAGGAAATCGAGGAGCTGACGAACCCGAAGATCAAGCTCGGCAAGAAGACGCTGACGCCCGAGCAGCTCAACACGAAGAAGGCGATGCTCGACCTGCTCGACGCGGTGCGCGACGAGTCGGGCAAGGAAGCGGCGGTGCGGCTCGTGTTCGAGCCGAAGTCGCGCACGATCGACCAGACGGAATTCGTGAATACGCTGCTCGCGTACACGAGCCTCGAATCGAACGCGACGCTGAACCTCGTGATGATCGGCGCCGACGGCCGGCCGGGCCAGAAGGGCCTGCTGACGATCCTCGACGAATGGGTGAAGTTCCGCCAACTGACGATGACGCGCCGGTGCCGCCATCGTCTCGCGAAGGTCGACGACCGCATCCACATCCTCGAAGGGCGGATGATCGTCTTCCTGAACATCGACGAGGTGATCCGCATCATCCGCGAGTCGGACGAGCCGAAGGCCGCGTTGATGAGCGCGTTCGGCCTCAGCGAACGGCAGGCGGAAGACATTCTCGAAATCCGGCTGCGCCAGCTCGCGCGGCTCGAGAAGATCAAGATCGAGAAGGAACTCGAAGCGCTGCGCGAAGAGAAGGCGAAGCTCGAGGAACTGCTCGCGAACGAAAGCGCGATGAAGCGGCTGATGATCAAGGAGATCGAGGCTGATGCGAAGCAGTACGGCGACGATCGCCGCACGCTGATCCAGCAGGAAAAGCGCGCGACGTTCGAGGCGAAGGTGGTCGACGAGCCGGTCACGGTCGTCGTGTCGCAGAAGGGCTGGGTGCGCGCGCTGAAGGGCCACGGGCTCGATCCGGCCGGCTTCACGTTCAAGGCGGGTGACCACCTGTACGCGGCGTTCCAGTGCCGCACGCCGGACCGCCTGATCGCATGGGGCAGCAGCGGCCGCGTGTATTCGGTGGACGTGTCGGTACTGCCTGGCGGGCGCGGCGACGGCGTGCCCGTCACGTCGCTGATCGAGCTCGAATCGGGCTCGCACCTGATGCACTACTTCGCGGCGCCGGCCGACCAGCAACTGCTGCTCGCGTCGAGCAACGGCTTCGGCTTCCTCGCGAAGGTCGGCGACATGGTGAGCCGTGTGAAGGCCGGCAAGGCGTTCATGACGATCGATGCGGGCGCGGTGCCGCTCGCGCCGATGCCGGTGCTGCCGAATGCCACGCAGGTCGCGTGCCTGTCGAGCGGCGGCCGCCTGCTCGTGTTCGGGATGGACGAGATGAAGACGCTGTCCGGCGGCGGTCGTGGCGTGATCCTGATGGCGCTCGACGACAAGGAAACGCTCGTGCAGGCGCTCGCGATCGATCCGGCCGGCGTCGTGCTGATCGGCACCGGCCGCGGCGGCAAGGCGATGGACGAGACGCTGTCGTATGCGGGGCTGGCGCCGCACGTCGGCAAGCGCGCGCGCAAGGGCCGCGCGCCGGACACGAAGCTCAAGGTCGTCAGCGAACTGCGTCCGCTGCTCGGCTGACGCTGCGCACGTTCGATCGTCCGGCTCGGCCGCGATCGAAGGCCGCACCTCCGCTCCGGCGGACGTGCGGCTTTTTCTTTTGGACGGGGGATTCGGGTAAGCAAGCGTGGCGCTGTCACGCGGAACTTGCAAAATAGTGTGAAATCGCGCCTGGGGTCTGAACCGCGCAGCGACAATCGGGTCGAACGTCGCTCGATGCCGCGTGCGACGCGGCCGTTCGCCGCACCCACCTCCTCACAGGATTGCCGTCATGTCCCATGCTGTCTCCGTCGCGCTGTTTCTTCATCTGCTGGCCGTCGCCGTGTGGGTGGGCGGGATGGTCTTCGCCAACTTCTGCCTGCGTCCGGCGCTGTCCGACCTGTCGCCGCAGCTTCGGTTGCCGCTGATCGAGGGTGTGTTCGGCCGCTTCTTCAACTGGGTATCGGGTTCCGTGATCGTGATCCTGCTGACCGGCGGCTTCCTGCTCGTGCAATTCGGCGGCGCGCACGCGACGTGGTCGTTGCACGCGATGGCCGGGCTCGGCGTCGTGATGATGCTGATCTTCGGGCATATCCGGTTCGCGCTGTTCCCGCGCATCCGCCGTGCGGTGCAGGCGCAGAAGTGGCCGGACGGCGCGCGCGCGGTGAATACGGTGCGGCTGCTGGTCCTCGTGAACCTCGTGCTCGGCGTCGTCACGATCGGCGCGGCGGTGTTGTCGCGCGGTTTCTGATTGACCGGAGCCGGCCGGCCCGCGCGCAGCCGCGGGTGGGCCGGCAAGCACCGCTACGCGGCCAGCATCGCATCGAGCAGCCATGAGCCGACCGGGCCGAGCGGCCGGTTGCGCGACCAGACCGCATCGACCCGCACACGGCGCGGCCAGCCGCGCGCACGCAGTTCGCACAGGCGATCGCGCGCGAAGTGATCGACCATCCAGCGCGGCAGTTCGGCCCAGCCGAACCCCAGCACGGCCATCTCCAGCAGCATCAGGTAGCTCGGTGCCAGCCAGTGCTGCGTGCCGACGACGATCCGGTCGTCGGCGCCGCGTCTTTCCGTTTTCACATAGGTATTGAGGCGCAGTTCGCGCACGTCGCGCAGCGCGGCGTGCGGCACGTCGGCGTCGCCGTATTCGGCGAGCGCGTGCGTGCGGCCGACGAACAGCCCGATTTCCGACTCCTCCGCGATCGTCGCCGCGCCGATGTCGGCCGGGTAGGCCGCGCGCGCGGCCATCAGCCCGAGCTGCGCGCGGCCCTGCTGGATCAGGTCGAGCACGTCTTCGTGCTCGGCGATCTGGCATTCGAGCTCGAGCGCCGGGAAGCGCCGTTCGAGCGCCATCAACGTTTCCTCGTAGCGCTTGGACTGGTACGTATCGGACACGACGAGCGTCAGCCGCGCTTCCTCGCCACGCGCGAGCCGCGCGGCCGTGCGGTCGATCGCCGCGCCGGCCTCGAGCGCGCGCTGCACCTGCGGCAGCAGCGCGCGCCCTGCATCGGTCAGCGTCGGTGCGCGCGTCGAGCGGTCGAACAACTGCACGCCGAGATCGATCTCGAGATTCGCGATCGCTTCCGACACGGTCGACTGGCGCTTGCCGAGCTTGCGCGCGGCGGCCGTGAACGAGCCGAGCAACGCGGCTTCGGCAAAGGCGAGCAGGGCTTCGGGGGCGTGGCGCATGCGGTGCTCCTGAGTACGACATATCGGTAAAACCGATGATATCAAACTGGATTCACCCGGTTTCGCCGATCAAAATGGAGGCCATGAACGAAGCAGACGAATCGGAGGGAATCATGAAACAGATCAACAAAACGGTGACGGAACGGCTGCTGCATGCCCTGACGTTCGAGCTGGTCGCGATCGCGCTGTGCGCGCCGATCGGCGCGTGGCTGCTCGACATGCCGGTATCGCACGTCGGCGTGCTGACGGTGATGGTGTCGCTGATCGCGATGGCGTGGAACATGGCGTTCAATACGCTGTTCGACCGCTTCGAGCGTCGCGCTGGGCTGACCCGCACGCTCGGCATGCGGATCGCGCATGCGGTCACGTTCGAGCTCGGCCTCGTCGCGATGGTGGTGCCGGTCGCCGCATGGTGGCTGAACGTGAGTCTCGTCGAGGCGCTGCTGCTTGACCTCGGCATCGTGCTGTTCTTCCTGCCTTACACGTTCTGCTTCAACCTCGCTTACGACGCGTTGCGCGCCCGCTGGATGGCCCGCCGGGTCGCGGTGCAGGCAGGTTGAGGACGGGCAGGGCGGGCGAGCGGGGCGAATGCCGGTAGCGCGCCGGGGAGGGCGGCCGCCGCCTGTCAGCGCGCGGCGGCCAGCAGCCACACGCCGCAAGCAACCGCGACCGTGCCGTACACGGCATAGACGGGCACCTTGAAGCGCGCAAAGCACAGCGTCGCGAAGGCGCCCGTCAGCCAGTAAACCGGGTCGGCCGGTTCGCGATGCAGGATCTTCACGACGGCGACGACGAGAAAGCCCGTCGTCGCCGCGCGCAGCAGGCGCATCCCGTGCTCGAAGCGCGAATGGCGCTTGAGCCGGAACAGGTGGTTCTGCGCAAACACGACGAGGCACCCCGACGGAATGAACAGCGCGGCCGTGGCGAGCAGCGCGCCGACCCAGCCGTCGGTCAGGTAGCCGAGAAACGGGACGACGTTCAGCAGCGGCCCCGGCGCGACAGGCGACAGCGCGAACGCCAGCGTAAAGTCGTGATCGGAGATGCCCGTTGCGGGCGTGACGAACAGAGTCTTGAGCACGGGCAGCGCGGAAAATCCGCCACCGAACAGCGTCATGCCGGCGCCGGCGAGACGCGGCCACAGCAGCGTTGCCTGGTAATCGCCGGGCAGCGGCACCGCGAACAGCGTGACGAGTACGCCGAGCAGCACGAGCAGGTTGCGGTCGCGGGTCGACAACGTGAAATCGACCGCGTCGCGTTGCGGCGGCCCCGTCAGCCAGCCGGCCGCGAACGCAGCGAAGAGAATCCCGACGAAGGCGGCCGGATTATGAGCGAAACCGAGCAGAATCGTCGACAGCGCGGCGATCAGTTGTTCGAGCCGCGTGCGCGCGAGCGAGCGCAACTGCTTGACCCACGTGACGCCGATCAGCGCGGCTAGCACCATCCCGAAGTGATTGATCAGCACCGGTGCGGCAAGCGAGCGCACGAGCGGCGTCTGATAGAAGATCGCGAACAGCGTCATCAGGATCGAGAACGGCAGCACGCTCGCAATGCCGGCGACCCATGCACCGGCGCGGCCGTGCAGCGTCTGGCCGACCTGCACCGCGACGTTGCAGCCGACGGGGCCCGGCACGAGCCACGCGAGCGCGACGAGATCGCCAAAGACGTGCGGCTCGATGCGCCGCAGCCGCTCCACGTAATGGCGTTCGAGTTGCGCCATCATCGAAAGCCCGCCCCACGAGACGGCCGAAATGCTGGCGACGACCTTGAACAAGGTCCATAGGGATACCGGTGCCTCTTCGACACGAGCGGTCGCTTCGACTTCGACGGTTGTCATGATTGTGTGGATGGCGCAGCGCCAAATCTCTCGTATGTGACCAGGCCGGCGGCCCGCCGACACGTCGGCCCTCCCGATTGTCCACCGCACATCATGACACTGCCATGCGCGAAAACGCTAGTTAATGAACCAACCGATTCGATCGGAAAACGAAATAATTGCGGCAGTGCGCAATGCACGCCAAGGCTGCAGCGGTGCGGCGCTCAGGCGCCGGTGCTGCCGGTCGCGCGATGCGCGACGACGTTCGGATGTTCGCCGCGCACGCCGAAGCGTGCGATCAGCGCGGGAATCGCGTCGGCGGGCACCGGTCGCGAGAACAGGAAGCCTTGCGCCTCGATCTCGCCGAGCGCGGCCAGCCACGTGATCTGCTCCTCGGTTTCCGTGCCTTCGACGACGACGGTCAGGCCGAGCGAGCGCGCGAGATGCACGATCGACGACACCATCACGCACACGCTGCGATCGTTCGGGATGGCCTGCACGAACGAGCGGTCCACCTTCAGCGTGTCGACGGAGAAGCGGTGCAGGTACGACAGCGACGAATAGCCGGTGCCGAAATCGTCGAGCGCGATCCGGATGCCGAGCTTCTTCAGCGCGACAATTTTCTCGGACACGAGCTCCGGATATTCCATCATCGCGGTCTCGGTGATCTCGATCTCGAGCCGGTTCGCGTCGATGCCGGTGTCCTGTATCGCCTGCGAGATCGTCTCGATCAGGTCGCCGCGCCAGAACTGCACGGGCGAAATATTGACCGCGAGCGTCAGTGTGTCGTGGCCGTCGTCGCGCCAGCGCGCGATCTGCTCGCACGCGGTGCGGATCACGAAGTCGCCGATCGGCACGATCAGGCCGGTCGATTCGGCAATCGAAATGAATTCGTTCGCGGAGATGACGCCGTGCTCCGGATGATCCCAGCGCGCGAGCGCCTCGAAGCCGGTGATGTGGCGGTGCGTGAGGTCGATCTTCGGCTGGTACGCGAGGAACAACTGCCCCTCGGCGAGCGCGACGCGCAGTTGCTGTTCCCAGCGCATCAGGTGGTCGGCGCGGTGCGACAGGTGCGGCGCATAGAACTGGTAGCAGTTCTTGCCGGCGTCCTTCGCGCTGTACATCGCGAGGTCGGCCTTCTTCAGCAGGTCGATCTCGCTTTCGTTCGCCACCGTGTGCAGCGCGATGCCGATGCTCGCATGCAGCACGAACGAGCTGCCGCGCACGTCGAACGGTTCGCCGAACATCCGGATGATCGCTTCCGCGAGCCGCACCGCGCGCCGCTCGACGTCGTCGCCCTTCATCACCACGACGAACTCGTCGCCGCCGATGCGCGCGAGCGAGCCTTCGTCGCCGACCGCATCGGCCAGGCGCGACGCGGTCATCTGCAGCACGATGTCGCCGGCGTTGTGGCCGAGCGTATCGTTGACGGTCTTGAAGTTGTCGAGATCGATGAACAGCAGCCCGAGCCGCGACAGGCTCGCCGGCATCGACACGTCGTTGCGCAGCCCGCGCAGCGTCGCATAGCGGTTCGCGAGGCCGGTGAGCAGGTCGTATTCGGCGAGCTGCGTCATTTCGCGCTCACGGCCGAGCAGCTTCCCGATCAGGCCCGTCGCGACGCCGAAGAACGCGAGCATCGCGAGCGTGATGAAGCTCGTCATCAGCAGGTAGACGTTGCGCGTGTGGTAGTAGTCCGCGAATTCCTCGGTTTGCGACAGCCCGACCATCACCGCGAGCGGGTAGCCGTCGAGGTGGCGGTACGACACGATACGCGTCACACCGTCGATCGGGTCGATGATCGTGCCCGTCACGCGCTCGGCGATCGGGTAAACACCCGACGCGGAAAACGCCCCGGGCGCGTTGCTGACCGAGCCCGTGCGCCGCGCGAGCACCGCGCCCGTATCTGACACCACCGCGATCACGCCTTCCTTGCCGATCGCCGCGTTGTTGTAGAAGTCGTTGGTGAAGTAGCTCGGGTCTTCCGACACGACGACGATGCCCGCGAAGCTGCCGTCCGGGTTGTTCAGGCGCCGGGTCATCTGCAGCGTCCAGTGGCTCGACACGCGGCCGAGTACGGGCTTGCTGATGAACAGGCGGTCGTCGTTGTGCGCGAGGTGGACCTTGAAGTGCTCGCGGTCGGCCAGGTTGATCGGCTGCGGATGCAGCTCGGCCGTGTTCGCGAACAGGATGCCCTTCGCGTTGACGAGCGACACCTGGATCAGCGTGTCGCTCGGCACGACGCCTTTCTCGACGGCGCTGGCGAGGTTGAAGCGGGCGGGCGATTTCTCGAATTCGAACTTGACGAAGCGGGTGATCTGGTCGACCTGGTGGATCGCCTTGACCGTATGCTGCTCGAGCGCGGAGGACAGGATCGCTGCGGAAGCCGCTGCTTCCTTGTACGCGCTGTCCTTCTCCACCGACAGACGCGCGATGATCACGGCCCACAGCAGCGCGAGCGCCAGCATCCCGAGCAGCGGGATCGCAAATAGCGCACGCCGGCGCGATTTGCGCGGCGCGCGTAGCGGCCGGGTCGGCGGCGTGTGGTTGGACCGGGCGGAGCTCATCGAAGAGGGTGGCGTCCTGCTCGCGTGCGCCACCCGTCTGGATGGCTGACTATGGGTTGGGATTGTCCCGACGTCTGTTCGTTCGCGGGACACGCAACCATGGACAGACCTCCGAAACAACGGATTAGGCCCGATATTACTGGTTGGAACGTTTTTGCGATAGTTGGGCGAATCGCAGGGGGCGCCGGGCGGGCCGGCGCCATCGCACATCGCGAAATGTCAGGCGGGTGACAGGAAGGTACCGTCGACGACGGTGACGACATGGCCGCCGATCCACGTGGTGCCGTCCTCGTCATAGCTGACGAAGATGCGGCCGTCGCGGCCGATCGCCGTACCCTGGCGGGCCGTATACGACTGGCCGGGGCGGCGTTCCTGCCGCGTCAGTAGCCCGGCGAGCGCGGCGTTGGCGCTGCCGGTGACGGGATCCTCGCCGAAGCCGAAATTGCCACCCGTCATCAGGCAGCGGATCTCGAACGTCGCGGGGCCGCCTTCGGCGTGCGGCGCGTAGACCGCGAGGCCGTCCGTGCCGTAGCGGTGCGTGAGTGCCGTCAGCGCGGCCGGATCGGGCGTCAGGCCAATGCAGGCATCGGCCGACTTCAGCCGCACGACCAGCCACGGCGCGCCGTTGTCGACCGCGCACGGCTCGGCATCCAGATCGAGCGCGTCGCTGCGCAGCGCGGCAGCCAGCGCCGCGTAGTCTGAACGGTCGAGCGGCGTGACGCGTGCCGGCGGCGCGGCGAACGCCCAGCCGTCGGCCTGCTCGCGCAGCGCGACCCGGCCGACCCCGCACTGCTGGATCAGCCGGCCCGGCGTGCGCGGCCGCGCGCCGCTTTCCAGAAACGCATGCGCGGTGCCGAGCGTCGGGTGGCCGGCGAACGGCAGTTCGCCCTCCGTCGTGAAGATCCGGACGCGGTAGTCGGCTTCCGGATCGGTCGGCGTGCAGAGGAACGTCGTTTCCGACAGGTTCGTCCAGCGGGCGATCGCCAGCATGTCGTCGTCGCCGAGCGAATCGGCGTCGAACACCACGGCGAGCGCGTTGCCCTTGAACGGCACCGACGTGAACACGTCGACCTGCTTGAAACGGACGAGACGGCCGGGCATCGTGCTGCGTTCGTTACGCAACTTCGGCGATCAGCTCGATCTCGACGCACGCGCCGAGCGGGATCTGCGCCACGCCGAATGCCGAGCGCGCGTGCTTGCCGGCGTCGCCGAACACTTCCGCGATCAGTTCCGACGCGCCGTTCGTCACGACGTGCTGTTCGGTGAAGTCGAGCGTCGAGTTGACGAGGCTCATCAGCTTGACGATGCGCGTGACCTTGTTCAGGTCGCCGGTGTGTGCGTGCAGCGTCGCGAGCAGGTCGATCGCGATCGAGCGGGCGGCGGCCTTGCCGTCTTCCGTCTGCAGATCCGCGCCGAGCTTGCCGGCCCAGACCTTGCCGTCCTTCTTCGCGATGTGGCCCGACAGGAAGACCGTGTTGCCGGTTTGCGCGCTCATCACGTAGGCGGCGGCCGGTGCGCCGGCGGTCGGGAGCTCGATGCCGAGCGACTTCAGCTTGTCGTAGACGTTAGCCATGGATTCGATTCCTCGTAGAGAGTCGTGACAGGAAAAAGGGGATCAGAGACGCTCGCGCAGCAGCTTGCCGAGGCGCGCGACGCCTTCCTCGATCTTCTCGGGCGGCACCGTCACGAACGACAGGCGCAGCGTGTTCTGCTGCGCGTTGTCCGCGAAGAACGGCGCGCCCGGCACGAACGCGACGTGATTGTCGACGGCCGTGGCGAGCAGCTTCATGCTGTCGATCTGCGCGGGCAGGTTCACCCAGATGAACATCCCGCCTTCCGGGCGGTTCCACGTGACGCCTTCCGGCATGTGGCGCTCGAGCGCGCCGAGCATCGCGTCGCACTGCGCGCTGTACAGCTCGCGGATCGTCGGGATGTGCTCGTCGAGGAAGCCGTCCTTGATCACTTCGTGCGCGATGCGCTGCGTGAGCGTCGGCGTGTGCAGGTCGGTGGCCTGCTTGGCCTGCACGAGCTTGAAGTGGAGTTCCTCGGGCGCAATGATGTAGCCGATCCGCAGGCCCGGTGCGAGCACCTTCGAGAACGTGCCGAGGTGCACGATGTGATCGGGCGCCATCGACAGCATCGTCGGCAGCGGCTCGCCGCGGTAGTTCAGCGCGCCGTACGGATCGTCTTCCAGCACCGGGAACGGGCTCGACTGCGCGAACGCGGCGAGCGCGCGGCGGCGCTCGACGGGCAGGCGGCGGCCGGTCGGGTTCTGGAAGTTCGGCTGCGCGTACAGCAGGCGCGCGCCTTGCGTGAGTGCGGGCGTGAGGCCGTCCGGCAGCAGGCCCTGCTCGTCGGTCGGCACCTGCACGTAGCGCGGCTCGTACAGCGAGAACGACTGCAGCGCGCCGAGGTAGGTCGGGGTTTCGACGAGGATCGGGCTGCCCGGATCGACGAGCGCCTTGCCGAGCAGGTCGAGCGCCTGCTGCGAGCCGGTCGTGATCAGCACCTGCGACACGCGCACGCTGTAGCGTTCGGCGATCCATTCGCGCAGCGGCAGGTAGCCTTCGGTCGCGCTGTACTGGAGCGCGGCGGCCGGCGCGTCGCGCAGCACGCGATCGGCGGCGGCGCGCATGCGTTCGGCCGGGAACGTGGCAGGGGCGGGCAGGCCGCCGGCGAACGAGATGACCTCGGGGCGTTCCGTGACCTTCAGGATTTCGCGGATGGCAGAGCTCGTCAGCTTGCGTGCGCGTTCGGAAAGCTGCCAGTGCGGCGGATGCAGGTCGCTCGGATTCATAGTCTCCTCGTTCGGATATCGTGGTCAGTCAAGAAAGGTCGTTCGGGCGCATCGCTTCGACGCCGCCGGGTGGGCGGGCACGAGCGCGATCGAGCCTTCGCGGCCGGGTGGGCAAACCGATCAGGCAAAACGTCCATTATGGCGCAGCTGTTCAGCCGGCGCGAGCCGGTTGCGCGGCGGTGGCGACCGCCGAGCGGCGCCCGAGCACCACGGTGGCGATCACCGCGGCCGCGAACAGCCATGTCGACGGCGTCACCGTTTCGCCGAACAGCAGCGCGGAAAAGGCAATCGTGAAGAAAATCTGCAGCAATTGCACCTGGCCGACGCGCGCGATGCCGCCCATCGCGAGCCCCGCGTACCACGCGAAAAAGCCGATGAATTGCGAAAAGAGGGTCACGTAGCCGAAGGCGAGCCACGTGCGCAGCGCGAGCGGGCCCGGATGCGCGGCATGCTGCATCCACGCGAGCCAGCCGACCGGCAGCACGAGGAACGGCGCGGACACGACGAGCGCCCAGCAGATCACCTGCCAGCCGCCGATCTGGCGCGCGAGGCGCGCGCCTTCCGCATAGCCGAGCGCGCCGATGCCGACCGCGACGAGCATCAGCGCGTCGCCGGCCTGCACGGTGCCGCCGCCGTCGCGCAGCGCGAACGCGATCACGAGCGCGCTGCCGGCCACCGCGCTGGCCCAGAACGCCTTCGACGGCCGCTCGTGCGACAGCCACGCCGCATACAGCGCGACGAACAGCGGCTGCAGGCCGTTGACCACCGCGCCGTGCGAGGCCGGGACCGATTTCATCGCCCATGCGGAGAACACCGGGTACGCGATGATCACGCCGAGCGACGTGATCGCGAGGCTTTTCAGCTGCGCGCGGGTCGGCAGCGGCTCGCGGCGCCACCACAGCAACAGGCCGGCCGGTATCGCGGCGGCGAGCGCGCGGCCGAGCCCGTTGAGCAGCGGGTGGAGTTCGGCGACGACGATGCGCGTCATCGGCAGCGTCAGGCTGAAAATCATCACGCCGATGAGGCCGAGCAGCATGCCCCGGGTTTCGCGCGAATTCATGAAGTGGGTGTCTCCGTGTTGCCGGTATGGATGTAGTCGGGGGCGGCGTGGCGTTCAGCGCAGCGTGCGCGCACCCTGCGGCGTGTCGAATTCGGCGACCAGCGCGGGCGGGCCGTCGGCGGCTTCGAGATCGAGCAGGTGGGCGGCGCCGAGCCAGTCGAGCTGCTCGCGGATCGTGTCCGCACGCGGGTGGGCGCCCTTGAGCGCCTTCAGCGCGACGCCGTCGGCCGGCAGCGATTCGGCCGGGTGGCGCGCACTGTCCCACTGGATCAGCGACGGCAGGAGGCCATCGCCCGCGCCTTGCCACGCGGGGAACGTGCCGTCGTCGGGCACGGTGAGGCCCCAACTCAGGTCGCCGCGCCGCATCGCGACGACCGGCGGGATGCGCGCCGGGTACTGGCTCTGCCACAGCGCGAGCTGGCGCGGACGCTCGACGCGGGCGACCCAGTGCGCGAGAAACGGGCCTTGCGCAAGCCGCGCGTGCATGGCCGGATCGTCGAGCCCGAACAGCCGCGCGCGCGGCGGCTCGGCGCCGGCGTTCGGCGCAGGTGCATCGGGATCGATCGCGATCACTTCGAGGTAGAGCCCGCCCCACGCGCCGAACAGCGCATTGTGGGTCCGCATCAGCGGGTGGCGGCCGCCACCGGCCGGTTCGATGCCGAGCGCGTCGGCGACATGGCGGACGCCTTCGTCGAGCGTGCGCGCGGCGATCACGAGATGGTCGAGTGTCAGGGAGCGGGCTGGCATGAACGTCGGTCGGGAAGCGAAAGTGTCATGGTGGGCAGGCGATGCGCCGGGCGGTGGCCGGACCGGCCGGCGTACCGGCCGCGATGCGGGCCGGTGGGCGCGGCGCCAGGTGCGGCGGGGCCGGAACGGTGGCCGCACGGTCGCCATTCCGGTCAACTGTAATCGTCGCTACCGGCACAGTAACGGTACAATCGGCGCGATAGCCTTCGGTACAGTTGGAGCTGCCGCCCATGTCCACCGTCCCACTCGCCCAGATTCCCGCGCCGCACGACACGGCCACGCTCACGCTCGTCGACCAGCTTGTCCAGTGGGCGCGACGGCGCATTGACGAACGCGTGTTCCGGCCCGGCATGCGGATGCCGTCGATCCGCAAGCTCGCGCTCGACAAGAGCGTGTCGCGCTTCACCGTCGTCGAGGCGTACGAGCGCCTCGTCGCGCAGGGTTACCTCGACTCGCGGCGCGGCTCGGGCTTCTACGTGCGTGAGCGCACGGCCGCCGGCCCGCAGCCGGCCGACAGCGTCGCGCGCGTGGCCGAGGCCGCGCCGGTGCACAACACGATCGACGTCGTCTGGCTGCTGCGCAACATGCTGCACACCGTCAGCCCGGAAAAGGGGCCGGGTCTCGGCTATCTGCCGGGCCGCTGGCTCGACGGCGAACTGATCACCGGTGCGCTGCGCGCGCTCGGGCGCCAGTCCGGCGCGCAGATGCTCGGCTTCGGCACCGCGCAGGGCTTCCTGCCGCTGCGCCAGCAACTGCAGACGCGCCTCGCCGAAGTGGAAATCGGCGCGAAGCCCGAACAGATCGTGCTGGTGTCGGGCATCACGCAGGCGATCGACCTGATCTCGCGGATCTACGTGAAGCCCGGTGATGCGGTGATCGTCGGCGATCCGGCCTGGTTCCAGATGTTCGGCCGCTTTGCGGCGCAGGGCGCGCAGCTCGTCGGGATGCCGTACACGCCGGACGGCCCCGATCTCGACGCGCTCGAGACGCTCGTGCAGATGTGGCGGCCGAAGATGCTCGTGATCAATTCGGTGCTGCAGAACCCGACCGGCACGTCGCTGTCGGCCGCGCAGGCGTTCCGGATCCTGAAGCTCGCGGAGGCATACGACTTCCTCGTCGTCGAGGACGACGTGTACGGCGACCTGTGCCCGCCGAGCTATCCGGCCACGCGCCTCGCGAGTCTCGATCAGTTGAAGCGCGTGATCTACCTCGGCAGCTATTCGAAGACGCTCGCGGCGAACCTGCGGGTCGGCTATGTCGCGTGCGCGCCGGAGATCGCGAAGGCGGTCACCGATCAGAAGATGCTGGTCGGGATGACGACGCCCGAGCTCAACGAGCGCGTGCTGTACAAGATCCTGACCGAAGGGCATTACCGGCGCCACGTCGAGCGGCTGCGCGCGCGGCTCGACGGGGTGCGCGACAAGACCGCGCGGATGCTCGAGCGCACGGGGCTCGGCCTTTTCACGATGCCGGCGGCCGGGATGTTCCTGTGGGCCGACACGGGTGTCGACTCGGACGCGCTCGCGGCGGTCGCGCACGAGGCCGGCTTTTTGCTGACGCCGGGCAGCCTGTTCTCGCCGCAGCAATCGCCGTCCACGTGGATGCGCTTTAACGTCGCGAACTGCGGCGATCCGGCGCTGCCGGCGCTGCTGTCGCGCTATATCGATTCGGCCGTGCGCCGCGCATCATGACGCGGCGCGGCACGCCCGCCCTTGAAATCGGGTGTGCCGCCTCCAGATACGCGCGCAAACCGCATGCGCCGGGCGGTTGTCTTTCATGGGCCGGCCGGCATCGCGCGCCGGGCGGTCGCGCCATACCATTCAAGTTCAAGTAAGAGGAAACAGCATCCATGGCACACGAAACGATGAGCTTTCAGGCAGAGGTCAAGCAACTCCTCCACCTGATGATCCATTCGCTCTACAGCAACAAGGAAATCTTCCTGCGCGAACTGGTGTCGAATGCGTCCGACGCGGCCGACAAGCTGCGTTTCGAAGGGCTCGCGGACAACGCGCTGTACGAGAACGATCCGAACCTGCGCATCCGCATCGGCTACGACAAGGCCGCGCGCACGATCACGATCGACGACAACGGCATCGGCATGAGCCGCGACGAGGCGATCGCGAACCTCGGCACGATCGCGCGTTCGGGCACCAAGGAGTTCTTCACGAAGCTGTCCGGCGACCAGCAGAAGGACGCGGCGCTGATCGGCCAGTTCGGCGTCGGTTTCTACTCGGGCTTCATCGTCGCCGACAAGATCACCGTCGAGACGCGTCGCGCCGGCCTGCCGGCGAACGAAGCCGTGCGCTGGGAAAGCGCGGGCGAGGGCGATTTCACGATCGACGCGATCGAGCGCGCGCAGCGCGGCACGACGATCACGCTGCACCTGCGCGAAGGCGAGGACGACCTGCTGTCGTCGCACCGCCTGAAGTCGATCATCCAGAAGTATTCCGACCACATCGCGCTGCCGATCCTGATGCAGAAGGAAGAATGGGATCAGGAAAAGGGCGAGATGGTCCTGAAGGACGAGGACGAGACCGTCAACCAGGCGAGCGCGCTGTGGACGCGTTCGAAGAGCGACGTCACCGACGAGCAGTACACGCAGTTCTACCAGCACATCGCGCACGACCACCAGGATCCGCTCACGTGGACGCATAACCGCGTCGAGGGCCGCAGCGAATACACGCAACTGCTGTTCGTGCCGTCGCACGCGCCGTTCGACCTGTGGAACCGCGACTATCGCGGCGGCCTGAAGCTGTACGTGAAGCGCGTGTTCATCATGGACGACGCCGAGCAACTGCTGCCGCAATATCTGCGTTTCGTGAAGGGCGTCGTCGATTCGGCCGACCTGCCGCTGAACGTGTCGCGTGAAATCCTGCAGGAAAGCCGCGACGTGAAGGCGATCCGCGAAGGCGTGACGAAGCGTGCGCTGTCGATGCTCGAAGAGCTCGCGAACGCGGAAGAGGATGCCGGCAAGGAGAAGTACAAGACGTTCTGGGGCGCGTTCGGCCAGGTGCTGAAGGAAGGCCTCGGCGAGGATCACGCGAACCGCGAGCGCATCGCGAAGCTGCTGCGCTTCGCGTCGACGCACGGCGACACCGACGCGCAGGACGTGTCGCTCGCCGACTACGTGTCGCGCATGAAGCCCGAGCAGAGCAAGATCTACTACGTGACCGCCGATACGTGGCAGGCCGCGAAGAACAGCCCGCATCTGGAAGTGTTCCGCAAGAAGGGCGTCGAGGTGCTGCTGCTGACCGACCGCGTCGACGAATGGATGCTGTCGTTCCTGCACGAATTCGACGGCAAGCCGCTCGCGAGCGTGGCCCGCGGCGATCTCGATCTCGGTGAGCTGAACGACGAGGAGAAGAAGGCGCAGGAGCAGGCGGGCGAGGCGATCAAGCCGGTCGTCGAGAAGATGAAGGAAGCGCTCGGCGACAAGGTGAAGGAAGTGCGCGTCACGTTCCGTCTGACCGATTCGCCGTCGTGCCTCGTTGCCGACGACAACGACATGAGCGGCTACCTGCAGCGGATGCTGAAGGCGGCCGGCCAGAACGCGCCGGCGATGCAGCCGATCCTCGAGATCAATCCCGAGCACGCGCTCGTGAAGCAGCTGAATGCCGACAGCGCCGATTTCGGCGACTGGTGCCATCTGCTGTTCGATCAGGCACTGCTCGCCGAAGGCGGCATGCTCGACGATCCGGCAAGCTTCGTGAAGCGAACCAACGCGCTGCTGCTGTCGCGCGCCGCGTGAACGCACGCATGCGATTCGACGGCGGTCAGGCCGGCTGGCGCGAGACGCCGCGGCCTGGCTGCACGCTCGACCAGCGTGACTGGCTGACGCGCGGCGGATCGCTGACCGCGCACCTCGCGCGGCTCGGCCGCGTGAACGTGCGCGTGACGCGCGAGGCCGTCGACTGCCCGTGGTTCGACGAGCCGGACGCGCTCGCCAGTGCGCCGCGCGCGCCGATGTGGGTGCGCGAGGTGATCCTGTCGGTCGACGGCACGCCGTTCGTCGCCGCGCACAGCATCGCGCCGCTCGCGGCCAGCAAGGGCGTGTGGCAGGCGATGCGGCGGTTGCGCACGCGGCCGCTGGCGGAGCTGCTGTACAGCGATCCGCAGGTCGAGCGTTCGGCGCTCGTCAGCCGGCGCGTGATCGCCGGCCATCCGTTGTATGCGCTGGCGACCCATGCGCTTGGCGGGGCGCGTGCGCCGCATTCGTTCGCCGCGCGGCGCTCGGTGTTCCAGCGTCACGGCAAGCCGCTGATGGTCACCGAGTGCATGCTGCCGGCGCTGTGGCGCCATCTCGATGCGCACGGCGACGGGCCGCGCTCGGGCGGGCCGGGCGGAGGCGCATGATGTTGCGGGGTTTTCCGCCGGTCGTCGCGGCGCATACGCATACGATGATCCTCGGCAGTTTTCCGGGCGAGGCGTCGCTCGACGCCTCGCAGTATTACGCGCATCCGCGCAACCAGTTCTGGCGGCTGCTCGGCACGGTGCTCGGCGAGCACGGGCTGCACGCGCTCGCGTACGACGAGCGGCTCGAGCGCGTGCTGTCGCACGGGATCGGTATCTGGGATGTATTGGCCGCGTGCCATCGCGAGGGCAGCCTCGACTCGGCGATCCGGCATGCGAAGCCGAACGATTTCGCGTCGTTGCGCGAGCATGCGCCGTTGCTCAAGCGCGTGTGTTTCAACGGCAAGACGGCGGGGCGGTTTGCTGAGGTGATCGGCGCGGCGGGGTACGACACGCTCGTACTGCCTTCGTCGAGCCCGGCGAATGCGATGCTGACGTTCGAGCAGAAGCTCGCGCAGTGGCACGGGATTCGCGGTTGATAGAAGGGCGCCGAACGTCTGCCGAACATGCAGGCGAGTATTTTGAGTCGTCAGAGTTTGCATGCCCGAATCCTCGTGAACATGGAGTGTTCGCGAACGGGGAACAGTGGGCCGAATTTGAGGAATATTGAGACTATTAGAATTGCGGGCAGCAGAGATGGTCCTAAGACTGCACCAAAGATCTGCCGCGCCCGGGAGAATCTGCTGAGTTTGCGTGAACCCCGTTCGGCGTATGAGGAAAAGAGCCAGATGCTGGATGCAATCCATATCACGAGGATTAGATTTTCCAAGGGAAGCTTTTGCCACGACGGCGGTAGCTTTAAAACGATTCCAGCGAAGGCCAACATGGCGTAAAGCACGGCGGTTGCTGTGCCAGCTAGGGCCATGTATATGGAGCTGAGTGACATAAAAACTGACATAAGGGACGGTTTTCTGAATCCCGAGCCAATTCCAAATTTCCCTCGCTCAAGTTCATTCAAGATTGATTTTCTGATTTTTTCTAATCTGGCCAAGTGGTTGTTTGACGAATCTTTGGGGTCTTCCAATGTCATTAGGCGCCAAATATAACTTGCTCCAGGAATCGACTCCTGTGGTGGCGAGTAAGGTGAGTCGCTCGCGGCTTGATATCCGGATAAATATAGAAGATTTGCTTCGCAGAATGTGAAATCGTCGAGATCGGTGCGGACCGACCGCAGTGCGTTGCGCCATGCTTGATTGTCCGGTCTCGACTCGCGAAGGGAAATAATTTGCATGCTTGCAGATCTGATGGCAATAGCGCGATCCTGATCCAATAACATATCCATTGCACGCATTGGTGTGCTCCATCCGTCGATATGATCTAACGGGGCCGCTTCTGCCGACGCATCTACACATACTGATGACGTATCCGAAGTCGCGAGCTCATGCACACCGAGATTGTCCAGAATTCCGCCATCACCAAGCAACAGACCGTTGAGCGTTACCGGCTCAAAGATCCCGGGAAGCGCACTGGAAGCTGCGATGGCGACAGGGATGTCCTTGCTTGACAACTCAATATAGTGTGCGTCACTTCTATTCTGCCGCTTGTCCTGTGCAGTCACCAGAAGCACGCGTCTGGTAGTGGTATAACTTGTGGCGGCGATTCGCCATTCGGGGGCACCCGTCGACGGTTGTTGCGGTGAGATGCTCGACAGATCTTTAAACCAGCGGCTCATCAAGCGGATGAGTGCCTTGGAGAACCCCCATTCGTGACGGACCAAGCCTTGGCATAATGCACGAAATGAGGAAAGAATGCGTCCTCGTGGATTTCTTTTTGATTGTGAATAGAGGGCCTGGCATGCGTGTATGGCACAGTCTGCGAGTTTTTTGTCGTCTTGCCACGTCGATGGACCTGCTTTCTGTACGGCCTGCAAAAAGAATGCCCCAGCGATTGAGCCACCGGAAACCGTGATCAATACTTTCAGGTCACGTAGGCGACCGGCTGCCGCGAGTGCATAAAGCGCTCCAAAGTGGAAGAATGCGGCGCGAAATCCGCCTCCTGAAAGGGAGAGGTTTTGAATGGGTTCATTATGTGTTGGATTATTCATAGTGGAATTTTTGGTCTGTAAATTTTTGTACTGGGGCGATGCCGTGAAGCATTTCAACAAAATAAGAGTGTGTTGACAAGGTGGGGTGGCAGTATGTTAAGTGGCGTGAGGCTTATGGGTATAGGGCACGAAACAGTGCAGTGATATTAGGTATCGGTGTCAACGCGAACTCATGGGTTTTGCGGTGACGATATAGCGGTATCTACGTCAAGATTGCTTTCACGCCTAATCGTCCTTGCCCCATCTCCATCGGGGCTTCTCGCCCTTGATCAAGCACACCGCAGTCAGCAGCGCGACCAACACGACGATGCAAGCGCCGTACGCGATCGGCGAACGGTGCGGCGGCACCAGCCACGCACTTGCGATGATCCCGATCGCGAACAGCAGCAGCACGCCCCAGCCTTGCCAGGCTACCGGCAACCCCCATCCCCAGCCGTAGCGTTTCGCCGGAAACCAGATTTTCTTGTCGCTCGAGGTCATGTGTCCTCCTTCGATCAACGATTGCTGCGTAGCGCCAGTGGGAGTTGAAGTCATGAGGGGCAGTCGGCACGGCTTCCGCTCTGCACCAATGCTATCCTCTCGTCCGCTAAAACCAGCTTCACCCAGCGAGATTCACACATGACCCGACTGATCAAGCGCGCGTCCGCCGAGGCGCGCGCGTCCAAGCGCAGCAAGCCGTCCGCCTACAACGGCTCCGAAAAGCTCCAGCCGCCGCGCGTGAAGCGCCGCCCGGACATCGACGAGCACGACGACGTACCCGTGCTCGAAGCCCCGCGCAAGCCGCGCTTCGCGCCCGTTACGTTCTCCGAAGAAGGCGGCGTGCGCTTCCTGCACTTCGGCACCGAATGGGTGCAGGGCGCGATGCGGATCTCGAAGCCGCTGCATATCGAGCTCGAATACGCGCAGCAGATGATGGCGTGGCTGCTGTTCCTCGAAACGCCCGAGCGGGTCGTCCAGCTCGGGCTCGGCACCGGTGCGCTGACCAAGTTCTCGCACCGCTTCCTGCCGCACGCGAAGGTCGAGGCCGTCGAGCTGAACCCGGCGGTGATCGTCGCCGCGCGCACGATGTTCGCGCTGCCGCCCGACGATGCACGTCTCGCCGTGCACGAAGCCGACGCCTGGGATTTCGTCAACGATCCGGCCAACCGCGGCACGACGGGCGCGATCCAGATCGACCTGTACGACGCGACCGCGCGCGGCCCCGTGCTCGACAGCGTCGCGTTCTACCGCGCGGTGCGCGGCTGCCTCGCCGACGCGGGCATCGCGACGATCAACCTGTTCGGCGATCATCCGAGCTTCGTGCGCAACATGAAGCACCTGAACGCGGCGTTCGATCACCGCGTGATCGCGCTGCCGGAAGTGCACGACGGCAACCGGATCGCGATCGCGTTCTCGGGCCCCGCGCTCGACGTGTCGTTCGCGCAGCTCGACGAACGGGCGAAGCTGATCGAGGACACGCTGAAGCTGCCCGCACGCAAGTGGGTGAAAGCTTTGAAAGAAACGACTGGCGCACGCGACACCGCGTTCGCGATCTGACGCTTCATGCACCGGCGGCATGCCGGTGCAACCACGCGTCAAGGGGCGGATCACCTCGGGTTCGCCCCTGCTTGACCGTGTGCTGGCGGCTCCTATACTGGCGCGAAGCCAGGGGAGCCGCAGCCTACCCGTTTTGCGCTCCTCTCGGCGCCGTACCCGCTCAACAAGATCGATAACCGGGAAAGATGAGGAGACGTCATGGCTCACGATGCCGACGCCAACCGGGCCGCCAAGCGCTGGCTCTGGCTGCTGGTACTGCCGCTGATTGCGATGGTCTGGGTACCGTCGTACAGCAAGATCGAACCGCAATGGTTGGGTTTTCCGTTTTTCTACTGGTACCAGCTGCTTTGGGTCTTCATTAGCGCGGTGATCACCGCGTTCGTGTACTTCAAGACCAAGAACGCGTGGAAGGCGAGCGGCCCGCAGGGAGGTGCACGATGAATCTCGGCGCAACCTTCGTCTTCGTGCTGCTGTTCATCGGCGTCACGATCATCGGTTTCCTGGCCGCGAACTGGCGGCGCGGCGATCTCGCCCATCTCGACGAATGGGGCCTCGGCGGCCGCCGCTTCGGCACGATCGTCACGTGGTTCCTGCTCGGCGGCGACCTCTACACGGCCTACACGTTCGTCGCGGTGCCCGCGCTCGTGTTCGGCGCCGGCGCGATGGGCTTCTTCGCGCTGCCTTATACGATCCTGATCTACCCGTTCGCGTTCGTCGTGTTCCCGAAGCTGTGGAGCATCGCGAAGCGGCACGGCTATGTGACGGCCGCCGACTTCGTCAATGCGCGCTACGGCAGCCGGATGCTCGCGCTGGCGATCGCGGTGACGGGCATCGTCGCGACGATGCCGTATATCGCGCTGCAGCTCGTCGGCATCGAGGTGGTGATCGGCGCGCTCGGCTTCGACACGACCGGCTTCGTGGGCGACCTGCCGCTGATCATCGCGTTCGCGATCCTCGCCGCATATACGTATACGTCGGGCCTGCGCGCGCCCGCGATGATCGCGATCGTCAAGGACGTGCTGATCTACATCACGATCGCCGCGGCGGTCATCGTGATCCCCGCGAAGCTCGGCGGCTTCGGACACATCTTCGCGAGCGTGCCGCCCGCGAAGCTGCTGCTGAAAGCGCCCGACGCGATGAGCCTGAACGGCTACAGCGCGTACGCGACGCTCGCGATCGGCTCGGCGCTTGCGCTGTTCCTGTATCCGCACTCGGTGACGGCGATCCTGTCGTCGTCGTCCGGCAACTCGATCCGCCGCAACATGGCGATGCTGCCCGCGTACTCGTTCGTGCTCGGCCTGCTCGCGCTGCTCGGCTACATGGCGCTCGCAGCGGGCGTGAAGGACATGCCGCAGTATGCGCCGTACTTCAAGGCGTTCGGCCCGAACTTCGCGGTGCCCGCGCTGTTCCTCGAGTATTTCCCGTCGTGGTTCGTCGGCGTCGCGTTCGCGGCGATCGGCATCGGCGCGCTGGTGCCGGCGGCCATCATGTCGATCGCGGCCGCGAACCTGTACACGCGCAACATTCACCGCGAGTTCGTGAACCGCAACATGTCGCACGACCAGGAAACGCACGTCGCGAAGCTCGTGTCGCTGATCGTGAAGGTCGGCGCGGTCGCGTTCATCCTCGGGCTGCCGCTGACCTACGCGATCCAGCTGCAGCTGCTTGGCGGGATCTGGATCATCCAGACGCTGCCGGCGATCGTGCTCGGTCTGTACACGCGCGTGCTCGACCACCGCGGCCTGCTGGCCGGCTGGGCCGCCGGCATCGTGTGCGGCACGTGGATGGCGATCTCGCTGAAGCTGGCCAGCTCGATCTTCACGATCCACCTGTTCGGTCTCGCGATTCCCGGCTACGCGGCCGTGTGGTCGCTGGTCGTGAACCTGGTGGTGGCGGTGGTGGTGAGCGTGCTGGTGCGCGTGATGGGCATGGCGCATGCGGAGGATCGCACGCGGCCGGAGGACTATCTCGACGTGGTGGAAGGCTGACGCTGCCTGCACGGCCACGCAATGAAAAAGCCCGTCACCGGCAAGGTGGCGGGCTTTGTCGTTCGTGTCATCCCTGCGCGCGTTTCGCGAGGTCCTCGCGTTGCGACAGGTCTTCGACGTTGACCATCCAGTGCACGCCGAAACGATCCTTCGCCATCCCGAAGCCGAGCGCCCAGAACGTCTTGCCGAACGGCATCGTCACTTCGCCGCCGTCGGCGAGCGCATTGAACAGCTTCTGGCCCTCTTCGACGGTTGCCGGGTTCAGCGACAGCGAATAGCCGGCGTGCGCCGCGCCGGCCGGCTGGCTGCAGTCGCCGTCCGAGCACATGATCATCGAGTCGCCGATCGTGAAGCTCGCGTGCATCACCTTGTCGGCCATCTCCGGCGCCATCGGATAGTCGGGATTCGGCGGCGCGTCCTTGAAGTGCATCTTGAACATCGTCTTCGCACCGAGTGCCTTTTCGTAGAACTGAAGGGCTTCGTCGGCGCGACCGTAGAACGTCAGGTACGGTTGGACTTGCATCGTTGTCTCCTGGAGTGGGGAGCCGGCCTGCGCATTCGCGCGGGTTCGGCGTCGTGCGAGACTGACTGGGAAAGGGGGCCTCGGGAGGCGGCCGACGCACCCGTGACGTGGATTGTAGTGCGCGTGCTTGACGATGGAATGAAAAATAAAAACGGCCGCGAACATGACGTTCGCGGCCGTATGCGGCGTGCGTGCTGACGGCTGTTGCCAGTGTTGCTGACAGCCGCTGACGCTTATTACGGCTCAGCGGCTCAGCGGCTCAGCGGCTCAGCGCAGCGAGTCGATCAGCTTCTCGAGCTTCACCGCGTCGGCGGCGAATACGCGGATGCCTTCGGCGAGCTTTTCGGTTGCCATCGCGTCGTCGTTCAGCTGGAAGCGGAACGCGGCCTCGTCGATCGCGACACGCGCGGCGGGCTTGTCCTGCAGCGCTTCCGGCGACAGCTTGCGCGCGACCGTCTCGTTGCTGTCCTGCAGCTTCTGCAGCAAATCGGGACTGATCGTCAGCAGGTCGCAGCCGGCGAGTTCGATGATCTGGCTGGTCGTGCGGAAGCTCGCGCCCATCACTTCGGTCGTGTAGCCGAACGTCTTGTAGTACGTGTAGATGCGGCGCACCGACTGCACGCCCGGATCGTTCGCGCCGCCATCCTGCTCTTCATTCCACGCTGCGCCGGCCTGCTTCTTGTACCAGTCGTAGATGCGGCCGACGAACGGCGAGATCAGCTGCGCACCGGCTTCCGCGCATGCGGCGGCTTGCACGAGCGAGAAAAGCAGGGTCATGTTGCACTTGATCCCTTCCTTCTGCAGCACTTCGGCCGCGCGGATGCCCTCCCACGTCGATGCGAGCTTGATCAGGATGCGCTCGCGGCCGATGCCGGCTGCTTCGTACAGCTTGATGAGCTCGCGGCCCTTGTCGATCGAGCGCTGCGTGTCGAACGACAGGCGTGCGTCGACCTCGGTCGACACGCGGCCCGGGATCAGCTTCAGGATCTCGGTGCCGAATGCGATCAGCAGGCGGTCGATGATGAAATCGGTGCTTTCGTTGCGATGATCGCGGACGGTTTTCTCGAGGATCGGCTTGTACGCATCCTTCTGGACGGCCTTCAGGATCAGCGACGGGTTCGTGGTCGCGTCCTGCGGCTGGTATTGCGCAAGCTGCTGGAAATCGCCCGTGTCGGCGACGACGGTCGTGTACTGCTTCAGCTGGTCGAGTGCGGTAGTCATGGCGATTCGGAAGAAGGGCGCAAGGCGCCGGGTTCTCACGGGCCGCGCGAACGCGGCGGCGAAGCGAGGCGGCGCCGGGCACCGCCTCCGATCCGCTATTCTAGGCCCGATTCGTGTCGGGCACGTTCTGGCGTGTCCGAGGGCCGCAGCGGCGGCGGGGGCCGCGCCGCGTCACGCGGGGCGGCGCGCGTTCAGGATCACCTGCGTGACGATCCCCGCGACGAGCCCCCAGAATGCCGAGCCGATCGACAGCAGCGTAAGGCCCGACGCGGTGACCATGAACGTGACGAGCGCGGCCTCGCGCTGCTTCACGTCCTGCATCGCGTTCGCGAGGCCGCTCATGATCGAGCCGAACAGCGCGAGCGCGGCGACCGACACGACGAGCGCTTTCGGCAGCGCCGCGAACAGCGCGGCGATCGTCGCGCCGAAGATCCCCGCGACCAGGTAGAACGTGCCGCACCACACGGCGGCCGTGTAGCGCTTCGCGCGATCCTCGTGTGCTTCCGGGCCCGTGCAGATCGCGGCCGTGATCGCCGCGAGGTTGACGCCGTGCGAGCCGAACGGCGCGAGCAGCAGCGACGCGAGGCCGGTGGTCGCGATCAGCGGCGACGACGGGGTCTGATAGCCGTCCGCGCGCAGCACCGCGATGCCCGGCACGTTCTGCGACGCCATCGCGACGACGAACAGCGGGATGCCGATGCTGACGATCGACGCGATCGAGAACGCGGGCATCGTGAATACGGGCTTCGCGAACGCGATGTGAAAGCCGCTGAAGTCGAGCAGGCCGAGACCGCCGGCGACCGCCGTGCCGACGATCAGCGTCGTCACGATCGCATAGCGCGGCGCGAGCCGCTTGACGATCAGGTACGTGAAGAACATCGCGAGCACCAGCGCCGTCTGGAACTGCGCGGCGCGGAAGATCTCGATGCCGATCTCGAACAGGATGCCCGCGAGCAACGCGGCTGCGATGCCGGCCGGAATCTTGCGCATCAGCGTGTCGAACAGGCCGCTCACGCCGACGGCCGTCAGCAGCACCGCGCAGACGACGAACGCACCGATCGCCTCGGGGTAGGGCACGCCGGGCAGCGATGCGATCAGCAGCGCGGCGCCGGGCGTCGACCACGCGACGACGACGGGCGCGCGAAAGCGCAGCGACAGGCCGATCGTCGTCAACGCCATGCCGATCGACAGCGCCCAGATCCACGACGAGATCTGCGCGTCGGTGAGGTGGGCGGCGCGGCCGGCCTGGAACATCAGCACGAGCGAGCTCGTATAGCCGGTCATCATCGCGACGAAGCCGGCGACGAGCGCGGACACGGACGTATCGGCAAAGAAGCGGCGGCCGCCGGCGCGGCTGGCGCTCGCGGTGGGCGAGGGGTTCATGCTATCTCCGGGGGGAGGCCGCTCGGACGCGGCCTTCGTGTCTTGGTGGGTGTCGTTACTTGCTGAGTGCGCGCATCGCGGTTTCGAGGCCCGCGAGCGTGAGCGGATACATGCGATGGCCGAGCACGTCGCGAATGATCGAGACGGACTGGCGATACTCCCATAGCCGCTCGGGCTCGGGGTTCAGCCATGCATGATGGGGGAACTGGTCGGCGAGGCGGCGCAGCCATACGGCGCCGGCTTCCGGGTTGTTGTATTCGACCGAGCCGCCGGGCTGCAGCACTTCGTACGGGCTCATCGTTGCATCGCCGACGAAGATCAGCTTGTAGTCGGGCGTGAACTTGTGCAGCACGTCCCACGTCGCGGTGCGTTCCGAGTGGCGGCGGCGGTTGTTCTTCCACAGGTGGTCGTACACGCAGTTGTGGAAGTAGAAGAACTCCAGGTGCTTGAATTCGGCCTTCGCGGCGGAGAACAGCTCTTCGGTGCGCTTGATGTGATCGTCCATCGAGCCGCCGACATCGAGCAGCATCAGCACCTTCACGTTGTTGTGGCGCTCGGGCACCATCCGCAGGTCGAGCCAGCCCGCGTTCGCTGCGGTGCTGCGGATCGTGCCGGGCAGGTCGAGCTCCTCGGCGGCGCCTTCGCGCGCGAAGCGGCGCAGCCGCCGCAGCGCGACCTTGATGTTGCGCGTGCCGATCTCGACGGAATCGTCGTAGTCGCGATACGCGCGTGCTTCCCACACCTTCACCGCGGTGCGGTTGCCGTTCGACGGGCCGCCGATGCGCACGCCTTCCGGGTTGTAGCCGCCGTGCCCGAACGGCGACGTGCCGCCGGTGCCGATCCACTTGTTGCCGCCTTCGTGGCGCTCCTTCTGCTCGTCGAGCAGTGCCTTCAGGCGCTCCATCAGCTTGTCGAGGCCGCCCATCGCCTCGATCTGCGCCTTTTCCTCGGGCGACAGCTCGCGCTCGAGGCGCTTCTCGAGCCAGTCGAGCGGAATGTCGAACGCTTCGGACGGCAACGCGGACACGCCGTGGAAATACGCGCCGAACGCCTGGTCGAACTTGTCGAAGTACTGCTCGTCCTTGACGAGCGTCATCCGCGCGAGGAAGTAGAACGCATCGATCGACGGCGAGATCAGCCCGGCCTTCAGCGATTCGAGCAGCGTCAGGTATTCCTTCACCGAGACGGGCAGCTTGGCTGCGCGCAGCGCGTAGAAGAAATTGAGCAGCATGGCCGGGCCTTCGCGGGTGAGAGAGGATTACCGGTTGTGCCGGTTCATGTAGACGAGCCGTTCGAGCAGGCTCAGATCCTGCTCGTTCTTCAGCAGCGCGCCCGCGAGCGGCGGGACGATCTGCTTCGCATCCACGCCGCGCAGCTGGTCGGCCGGGATGTTCTCGGCGAGCAGCAGCTTCAGCCAGTCGAGCAGCTCGGACGTCGACGGCTTCTTCTTCAGGCCCGACACGCCGCGCAATTCGAAGAAGCTCTCGAGCGCCGCGCGCAGCAGCTCCTCGCGGATGTCCGGGAAATGGACCGCGACGATCTTCTGCATCGTTGCCGGGTCGGGAAACTGGATGTAGTGGAAGAAGCAGCGGCGCAGGAACGCGTCGGGCAGCTCCTTCTCGTTGTTCGACGTGATGATGACGAGCGGGCGGTGCTTCGCGCGGACAGTTTCCCGTGTTTCGTACACATGGAACTCCATCCGGTCGAGCTCGCGCAGCAGGTCGTTCGGGAATTCGATGTCGGCCTTGTCGATCTCGTCGATCAGCAGCACGCTCGGGTGCTCGGCGTCGAACGCCTGCCACAGCACGCCCTTGACGATGTAGTTCGAGATGTCCTTCACGCGCTCGTCGCCGAGCTGCGAATCGCGCAGCCGCGACACGGCATCGTATTCATACAGGCCCTGCTGCGCCTTCGTGGTCGACTTGATGTGCCACTGCAGCAGCGGCATGTCGAGCGCGGCGGCCACTTCCTCGGCGAGCATGGTCTTGCCGGTGCCGGGCTCGCCCTTGATCAGCAGCGGGCGTTGCAGCGTCAGCGCGGCATTGACCGCGAGCTTCAGATCGTCGGTGGCGACGTAGTGCGAGGACCCTTCGAAACGCATGGCGGCGCTCTTCTCAATCGGGGAAAAAAACCCAGTATAAGTCAGAAGGGCTGTCCGGTTGGGCCACGCCCGCGTATCGTTGCGGGGCTGTGGCGGGGAGAACCGGGGTGCCTTGTGGACGCGTTCCCCGCCGACGCGGTACAATCTGGCCGTTTTTTTTGGCCTGCGTGGCGACCTGATAAGCATAACGGCGCGGGCCGTTGCCGCTTCGGCGCCAGTTTCCCCTCAAGCTAGGTTACAAGAGCTATGAACAAATTCGTCGGCAAACACGTCGTTGTCGCAGCGCTCGTGGCGCTCGCGGGCAGCGCGCAGGCGGCCGGTGTGGTCGGCAACCCGAAGGACGGGGCGAGCAAGGCCGCCATGTGCATCGGTTGCCACGGCATCCAGGACTACCGCGCGGCGTACCCGGAGGTCTACCGGGTGCCTGTCCTCGGCGGCCAGAACCAGCAATATCTCGAGAACGCGCTGAAGGCCTATCGCAAGAAGGATCGTCACTTCCCGTCGATGAATGCGATCGCCGGTTCGCTGACGGACCAGGACATCGCGGATCTGGCGGCGTACTACGCCGTCCAGAAGGCCGACACGAAGGACAATCCCTACAAGTAAAGCGCGCGCCGCCGATCTGACCGGCGGGACAGGAGCATTCATGAACAACGCATTCAAGACGGCGGCGGTTGCACTGGCGGCCGGCCTCGCGATCGGTACCGCGCACGCGGCGGACACCACGAAGGGCAAGGAACTGGTCGAATCGCACAACTGCGCCGCCTGCCACGGCGCGCAGATGAACAAGCCGATCAACGCCGAATATCCGCGCCTCGCCGGCCAGCACGCCGACTACCTCGTGTGGGCGATGCGCCAGTACCAGATGGGCCTGACGAATCCGCTGCTCGGTCGCAACAACGCGATCATGCAGGCGCAGGTGCAGAGCCTGTCGGTCAGCGACATGAAGGACATCGCGGCCTACATCGAGTCGCTGAAAGAAACCGATCTCGTGTTCAAGAAGTAAGCGCGACGGGCCCGACGGGCTCGCGCAGCAAAAATACCCCGCCGAGGCGGGGTATTTTTTTGTCCGCACGCCGGCGCCCAAGGGCCGGCGCCGCGGCGCTCAATCGCGCGATGCGCGACGCAGGATGCGCTGCAGGTACGCGTCGGTATCGGGCGGCGTGTTCGTGCGCTGGGCTTCCCAGATCGTCTCGCCGAGGCATTCCATGATCACGTGCTGCGCGTCGTGGGTCGAGTCGAGCTTGGCCGCGAGCTTGTCGTGCGCGGCGCGGATGCCGGGCGGCTGGTCGATCGACAACTGCTCGCTGATCGCGAGATGCATCGACAGGTGCAGGAACGGGTTCGTGCGGCCTTCCTCGGGCGTGTACTCGCGCGCGGTCGCGCCATCGGCGTCGGCGAGTTCGTCGTGGTATTCGGGATGCTCGACGATCCAGTCGGCTGCGATCGCTTCCAGCGGCGTCAGGATCTCGCCGGCGCGCTGCTTGCGCCAGGTCTCGGTGAAAAAGCGACGCACTTCGTCGCGGCTTGGATTGAACATGGTGGGGAAACGTCGTGATTCGGACGGCGTAATGCCGCGTCGCGCATTGTACGCCGGGTCGGCGGACGGCGCTGGCGGCGGGCGGGAGCGGGTTGCGCGGCGGCCCGCCGGGCGAGCAGGCGCGCGCCGGCCGGTTGCGGGCGCCCTGAGCCGGCGCCCGGGAACGGGTAAGCGCGGGCTAGGCTCGCCGCCGCCGCGCCGTTACACTCCGACGATTTCCGGCGCCACGCCGATCGTCCCCGTTCCATCATGACCGCCACCACCCACACGTCGTCCGCCGCCCTGCAGGGCACGCTCTATGTCGCGCTGTCCGCCGCCGCGTTCGGCGCGATGGCGATCTTCGGCCGCTACGCGTATGCGGCCGGCGTCGACGTGCTCGGGCTGCTGATCGTACGCTTCGCGATCGGCGGCGCGGTGCTCGCCGCGATTGCACGGCATCGCCGTGTCGCGTGGCCGCGCGGGCGCGCGCTCGCGCCGCTCGTGGCGATGGGCGCGCTCGGCTACGTCGGGCAGTCGTTCTGCTATTTCAGCGCGCTGCAGCACGCGCAGGCGAGCCTCGTCGCGCTGCTGCTGTACCTGTATCCGGCCTTCGTCACGCTGCTGGCCGCGTGGTGGCTCGGCGAGCGCCTCACGCGCGCGAAGGCCGTCGCGCTCGTGCTGTGCGTCGCGGGTTCGGCGCTGATGGTCGGCGGCGGGCATGGCGAGCCGCTCGGGATCGCGCTCGCGCTGGCCGCCGCGGTGATCTATTCGCTGTACATCGTCGGCGGCACGAAGGCGACGCGCGGCGTCGATCCGCTCGCGACCACCGCGATCATCTGCCTGTCGGCAACCGCGACGCTCGTGGCGATCGCCGTCGTGCGGACCGCCGCGTTCGGCGCTCCGCCGCGCTGGCCCGCGACGGCCGGCGGCTGGGCGTCGATGCTCGCGATCGCGCTGGTGTCGACGGTGGCGGCGATGCTCGCGTTCTTTGCCGGGCTCGAACGGCTCGGGGCCGCGCGCACGTCGATGCTGTCGACGCTCGAACCGGTCGTGACGGTCGCGCTTGCGGCGCTGCTGTTCGGCGAAGCGCTGTCGCCGCTGCAGTGGGCGGGCGGCGTCGCGATTCTGGCTGCCGTGCTGGCGCTGGTGCGCGCGGGCGGCGCGGCGGCAGACGACGCGACGGCGACGTCCAACGCGTAGTCGGGAAGGGGAAAGCGGGGCGATGGCGCGGGTGGCGACGCGCTATCGTGGTTGCGGCTGCGGTTAGACGGCCGACCAACGGCGGGCGCGGCGTGCATCGTGCGCCCGGCCGCCTGGCGCCGGGTGGCCTGCGGCCTGTCAGCCGCGGTGGCGCGTCACTCGTTCGGTGGTGGCGTCTTCGGCCGGAATTCGCACAGCGGCTCGATCGCGCAGTGCCAGCATTCGGGCCTGCGGGCCTTGCACACGTAGCGCCCGTGCAGGATCAGCCAGTGATGCGCGTCCTGCAGGAATTCCTTCGGCGTGAACTTCTCGAGCGCGGCCTCGACGGCGCGCACGTCCTTGCCCGGCGCGAGCCCGGTGCGGTTCGCGACGCGGAAGATATGCGTGTCGACCGCGATCGTCGGCTGGCCGAACGCGGTGTTCAGCACGACGTTCGCGGTCTTGCGGCCCACACCCGGCAGCCCTTCGAGCGCTTCGCGATCGGCCGGCACCTCGCCGTCGTAGCGGTCCAGCAGGATCCGGCACGTCGCGACCACGTTCTTCGCCTTGGTCCGGTACAGGCCGATCGTCTTGATGTACTCGGTGACGCCTTCTTCGCCGAGTGCGACGATTTGCCGCGGGGTGTTCGCGACCGGAAACATCTTCCGCATTGCCTTGTTGACCGACACGTCGGTCGCCTGCGCGGACAGCATCACGGCGATCAGCAACTCGAACGGCGTCGAGTATTCGAGCTCGGTGGTCGGATGCGGATTGAGGCTCTGCAGCGTTTCGTAGATCGCGCGTCGTTTGCTGGCGTTCATGGAGCGTTCTGGTCGGGCGGTGCGGACGGGCCACCCGGGCCGTCGTTGCCTGCGTCGTTCTCTTCGTCGTTGCCGCTCGCGGCGGCCGCCTCGGCGTCGCGTTGGGCCTGCTGTTCGGCGAGCCGCTTGCGGCGCGCCTCGGCCGCGTCGATCTGCGCCTGGACGGCCGCGCTCACGCTTTCGGTGTTCTTCGGCCCGGTGCCTTGCCCGGACAGCTCTTCCTTCTTCTTGCGCGCCCGCTCGAGCGCGGCGGCGATGATCGCGCGCTTCTTCGCTTCGGCGTCGTCCGCAGGTGCGGCGGCCGGTGCGGAGGATGGCGTTTCCGCTTGTGCCGCAGCCGGTTTCGCGGCACTGGCCGCGCGGCGTGCGGCTGCGCGCGCTTCGGCGGCCTCGCGTTCGCGGCGCTGGCGCGCGAGCCGCAGGTCATGGTGCTCGCGTGCGGCATCGGCCTGCTCCTGCGACCACGCGTCCCAGCCGGTGCGTTCGCCGGTCACCGGCAGCATCGCGATACAGTCGACCGGGCAGGGCGGCACGCACAGGTCGCAACCGGTGCACTGCGACTCGATGATCGTGTGCATCTGCTTCGGCGCGCCGACGATCGCGTCGACCGGGCACGCCTGCATGCACAGCGTGCAGCCGATGCACAGGTTTTCGTCGATGAAGGCGACCGCGCGCGGATGCTCGCTGCCGTTGACGGGGTTCAGCGGAATCACCGGTTTGCCGAGCAGGCTCGACAGGCGCACGATGCCTTCGGCGCCGCCGGGCGGGCACTGGTTGTAGTTCGCGTCGCCGGCGGCGATCGCCTCGGCGTACGGACGGCAGCCGTTATAGCCGCACTTCGTGCATTGCGTCTGGGGAAGCAGATCTTCGATGCGATCTGCGAGTGTTTTGGAATCGGTCACGGTGACAACGGGCGCAGCGGCGCCGAATGGCTCTCGGCCGCGTCGGGCGCGGCCGGAAAGGTTTGCCAAAGCTCGATTATCGCCGATTTCCCGCATTGCGCTGGACGCCGTCTGTGCGCATAATCGAACCGCTTTTTTGCAGGGGCTCAGCAGGAGGGCGGCCGCCCGCGGCGCGCCCGTTCCAGGGCGGCCGGCGCCAAGGCGGTGGGGGTGCCGGTCCGGATCAAGCGGCTCACATAGCAAAACGCCACCATGAATCAGCCAAAAATCAAAAGAGATCCTGAAGGTACGCGCCGCCGCATCCTGATGGCGGCAGCCGAAGAGTTCGCGAGTGGAGGGCTGTTCGGCGCGCGCGTCGACCAGATCGCGCGCCGGGCCGAAACCAACGAGCGCATGCTCTATTACTATTTCGGCAGCAAGGAACAGCTGTTCACGGCGGTGCTCGAACACGCGTTCTCCGCGTTGACCGAGGTCGAGCGCGAGCTCGATCTCGACGGCGTCGCGCCGGTCGAAGCCGTCACGCGGCTCGCGCATTTCGTTTGGGACTACTACCGCGACCATCCGGAACTGCTCAGGCTCATCAACAACGAGAACCTGCACGAAGCGCGCTACCTGCACAAGTCGACGCGGATCCGCGAGATGATGTCGCCGATCGTCGCGAAGCTCGGCAACGTGCTGACGCGCGGCCAGAAGGCCGGGCTGTTCCGCACCGACGTCGATCCGCTGCGCTTCTACGTGACGCTGTCGGGGCTCGGCTACTACATCGTGTCGAACCGCTTCACGCTCGCCGCGACGCTCGGCCGCGATTTCACCGACGCCGACGAGCGCGCGGAGATGGTCCGGATGAACACCGAGGTGCTGCTCGCGTATCTGCTGCGGCGCTGATGCGCTGACCGCGCCGAAGCGGGCGCCCGATGTAAAAACGCCGCCGTGCGCAGGCAACGGCGGCGTTTTTTCGTCGGAACGCGGTGCGTCAGGCGGCCTTGCGCGTGCGCACGGCTTTTGCGCGCGGGCTGGCGGCGGCGCGTTTCGCGGCCGGTGCGGCCTTGGCGGGGGCGGCGGCCTTCGCCGGCGCCTTCGCGCGCTTCGCTGTCGTGGCGCGCGTCGTTTCGGCCGGTGCGTCGGCGGCCGGCACGGCGGAGAGCGTCTTGGTGGCCGGCGCTTCCGGGACATCCTTCGTCGCACCGTGCTTCGGCTCCGGTGCATGCTCGCGGATGAAATCGCGCAGCTGCGGATAGATGATCGTGCGCCAGCGGCGGCCCGAGAAGATCCCGTAGTGACCGCACTTCTCGGCGGTCAGGCTGCGGCGCTGGTCCTGCGGGATGCCCGTGCACAGCTCGTGCGCGACGTGCGTCTGGCCGCTGCCCGAGATGTCGTCGAGTTCGCCCTCGATCGTCATCAGCGCGGTGTGCTGGATGTCCTGCGGGCGCACGCGCTCGCCTTCGACATCCCACGTGCCTTCCGCCAGGCGGAATTCCTGGAACACGACGCGGATCGTCTCGAGGTAATACTCGGCGGCCATGTCGAGCACCGCGTTGTATTCGTCATAGAAGCGGCGGTGCGCTTCGGCGTCGTCCTCGTCGCCGCGCAGCAGGCTCTGGTAGAAATCCCAGTGCGATTGCGCGTGCCGCTCCGGGTTCATCGCGACGAAGCCCGTGTGCTGCAGGAAGCCCGGATACACCTGGCGGCCTTCGCCCGGATAGTTCGCCGGCACCGTGTGGATCACGTTGTTCTCGAACCACGCGGTCGAGTGCTGCGTCGCGAGCGAATTCACCGACGTCGGGCTGCGGCGCGCATCGATCGGGCCGCCCATCATCGTCATCGTGAGCGGCGTGTCCTCGCCGCGGCTCGCCATCAGCGAGATCGCCGCGAGCACCGGCACCGTCGGCTGGCACACCGAGATCACGTGCAGGTTGCGCGCGCCGATGTGACGGATGAACTCCTGGATGTACGCGATGTAGTCGTGCAGGTGGAACGGGCCGGTCTCGACCGGCACCATCCGCGCGTCGATCCAGTCGGTGATGTAGACCTTGTGATCCTGCAGCAGCGTGCGCACGGTGTCGCGCAGCAGCGTCGAGTGGTGGCCCGACAGCGGCGCGCAGACCAGCACGACCGGCTCGTCCTTCAGCTGCGTGACGGCATCGGCATCGTCCGAATAGCGCTTGAAGCGCAGCAGCCGGCAGAACGGCTTCTCAATGATCGTCTGCTCGACGATCGGGATGTTGTGGCCGTCCTTGACGATCTGATGAAGGTTGAATTCGGGCTTCTCGTAATCCTTGCCGAGCCGGTACATCAGCTCGTACGCGGCGGCCATCCGCGGGGCGCCCGGCATCAGCGAGAACGGGCTGGACGGATTGGCGAACGATTTGGACGCGGCCTGGGCCCAGGCCGTCAGCGGGCTCAGCATGGCGCGCTGGAATTCGTGCAGTTGGTAAAGCATGCAGACTACTCCCGCGTGGGGGACGGTGCGCAAGGGCGGCGTGGGGCGTCGCGGCGTGCCGTGTGGGTCAGCGACCGGCCATGTTGCATTGCAGCCGGACAATCGCGTCGATCATATCGGACAACGATGGGTGGTGCAATGCAACATTTCCCCGATTTTTCATCAAAGTTTTGCGATTTGACGTTCTCTGACCTAGCCGCTCGCGCCCCCGTTCAGCGCCCCGCCGCCACGGCCGGCGCGGGCTGGCCGGCGGCGCGCGCCATCGCGTCCTCGTGGTGCATCAGGTTCATCGCGGTATGCACGAGCGCCACGTGCGAGAACGCCTGCGGGAAGTTGCCGACGAGCCGCCCATCCACCGGATCGTACTCCTCCGCGAGCAGCCCGAGGTCGTTCGACAGCGCGAGCAGCCGGCTGAACAGGCGATGCGCGTCGTCGATCCGGCCCAGCAGCGCATAGTTGTCGACCAGCCAGAAGCTGCACGCGAGAAACGTGCCTTCGCCGGGCGGCAGGCCGTCGTCGTAGTCGGTCGTGCGGTAGCGCATCACGAGCCCGTCGTGCAGCAATTCCCGCTCGATCGCCTCGACCGTGCCGACGATGCGCGGATCTTCCGGCGGCAGGAAGCCGAGCAGCGGCATCAGCAGCACGCTGGCGTCGAGCTCGTCGCTGCCGTAGCTCTGTGCAAACGCCTGTTTGCTTTCATGCCACGCGTTGGTGCACACGTCGGCATGGATCTGGTCGCGCAGCGCGCGCCAGCGGTCGAGCGAGCCGGGCAGCCGGAACATCTCCGCCGACTTGATCGCGCGGTCGAACGCGACCCACGCCATCACCTTCGAGAACGTGAAATGGCGGCGGCCGCCGCGCGTTTCCCAGATGCCTTCGTCGGGTTCCTGCCAGATCTTCTCGAGATGGTCGAGCAGCGCGCACTGCACGGACCAGACCGTGTCGTCGGCCTGCAGGCCGCCCACCCGCGCGAGGTGCAGCGCGGCCATCACCTCGCCGAATACGTCGAGCTGGAGCTGGTTCGCGGCGCCGTTGCCGATGCGCACCGGCTGCGAGTCCTGGTAGCCGGGCAGCCAGTCGAGCTCCATTTCCGGCAGCCGGCGTTCGCCGGCGATCCCGTACATGATCTGGATCTGCTCGGGCGAGCCGGCCATCACGCGGCCCAGCCACGTGCGCCACGCGCGCGCCTCGTCGTAATAGCCGCCGCGCATCAGCGCGAGCAGCGTGATCGTCGCGTCGCGCAGCCAGCAGTAGCGGTAGTCCCAGTTGCGGTTGCCGCCGATCTTCTCGGGCAGCGACGTGGTCGGCGCGGCGACGATGCCGCCGGTCGGCTCGTATGCGAGCGCCTTCAGCGTGATCAGCGAGCGGCGCACGGCGGCCGCGTAGCGGCCCTGCACCTGGCAGCGGCCCGACCATTCGAGCCAGTAGTTCTCGGTGCGCGCGAGCATCGACAGCGGATCGCGCGCGGGCGGCAGCCGCAGGTGCGAAGCCGCATAGCTGAGCGAGAACGGCACGCGTTCGTCGGCGCTCACCGTGAATTCCGCGAGCGTATGAAGGTTTTGGCCGGTGAGCGGCACCGGCGTGCGCAGCACGACGGTGTCGGGGCCCGCGATCGCCTTCATGCCGTCCTCGCGGGTCAACTGCGTGACCCAAGGGATCGAGAAGCCGTAGTCGAAGCGCAACACGAGCTCCATGCGCATCTTCATCGTGCCGTGGCGGCCGACCACGATCCGCACCAGTTCGGACCAGCCGTTGCCGGGCGGCATGAAGTCGACCACGGTGACGGCGCCGTCGGCGCTTTCGTAGTCGGTTTCGAGAATCAGCGTGTCGCCGCGATAGCGGCGCGTCGTGTGCGTGATTGCGGCGTCGGCGGCCGGCGCGAGCAGCCAGCGGCCGTGCTCGGGGGTGCCGAGTAGCGCCGCGAAACAGGCGCCCGAATCGAAGCGGGGCCAGCACAGCCAGTCGACGGAGCCGTCTTTAGCGATCAGCGCGGCGGTGTGGCCGTCGCCGACGAGGGCGTAGTCTTCGATCAGGGCAGGCATGGGCAGGCGATCCTTGGGTATTCGAGTTCACAATGCGGACGGCGCCGGCCAAGGCTTCACGCGCTGGCACCGCGCCCCGTATACTCGGCCGGGCGGCGGAGCGCATGAACGGCCGGCGTTTCGTCCTATCTCAACACTTGAAGCGACTCGATGCAAGGAGGATTCAATGCCCAACCGTTTACGCGAGCGTGACGCACGCGCTTCGACACGAGGGTTCCCGCTTAGGCTCGCTCACTGGATGAAAGGTTTCGCGATCGTGCTCTCCCTTTCTGCGACCCACGCATTTGCGCAGCAATCGCCTGCCCCGGCCGACGGCGTCTACAACCTGCTCGTCGGCACCTATACGGGGGGCGGCAGCGACGGCATCTATGTTTACCGCTTCGATACGAAAACCGGCAGCGTCGCGCCCGTGTCGTCGGCGAAGACCGTGAATCCGTCGTACCTGTTGCCGAGCCGCGACGGTCGCACCGTCTACGCGGTCAACGAACTGCCCGGCGACGACGGGCCGGCGACGACGCGCGGCGGCATCAGCGCATTCCGCTTCGACGCGAAGACGGGCGCGCTGAGCTTCATCGACCGCGTGTCGGCGGAAGGGAACGATCCTTGCTACCTCGCGCTGTCGCCCGACGGCAAGTACCTCGTGACCGCCAACTACTCGGTCGCGAAGGATCCGGGTGGCAGCTTCGCGGTGTTTCCGCTGCGCGACGACGGCGCGGTCGGCCAGGCCGCGCTGACCGTGCACCATGAAGGCATGGGGCCCGTGAAGGGCCGCCAGGACGGCGCGCACGTGCATTCGACGGTGTTTTCGCCGGACGGCCGTTACCTGTTCGTGCAGGATCTCGGCGCGGACAAGATCTACGGCTACCGCTATACGGTGGACGGCAGCCGCGGGCTGATCAGCCCGACCGACACGCGCTACACGCCGGTGAAGGCGGGCTCGGGCCCGCGCCACATGGTGTTCGGCGCCGACGGCCGGTATGCGTACGTGACGAGCGAGCTCAACGCGTCGGTCGAGGTGTTCGGTTACCACGACGGCAAGCTGACGCCGGTCGAGACCGTGCCGATGACCGCGCCGGGCTTCAAGGGCAAGGTCGGCGGCGGCGCGATCCACCTGTCGCCGGACGGCCGCTTCCTGTACGTGAGCAACCGCGGCGACGCGAACGACCTGGTGATCTACGCGGTGAACCAGGCCGACGGCCGGTTGAAGCAGGTCGGCCGCCAGTCGAGCCTCGGCAAGACGCCGCGCGAGTTCCTGATCGATCCGACCGGCAAGTGGCTGATCGTCGGCAACCAGGACAGCGATACGTTCTACGTGTTCAGCCGCAATGTCGAAACGGGGCAACTCGGCCCGAATCCGCAGAAGGTGGCGGTCGGCAAGCCGGTCGACTTCAAGCTGGTACCGGCGCTGTAAATGAAAAAGGGCGCTGCCGATGCAGCGCCCTTCGTTTTTCGGGGCGGCCGGTTTCCCGGCGCGCCCATATTGGTCGACGGCGGCCGCCCGGCCGCCGCGTTCAGTCGGCCGCGGCCGGCACGAGCACCTCGCGGCTGCCGTTGATGCCCATCGCCGACACGAGCCCGGCCGCCTCCATCTGCTCGACGAGGCGCGCGGCGCGGTTGTAGCCGATGCGCAACTGCCGCTGCACCGACGAGATCGACGCGCGCCGCGTGCGCACGACGAACGCAACGGCTTCGTCGTACAGCGGGTCGGCTTCCGCGTCCGGCGCATCGCCGAACAGGTCCTGCGTCGCGCCGTCGGCGGCCGGGCCGTCGAGGATCCCTTCCTCGTACTGCGGCTCGCCGAACTGCTTCAGGTACTCGACGACCCGGTGCACTTCTTCGTCCGCGACGAACGCGCCGTGCACGCGCTGCGGGTAACCGGTGCCCGGCGGCAGGAACAGCATGTCGCCCATCCCGAGCAGCGATTCGGCGCCCATCTGGTCGAGAATCGTGCGCGAGTCGATCTTCGACGATACCTGGAACGCGACGCGCGTCGGGATGTTCGCCTTGATCAGGCCCGTGATCACGTCGACGGACGGACGCTGCGTCGCGAGGATCAGGTGGATACCGGCCGCACGCGCCTTTTGCGCGAGGCGGGCGATCAGTTCCTCGATCTTCTTGCCGGCGACCATCATCAGGTCGGCCAGCTCGTCGATCACGACGACGATCAGCGGCAGCGTCGACAGCGGCTCCGGATCCTCGGGCGTCAGCGAGAACGGGTTGCCGATCTTCTTTTCCTTCGCTTCCGCGTCGCGGATCTTCTGGTTGAAGCCCGCGAGGTTCCGCACGCCGACGGCCGACATCAGCCGATAGCGTTTCTCCATCTCGCCGACGCACCAGTTCAGTGCGTTCGCCGCGAGCTTCATGTCGGTGACGACCGGCGCGAGCAGGTGCGGGATCCCTTCATAGACCGACAGCTCCAGCATCTTCGGGTCGATCATGATCAGCCGCACGTCCTCGGGTGTCGCCTTGTACAGCAGCGACAGGATCATCGCGTTGATCGCGACCGACTTGCCCGAGCCCGTCGTACCCGCGACGAGCATGTGCGGCGCCTTCGCGAGATCGGTGACGACCGGGTGGCCGGTGATGTCCTTGCCCATCGCGATCGTCAGCTGCGACGCCGAGTGCTGGTACTGGCGCGACTCGAGGATTTCCGACAGGCGAATCATCTGGCGCTTCGCGTTCGGCAGTTCGAGGCCCATGCAGGTCTTGCCGGGAATCGTTTCGACGACGCGGATCGACGTGAGGCCGAGGCCGCGCGACAGGTCCTTCATCAGCCCGACGATCTGGCTGCCGCGCACGCCGAGCGCGGGTTCGATCTCGAAGCGCGTGATCACGGGGCCGGCGGACGCGCCGACCACCGTCACCGGCACCTTGAATTCCTGCAGCCGCTGTTCGATCACCTGCGCTGTTTGCGCGAGGTGTTCGTCGGTGATCGTTTCGATGTCGCCGGATGCGGACGCGGGCTCGAGCAGATCGAGCGTCGGCAGTTCGACGCTGAACGACGCGGGTGCGTGGAATTCGAATGCATTCGGGCGCGGCTGGCGCGCGGGGGTGTCGGGGGCCGGGGAGCCGGCTGCGGCAGGTGCGGCCGGTTGGGTTGCCGGGGTGGTGGGGAGCGCTGGTACGGTCGTGACTGCCGCCGGTGCGGACAGGCTCGCGCCGGGGATCGTTGCTGCGGTTTGCGGCGGTGCCACGGGCGATGCGGCTGACGGTGCCGCAGAGACATTCGACACGGGCCAGCTTGCCGGCGACGAGGTCGGGGCGGCCGGGGGGGCGAACGTCGTGGCTTCGATGGCCGCAGGTGCGGAAGCGATCGACGGAGCCAGCGCCGCGGTGGTTGCGCCGAAGGACGTCAGCGAGCCGGCCGGAGCGACGGGCGAACTGGAGATCGGTTGCGCGGAAGGCGCCGCGGCGGCGGTGATCGGTGCGACTGCGCCGGAGGACGTTGCCGTCGTGGCGGCAGGGGCCGGCGGCACGGGCAGGCCTGCGGCCGGCTGCGATGCGATTGTGCCGGAGGGGGCGAATGTGCCGAATGTCGTACCGGTCGACGAGGCTGATGGGGTGGTCGGATGCGTCGGGGCAGGTGCGGCGGACGGAGCAGCGACCGAGCCGGACACGATATTCACCGGCGTCGTGGTAGCGATCGCCGGCGCGCTCGAACCGGATGCCGAGGCCGTCGGGCTGGCCGTCGACGGTGTCACGGCGGGCGCAACGGGCGATGCGGGTGTTGATGCGCGGGGGAACGAACCGTAAGTCGTGTCCGCAACGGTCGATGCCGACGTGGCTGGCTGCGAAATCGAAGCCGACGTAGCGCCGGTCATGCCGATCGGGGATGCCGGCGCGACGGATGCAGCGTTCGATGTCGAAGCGGCGGGCTGCGAAAGCGGAGCCGACGTGGCGCCGGTCATGCCGACGGTGGATGCCGGTGCGACGGATTCGGCGTTCGATGCCGACGTGGCCGGCAGCGAAATCGATGCCGACGTAGCGCCGGTCACGCCGATCGGGGATGCCGGCGCGACGGATGCAGCGTTCGATGCAGAAGCGACCGGCTGCGAAAGCGAGGTCGACGCAGTGCCGGTTACGTCGATCGGAGATGCCGACGGAACGGCTGCAACGGTCGACGCAGCCGGTCGAGCCAACGAACCGGATGCCGTGTTGATCACATCATCTGACGAGCCGGTAACGGCGATCGGCGCAATGCCCGAGGCGGATGCAGGCGCTTGCACGGTCGAACCGTGCGCGGCGCCGACGAGCGGCGACGCAGTGCTTGCCGAAGTCGTTTGCGCGGCGGCAAACGGTTGAGCGGCGACCGGCGATTTCGGCGATTCCGCGGTGACAGGCGTATTCGTCATGGCCGGTTGCGCCGTCGAAGGTGTCCACGTCCATGCTGTCGTCGGTGCCGCAGCTTCCATCGTGTCTGGCTTGGCGGCTCCCGATGCGGCCGGTGCCGGTGCCGCCGCAAATGGCCTGCTTTCGGCACTTGCGCGCGGCGTCGTTTCGGCGCTCGGCGAAGAGGGGAGGGCCGCGAACGGCGCGACGTTCCCGGCGGGCTTCACGTCGGCGTGCGCATCGGCGATGCCCTGCGGCACGCTGGCCGATGCCGTGCGATCGATTGCAGGAGCCGGTTGTGCGGCGTACTTGTCGTCGGCATCGATGGGTGCCGGCGGGTTGCTCGCGGCGAGGTCGTGAACCGCCTCGCTCCTCGGTTGCGCGAAGGCGGCATGGACCGGTTCCGATCCCGTCACATCGGTCGATGACTCGGCGACCGGGTTCCAGGCGGATGCGTCGAACGCGGGAACCGGTTGGCTGGCGAGGTCCTCCCACGGCGCGAGGTCGACGGGTGCGTCGAACGCCGGTGCGGGCGAGATGCCCGATGCCGGTGCGGCAGCGGCATCGTCGGCGTGCCGGATCTCGTCATTGGCGTGATGCGGGAACGCGGCATCGTCGACGCCGGTATTCGACGACGCAGGCGGAGCGGCGGCGTCGAGCGTCACGGCGCCCGTATCGGCGACCGGTACATGAACAGCGGGGGCTGTCGGATTGAACGCGTCGAGCACGATCGGTGCGTTGTCGTCGTACACCGGCGCCGGATCGCCGGCGAGCGGCGCACTGGCGTCATGCGCCCCGAGGCCGTGGGCCGCGGAGGCGATCCCGGTCGGCACGGCCGCTGCGGCGGGCGCTGCAATGCCGGCTGCTGCCGCGGCCACACCGGCCACGGTTGCTGCTGCCGCCGCCGCGTGCCCGGCATCGTCCTGCGCACCGCCCAGCGTCGCCCACTGCGCGGTGCTGGCCTCGATCGAGCGCAGCGTGTCGTGCACGCTCGGTGCCGGCGTAATCGGCGCGGCGGGTTTTTCCGTCCACGCATAAAGCGGTGCACGCGCCGGCGTTGGCTGCGGCGGGCGACGTCGTGCCGCATCCGGCGTCAGGCCCACCGAGCCGGCTCCTGCGGTGGGGCGTACGGGCGGGCGCTGCGGCTGCGCGGGCGCCGGCCGCGGCGTGACCGTGGTACGCGGCGGGGTTGGCTTCAACGCGGCGGTGGCCGGTCGCGCGCCGGTCGGCCGCGGACGGACGGGTTCGAACCCGGCAGGAAGCGGGGCCGGATCGGGGCGCGGGACTTGCGAATTCGCTGCTGCGCGCGCGAGGCTGGCGGTGCTGCCGGTCGTCGGCGGCGGCATCGCGCTGGCCGGCGTGATCGGCGCGGGCGGTGTCGGCGCGCTGCGCTGGGGCGCGGCCGGCTTCAACCAGCCCGACGGCGCCACGGGTTCCACGTGCGGACGCGCAGGCGTGCTGCTGCGCGGCTTCGGCCGCGCCTGCGGGTCGGGTTTCCACAGCGTCGGGCGCGAATACCGGCCGTTCTGGCGCGGCGCCATCGAATTGACGGTATGCGCGGTGGTCGGCTGGACGACGTCGTCGTCGCGATGCAACGCGCTGCGCGGCAGGTCGGCGATGCCGCGCGCTTCGTCATCACCGCCGTCGCGCGCCAGCTTGACGCCGAACGACGTATCGACCCACGCGGCGAACTGCCGCCAGCCGATGCCGGTCAGCCAGGGCAGCCCGGCGAAGAACAGCACGACCATCGCGACCGGCGTGCCGATCGGGCCGAGCACGTGGGCGAAGCCTGCCGAGAACGCATGGCCGAGCGCGTTCGTGTCGGGGCCCGACAGCGGGCTCGTCAGCGTGCAGCTCGCCACGAACACCGCGGCGAAGCCGAGCCACAGACGGATCGAGCCGCGGCCGGCAAGCCCGACACCGCCAGGCAGCATCGCCTGCACGAGACGCCAGAAGAGAAGGAGGAACCAGACGGCGGAGATGCCGAACCAGCCGAAGACAACCGTGTGCATGCTTTGAAACAGGAGTGGGGAGGGGCGCGCGGGGCGCGACCCGCCGAGTTTAACCGGCCGGCGAACAAGACTCTAACGCGGCGTGCATCCGATTCACGCCGTGCGACGCGTGTGCGCGGCACACGCGCGTGGCGCGCCACGCGAAGGCGGTCGGTCGGCCTCCGCGCGCGCCGTGCATCAGGGGCTCCGGTGCGTGAAGGTGAGTGTTGCGCCGGACGTGGTCACGATCTGCAATTGCTGCGGCTCGCGCATCTGCACGCCGGTCTTGTCGATGTGGGCCAGTGCGTCGAGGTACGCGGTTTCGAGCTGGCCGCCGAGCGTATTCGGGCAGGCCATCCGCGTGCCGGCGAGCGGCCCGAAGCTCAACAGGCCGTTCTTGATCGCATAGGTGCCCATGTAGCGGTTGCAGCCCGAGAACCCGCTGGCGCGCCGGATGCCCGAGTCGGTCGACAGCGCGAGCTTGATCGGCTCACCGTTGTCGCCATGCGGGATCGCGCGCTGCGTGCCGTCGGCATTCAGCCAGCTGGTGAGTTCCCAGCTCGTGTCGTCGAGCAGCTGGACGGCGGCCGGGTTGTACGGGTCGGGTGCGGGGGCGGCGGAATCGGGGTGGGTCGGCATCGCGCAGGCGGCGAGAAGCGTGGCAAGCGTCAACGCGCAGAGCGGCGCGCGCAACGGGCGAAGCAGGCCGGTGCGTGCACGTGCGGCGGCGGACAGGTGGGACATGAGCCTCGTTCCTCATCGGATTCTGATCAAGGCGTAAGAGTAACGCACCCGCCCCGCGGCAGGCGAGCCGACACTTCACGCGTGAAAACGTTCGCAGCCTGCTTGCGAGCGGCCCGCGGCCGGGCGCCGGCGCGGCGAAACGCGCAAAACCGGCGCCGTGGCGCGTGTTAACATCGGAGCCGTTTTCGTCCTCCACCAGAAGCGGGTAATCACATGCAGATCGGTCAGCGGCTCGGTACGCCGCTCTCACCCTCGGCCACGCGCGTCATGCTGCTCGGCGCCGGCGAACTCGGCAAGGAAGTCATCATCGCGTTGCAGCGGCTCGGCGTCGAAGTCGTCGCGGTCGACCGCTATCCGGACGCACCGGGCCACCAGGTCGCGCATCGCGCGCACGTGATCGACATGACGGACGCCGCCGCGCTGCGCGCGATCGTCGAAGCCGAACGCCCGCACCTGATCGTGCCGGAGATCGAGGCGATCGCGACCGACGCGCTCGCGGCGATCGAGGCCGCCGGCCTCGCCGAAGTGATCCCGACCGCGCGCGCGACGCAGCTCACGATGAATCGCGAAGGAATCCGCCGGCTCGCGGCCGAGGAGCTCGGCCTGCCGACCTCGCCGTATGCGTTCGCGGATTCGTTCGAGGCGTTCAGCGCGGCGATCGCGACAATCGGCATGCCGTGCGTCGTCAAGCCCGTGATGTCGTCGTCGGGCAAGGGGCAGTCGGTCGTGAAGACCGAGGCCGACGTGAAGCCGGCGTGGGACTACGCGATGGCGGGCGGGCGTGTGAACCACGGCCGCGTGATCGTCGAGGGCTTCGTCGATTTCGACTACGAGATCACGCAGCTCACCGTGCGCGCGATCGATCCGGCGACGAACGCCACGCGCACCTATTTCTGCGAGCCGGTCGGCCACGTGCAGGTCGCGGGCGACTACGTCGAGTCATGGCAGCCGCAGCCGATGAGCGCGGTGGCGCTCGAGAAGTCGCGCGAGATCGCGCACAAGGTCACCGAGGCGCTCGGCGGGCGCGGGATGTTCGGCGTCGAGCTGTTCGTGCGCGGCGACGACGTGTGGTTCTCCGAGGTGAGCCCGCGGCCGCACGATACGGGCCTCGTCACGCTCGCGTCGCAGCGCCAGTCGGAATTCGAGCTGCACGCGCGTGCGATTCTCGGGCTGCCGGTCGATCCGGCGCTCGGTACGCCGGCCGCGTCGGCCGTGATCTACGGCGGGCTCGACGAGCGCGGGATCGCGTTCGAGGGCGTGCGCGACGCGCTCGCGGTGCCGGGCACCGCCCTGCGCCTGTTCGGCAAGCCGGAAAGTTTCGCGAAACGGCGCATGGGCGTCGCGCTGGCGACCGGCGCGACCGTCGACGAAGCCCGCGAACGCGCGAAGCGTGCCGCCGCGGCCGTCCGGCCCGTGTCGGCCCGCTGACGTAATCAGGAGAGGACGATGACGCCGAAGTGGCTGCGTATCGGGAAGCTGGCCGCAGCGCTGGCGCTTGCAGTGAACCTCGCGGGTTGCGGGCTCGCGGCCGCACCGTGCCGGGTGGCCTCGGCCGGGCTCAAGATCGTGCCGCTCGTCGGCCATGTCGCGGCCGCACCGACCGACGCGTGTGCCGACGTCATCGATCCCTGATCCCGCTACCCGCCCCGATCGCCAACAATAATCACGCGCCCCGCGAGGGCGCGTTTCCACCTGTTTCGTGAGAGGACCTGCATGATTCGCCAAACCCTCGCCGCGCTCGTGCTCGCCGGCACGGCTGTTTCCGTCGCGCATGCCGCGCAACTGACCGTCGAAGAGATCGACGCCGATTCGCGCCAGTTCACCGTCTACCAGTGCGCGAACCAGAAGCAGCCGGTGCGCGTGTCGTACTGGCTCGCGGGCAACGGCCAGAGCTTCGCGCTCGTGCCGGTCAACGGGAAGCAGATGCTGTTCGTCGATACCGTGTCGGCGTCAGGCGCGCGTTACCAGGCCGGCCGCTATACGTGGTGGACGAAGGGCAAGGAAGCGACGCTGCGCGACGAGATCGCCGACCAGAGTGCGCCGCCGCTGCTGGGCGACTGCGTACAGGTCGAGAAGAAAAAGAAGAAGGGCTGAGCGCCGGGCGGGAACGTGGATCGTGCTGCCGGTGCCGGTCGACGGCCGGCTCCCGGGCCTGATGGCCCGGCACGCAGGCTGGCCGCAGGCGATTGGGCCAGGCGATCCACGATCGGACCCCTGAAATCATCCGTCGGCCCATCGGGCTAGTCCGATCGGGCATTCGTCTACCGTGCGGGCCTGCCCGGGCCTGCCGCGCGAACCGCCGTTGTGGCCGTTCGCCGCGTTGTCACGGACAGATGGCCGCGCAGTGCTACAATACGGCCCTTTCCGCCGGCATTCTCGCCGAACGGAGTCCGCACGGCCTGGCGTCCAGCGTTCACATTGAACCGGTCCCAAGCGCCAGAGCGGCGCCGCGCGGCGCGCCGCGGCTCCGTCTATTTCCGAATTGTGATGAGCGCAGGCCCGGCTGGCCTGACGCACGATGTCCCCGCCGCGCCTTTTGAGCGAAACGCCACCATGTCCGATTCTGTCGCCAAGCCCGTCGACGCAACCTTCGATCAATTCGGCCTTGCCGCCGATATCCTGAAAGCCATTGCGGAGCAGGGCTATACGACGCCGACGCCGATCCAGGCGCAGGCCATTCCGGTCGTGCTCGCCGGCCGCGACGTCATGGGCGCCGCGCAAACGGGCACCGGCAAGACCGCGAGTTTCTCGCTGCCGATCATCCAGCGCCTGCTGCCGCAGGCCAACACGAGCGCGTCTCCGGCGCGCCACCCGGTGCGTGCGCTGATCCTCACGCCGACCCGCGAACTCGCCGACCAGGTCGCCGCGAACGTGCACGCGTATGCGAAGCACACGCCGCTGCGCAGCGCGGTCGTGTTCGGCGGCGTCGACATGAACCCGCAGATGGCCGAACTGCGCCGCGGCGTCGAGGTCCTGATCGCGACGCCGGGCCGCCTGCTCGACCACGTGCAGCAGAAGACGGCGAACCTCGGCCAGGTGCAGATCCTCGTGCTCGACGAAGCCGACCGGATGCTCGACATGGGCTTCCTGCCGGATCTGCAGCGCATCCTGAACCTGCTGCCGAAGGAGCGCCAGACGCTGCTGTTCTCGGCCACCTTCTCGGGCGAAATCAAGAAGCTCGCGTCGACCTACCTGCGCAACCCGCAGACGATCGAAGTCGCGCGCAGCAACTCGACGAACGCGAACGTCACGCAGATCGTCTACGACGTCGCCGAAGGCGACAAGCAGGCGGCCGTCGTGCAGCTGCTGCGCGATCGCGGCCTCAAGCAGGTGATCGTGTTCTGCAACAGCAAGATCGGCGCAAGCCGGCTTGCGCGCAATCTCGAGCGCGACGGCGTGGTCGCGTCGGCGATCCACGGCGACAAGACGCAGATCGAGCGGATGCAGGCGCTCGACGCGTTCAAGCGCGGCGAGATCGAGGCGCTGGTCGCGACCGACGTGGCCGCGCGCGGCCTCGACATCGCCGAACTGCCGGCCGTGATCAACTTCGACCTGCCGTTCAGCGCGGAAGACTACGTGCACCGGATCGGCCGTACCGGCCGTGCGGGTGCGACGGGCGACGCGCTGTCGCTGTGCAGCCCGAACGAGCGCAAGCAGCTCGCCGATATCGAGAAGCTGATCAAGCGTCCGCTCGAAGTGCAGACGCTCGCGCTCGACAAGCCGGCGCGCCAGCGTCACGACGAGCGCGGCAACGACCGCGGCGGCGATCGCAACAGCGAGCGCGGTGGTGAACGAGGCGGTGAACGAGGCGGCCGTCGCGATCGCGACGAGCATCGCGGTGCATCGGGGCGCCGGCCGGGCGGTTCCGAGCGCGGTCATCACCGTCGCCTTGAAGCGCCGGTCGACGATTTCTTCCTGAAGCCGTACGAGCCGTCGGCGCCGGCGAAGCAGCAGGACGACGCGCAGCCTGCGCAGCAGCCCGAGAAGAAGGGGCCGAAGCGTCAGGTCGCCGCGCTGCTCGGCGGGTTCGGGATGCCGCGCAAGCCGTCGGCGTAAGCCGGGCGGACGTGACGGCGCGGCGCGCGAGCGCTGCGGGAGAAGCGGGTGCATGCGATGAGCATGTGCCCGTTTTTCATTGGGGCTGCGGTTTGCTTGGGAGAGGGCGCGGGGCGCCGGCGGCGGGCGATGCAGTCGGCATCAGGCTTGCGCCCAATCGCCGCGAAACCGGTGCGCCGTGTGTGTCAGCCGGCCTGCGGCCCGAAGCGCATCGCCCATGCGGCCGTGGCGGCGGCGTAGAACGTATCGAGCGTCGTGCCCGCGAGCGCACCGTCGGGGGCGAGGCCCAGGTGTGCGGCCGCGGCCTGCAGCGCCGGCAGCGGATCGTCGCGTTCGAGCGCGGTCGCGCCCGTCTGCTTGCTGAGCTTTTCGCCGTTCGCATCGACGACGACGGGCACATGCAGGTATTGCGGCGTCGGCACACCGAGGCAGTGCTGCAGGTGAATCTGGCGTGCGGTCGAGTCGAGCAGGTCGGCGCCGCGCACGACGTGCGTGATGCGCGCGTCGGCATCGTCGACGACGACCGCGAGCTGGTAGGCCCATTGGCCGTCCGCGCGCTTCAGCACGAAATCGCCGACTTCGGTCGCGAGGTTCTGCGATTGCGTGTGCTGCCAGCGATCGTCGAACGTGACGATCGCGTCGCCGCCGTCCGGCACGCGTAGCCGCCACGCGCGCGCGGGCTTGCCGTGCAGGCCGGTGCGGCAGGTGCCCGGGTAGGCGAGCGTCGTGTGGCGTTCGTGTGCGGCGCGCAGCGAATCGGCGATTTCCTTGCGCGTGCAGCCGCACGGATAGACGAGCCCGGCCGCGACGAGCCGCTCGAGCGCGGCCGTATACGCGGCATCGCGCGTGCTTTGCCAGACGGGCGGCTCGTCGGGCGTCATGCCGAAATGCGCGAGCGTCGCGAGGATGTCGTCGGCGGCGCCGGGCACCGTGCGCGGGCCGTCGAGATCCTCGATGCGCACGAGCCATGCGCCGCCGTGCGCGCGCGCGTCGAGCCAGCTCGCGAGTGCGCCGACCAGCGAGCCGAAATGCAGCGGGCCGGTGGGCGACGGCGCGAAGCGGCCGCGATAGCCGGTCATCGGGGTGCGGGGCAGCGCGCGCTTACGCGGCGCTGGCCGCCGGTGCGCAGGCCGGGCACGACTTGCCGGGCACGTAGCTCGGCGACTGTTGCGCTTCCGGTGTGACGACCGCGCGGCACGCGAAGCACGTGACGTTCTCGGTGGGCTGGAGCTGCGGATTCAGCGCGGTGCGGTAGTCGAACACGAAGCAGTCGCCGTGATAGTGCGCGCCGCCGACTTCCTCGAAGTACTTCAGGATCCCGCCTTCGAGCTGGTACACGTTCTCGATGCCGATTTCCTTCATGTGGATCGCGGCCTTCTCGCAGCGGATGCCGCCCGTGCAGAACGACACGACCGTCTTGCCTTCGAGGTCGGCGCGGTTCGCGTCGATCACTTCGGGGAATTCGCTGAACTTGTCGATCCGGTAGTCGAGCGCGTCGTCGAACGTGCCGACGTCGACTTCGAACGCGTTGCGCGTGTCGAGCATCACGACCGGGCGGCCCGTGTCGTCGTGGCCGCGATCGAGCCACGTCTTCAGCGTCTTCGCGTCGACGAACGGCGCGCGGCCGAGTTCCGGCTTGATCGCCGGCTTCTTCATCGTGATGATTTCGCGCTTCAGGCGCACGAGCATGCGGCGGAACGGCTGCGAGTCGGACAGGCTTTCCTTGAACTGCAGCGTCGCGAACTTGCCTTCGAACAGCGGATCGTGGCGGATGTACGCGATGAACGCATCGGCGGCTTCGCGCGTGCCGGCGATGAACAGGTTGATGCCTTCCGGCGCGAGGAGGATCGTGCCGCGCAGGCCGAGTTCGTTGCAGCGGGCGGTGACGAGCGGGCGCCATTGCTCGTTCGCGTCGAGCGACACGAAATGGTAGGCGGCGAGATTGACGATGGTCATGATGGTCCGACGGGAAAACGGCCGCACGGCGGCCCGCAAAAAAGGGTGCGAAGCCGGGGCGTAGATTCGAAAAACCGTATTATCCCGCAAACCGCGCTCAGGCCGGCACCCTGCCGTTCGGCCAGCCGCGCGACGGGCGGTCGCGCACATCGGCCGAACGGCCAGCGCGGGGATTTTTTGGGCAGCCTGCGCGGCGGGGCGGCTACAATAGCGCCCATGTCAGATCCTCGCTTCGTCCATCTTCGCGTTCACTCCGAATTCTCGATTGCCGACGGCATCGTGCGCATTGACGACATCGTCAAGGCGGCGGCCGCGGACGGTCAGGGCGCGCTCGCGCTCACCGATCTCGGCAACGCATTCGGCCTCGTCCGTTTCTACCAGGAAGCCCGCGGCAAGGGCATCAAGCCGATCGCCGGCTGCGACGTCTGGATCGCCAATCCGGACGACCGCGACAAGCCGTCGCGGCTGCTGCTGCTCGTCAAGGACAAGGTCGGCTACCTGAATCTGTGCGAGCTGCTGTCGAAGGCGTGGCTCACGAACCAGTACCGCGGCCGTGCGGAGCTCGACGCGAGCTGGCTCGACGGCGAACTCTCGCAAGGGCTGCTCGCGCTGTCGGGCGCGCAACAGGGCGATATCGGGCTCGCGCTTGCCGCGGGCAACGAAGACGCCGCGCGCCGTCACGCCGAGCGCTGGGCGAAGGTGTTCCCGGGCGGCTTCTACATCGAGCTGCAGCGTTACGGCCAGCCGGGCGCCGAGGCTTACATCCAGCAGGCCGCGACGCTCGCGGCGGCGCTGAAGCTGCCGGTCGTCGCGACGCACCCGACGCAGTTCATGACCGACGACGATTTCACCGCGCACGAGGCGCGCGTGTGTATCTCGGAAGGCGACATCCTCGCGAACCCGCGGCGCCAGAAGCGCTTCACGACCGACCAGTACTTCCGCACGCAGGACGACATGGTCGCGCTGTTCGCCGACCTGCCGTCGGCGATCGCGAACACGGTCGAAATCGCGAAGCGCTGCAACCTGAAGCTCGAGCTCGGCAAGCCGAAACTGCCGCTGTTCCCGACGCCGGACGGCATGTCGCTCGACGACTACCTGGTCCAGCTGTCGAAGGAAGGGCTCGAGACCCGTCTCGCGCAGCTGTATCCGGTCGAAGCCGAGCGCGACGCGCAGCGCGACACGTATTACAAGCGCCTCGAATTCGAGTGCGGGACCATCACGAAGATGGGCTTCCCGGGCTACTTCCTGATCGTCGCGGACTTCATCAACTGGGCGAAGAACAACGGCGTGCCGGTCGGCCCGGGCCGCGGCTCGGGCGCCGGTTCGCTGGTCGCGTACGCGCTCGGCATTACCGACCTCGACCCGCTGCGCTACAACCTGCTGTTCGAGCGCTTCCTGAACCCGGAACGCGTGTCGATGCCCGACTTCGACATCGACTTCTGCCAGCACGGCCGCGACCGCGTGATCCAGTACGTGAAGGAGAAGTACGGCGCGGACGCCGTGTCGCAGATCGCCACGTTCGGCACGATGGCCGCGAAGGCGGCCGTCCGTGATATCGGCCGCGTGCTCGACCTCGGCTACATGTTCACCGATGGCATCGCGAAGCTGATCCCGTTCAAGCCGGGCAAGCACGTGACGATCGCCGATGCGATGAAGGAAGAGCCGCAGCTGCAGGAGCGCTACGACCACGAGGACGAAGTGCACCAGCTGCTCGATCTCGCGCAGCGCGTCGAGGGCCTCACGCGTAACGTCGGGATGCACGCGGGCGGCGTGCTGATCGCGCCCGGCAAGCTCACCGATTTCTGCCCGCTGTACACGCAGGGCGACGACGGCGGCGTGGTCAGCCAGTACGACAAGGACGACGTCGAAGCCGTCGGCCTCGTGAAGTTCGACTTTCTGGGTCTCACGACACTGACGATCCTCGACTGGGCCGAGCGCTACATCCGCCGCCTCGATCCGTCGAAGGCCGACTGGTCGCTCGCGCAGGTGCCGCTCGATGATCCCGCCTCGTTCCAGATCCTGAAGAAGGCCAACACGGTCGCGGTGTTCCAGCTGGAAAGCCGCGGGATGCAGGGCATGCTGAAGGATGCGCAGCCCGACCGCTTCGAGGACATCATCGCGCTCGTGTCGTTGTACCGTCCGGGCCCGATGGACCTGATCCCGAGCTTCTGCGCACGGAAGCACGGCCGCGAGAAGGTCGACTATCCGGATCCGCGCGTCGAACCCGTCCTGAAAGAGACCTACGGCATCATGGTCTATCAGGAGCAGGTGATGCAGATGGCGCAGATCATCGGCGGCTACTCGCTCGGCGGCGCGGACTTGCTGCGTCGCGCGATGGGCAAGAAGAAGCCCGAGGAGATGGCCAAGCACCGCGAGATCTTCGCCGAGGGTGCGGCGAAGAACGGCCTCACGCGCGAGAAGTCCGACGAGATCTTCGACTTGATGGAGAAGTTCGCGGGCTACGGCTTCAACAAGTCGCACGCGGCCGCCTATGCACTGCTCGCGTACTACACCGCGTGGCTGAAGGCGCACCATCCGGCCGAATTCATGGCGGCCAACATGACGCTCGCGATGGACGACACCGACAAGGTGAAGATCCTGTTCGACGATTGCGTCGTGAACAACCTCGCCGTGCTGCCGCCGGACATCAACCAGTCGCACTACCGCTTCGAGCCGGTCGCCGAAGCCGACGGCAAGCGCTCGCGCACGATCCGCTACGGCCTCGGCGCGGTGAAGGGCAGCGGCCAGAACGCGATCGAGGAAATCCTGCGCGCCCGCGAGGAAAAGGCGTTCACCGACCTGTTCGACTTCTGCGAGCGGATCGATCGGCGCGTCGTCAACCGCCGCACGGTCGAGGCGCTGATCCGTGCCGGCGCGTTCGATTCGCTGAACCCGAACCGTGCGCAGCTGATCGCGTCGGTGCCGCTGGCGATGGAAGCGGCCGACCAGGCCGAGGCGAACGCGATGCAGGCCGGCCTGTTCGACATGGGCGCCGAGTCGCCGCACGCGCATGTGCTCGTCGACGAGCCCGCGTGGGACGACAAGCGCCGCCTGCAGGAAGAGAAGGGCGCGCTCGGCTTCTACCTGTCCGGCCACCTGTTCGACGCGTATCGCGACGAGGTGCGCCGCTTCGTGCGGCAGAAGGTCGGCGACCTGAAGGAAGGGCGCGACAAGCTCGTGGCCGGCATCATCGCGTCGCTGCGCACGCAGATGACCCAGCGCGGCAAGATGCTGATCGCGCTGCTCGACGATGGCTCGGGCCAGTGCGAGATCACGATCTTCAACGAGCAGTTCGAGGCGAACAAGGCGCTGTTCAAGGAAGACGAGCTGCTGATCGTGCAGGGGCAGGCGCGCAACGATGCGTTCACGGGCGGCATCCGCTTCACGGCCGATACCGTGATGGATCTCGAGCGCGCGCGCAGCCGCTATGCGCAGGCCGTCCGGCTGACGATGAACGGCAACGCCGACGCGGCCGCACTGCGCCGCGTACTCGAGCCGCACGTGTCGAAGGACGATCCGGCGGCGAACGTGGTCGAGGCGCCGGCACCGCGCGGCGGCGGGCGCGATGGCGGCCGTCGCCCGCAGGCGCCGCTGCCGAACGGGCTTGCGGTCCAGGTCCACTACAGCAACGCGCGGGCACAGGGTGAAATGCGCCTCGGCGACGCATGGCGCGTGAAGCCGAGCGACGTGCTGCTCGCGGAGCTGCGTGCGACGTTCGACGGCAGCGTCGTCGAAATCACGTACTGATCGCGCCTTCGCCGACCGGCTGTCGCGCCATGCGGCCCGTCGCATCGCCATCGTGCGGTGCGGCGGGCCGTTTTGCATGTTCACGCAAACGGGTCTTGGGCTGGCCATCCGGACGCTATACAATCCGGCGCTAGCCGCACGAACGCGGCGCTGACCGCCGCTTGTCGGGCGGATTGCGCCGGTATCGCGCACATAAGCGGGGGCGGATCCGTGCGGCGACATGCGACCAGGCCGTCCCGGAACCGGATGCCGTGAAATGGCTCGTCGCGACGACAAAAAACTGACAGTCCCCACATGACCATGGCCAATGTGAACCCGATGCAGCGGATCCTCGTGATCCGGATCGATTTTCTGGGCGACATGCTGTGCACGACGGCGTTTCTCCGCGCGCTGAAGGAGCGCTGGCCCGGTGCGGAACTCCATGTGGTCGCGAACCGCTACAACGCGGCCGCGCTGGCGGGAAACCCGGACGTCGACACGATCCACACCTACGTCTATAGCCGTCAATGCGAGCGCAACGACCGTCCCGGGCGGATGCGCGCGTTCTTCGACCGGCTGCGGCTCGTGCGCCGCCTGCGTCGCTTGCGGTTCGACCTCGTGGTCGTGCCGAACGGCGGCATGCATCGCAGCAGCATGCAGTTCGCGCGCCAGATCGGCGCGAAGGATTGCCGCTGGCACGATGCCGAGACCGAATTCGACGATCGCAAGCCCGAGCATGTCGCCGAGCGGCCGATGTGCCATGAGGCGTTGTCGGGTTTCCGGCTCGTACCCGAACTCGGCCGCGCCGATATCGACCGCCTCGCGCTGTCGGTTCATCCCGACCGCGCGCTGCAGGATGCGTGGTACCGGCTGCTCGGCGCGCGCACGAAGCCGCGCGTCGGGCTGTTCGTCACGAACAAGGCGGTCGAGCGCCGCTGGCCGGCGGATCGTTGGCGCGACCTCGCCGAGCGGCTCGCGCCGTACGCCGACGTGATCGTGTTCCGCGACCCGGCCGTCGGCCATGCCCCCGAGGACGACTCGTGGCGCGACGTGTGCGCGCGCCATGTTGCGCCGTCGTCGGTCGCCGAGCTGGTGGCCGCGGCGAGCCTGCTCGATGTGATCGTCTCCGCCGACAGCGCCCCGGTGCATCTCGCGTCGGCACTCGGCGTGCCCGTCGCCGCGCTGTTCCAGGACCGTCCCGAGAAATACCTGCGCTGGCATCCGCTCGGCGTGCCGCACGTGATCCTGCGCGCTGGCGCGACCGTCGACGCGATCGGCGTCGACGCGGTCGAGCGTGCGATGAATCACCTGCTGCCGCAGGCCGCCCATCGCGACGAACCATTGGCAGAGGCCGTACACGTGCAGCCGGCGGCTGCGACTGCGACGCCGGTGATCATGACCATCGCTTCGTAGCGCCACGGGCGTCGCAGGCACCGCGTACGCCACGGCGCGCGGTGCGCCTGCCGCGTTGCACCGGGCGAGCGGGGCCGTATCAGGGCAACCGCACCGCCGATTCGCCCTGTCGCGCCGGCTGCTGCAAAATCCTGTACATTGCCAGCCTTGTTCAGCCAGTCAGACACACCCGCCGTGGCCCTGTTTTCTTCTGCCCGCCCGCCCAGAACCATCCTCGTTGCCGCGCCGCGCCGTATCGGCGACGTGCTGCTGACGACGCCGCTCGTCCGTTCGCTGAAGGCCCGATGGCCTGAAGCGCAGATCGACATGCTGGTGTTTCGCGGCACCGAAGGCGTGCTCGAGCACAATCCGGACGTGCGGCGCGTGATCGTCGTCGCGCAACGCGCGGGATTCCGTGAGCGGCTGCGCGACGCGCTGTCGATGTGGCGTCGCTACGATCTCGCGTGCGCGGCGCTGAGCTCCGACCGGCCGCGCTTCTACAGCTGGTTCGCGGGCCGCAAGCGGGTCGGCCTCGTCGATCCGAACCGTGTGACGTGGCTCACGCGGATGATGCTGAACGGGATCGCGATCAATCACCACGAATCCGCGCATACGGTCGTCAGCACGCTGGCGCTCGCCCCCGTGATCGGCATCGAGCCGGTGTCCGAGGTCGTCGCGCCCGGCATCGGCGACGATCCGGCGCGGCGCGCGCGCTTCGACGCGTGGCTGGCCGAATCGCCGGCGATCCGCGCCGGCAAGCCGCTGGTCGTCCTGCATCCGTATCCGATGTTCCGTTACAAGCAATGGCGGCTCGACGGCTGGGTCGAGATGATCGGCTGGCTGCGCGAGCACGGCTTTGCGGTCGCGCTGTCGGGCGGCCCGGCGGACAGCGAGCGCGAGTATGCGGAGCAGGTCGCAGCCGAAGCGGGCGGCGATGTACTGAACCTGGTCGGCCGCCTGACGTTCGGCGAAAGCGCCGAACTCGTGCGGCGCGCACGGCTTTTCATCGGGCCCGACACCGGCGCGACGCACGTCGCGGCCGCGACCGGCACCGACACGATCGCGCTGTTCGGCCCGTCCGACCCCGTGCGCTGGGGGCCGTGGCCGCAGCACTGGCCGGCGACCGAGAATCCTTGGCCGCTGCGCGGTTCGGGGCGGCACGGGAACGTGTGGCTGCTGCAGGGGGAGGGCGATTGCGTGCCGTGCCGGCACGAGGGCTGCGAGCGCAAGATCGACAGCCGCAGCGACTGCCTCGTCAATCTCGGTGCGCAGCGCGTGAAAGCCGCGGCGGCCGAGATGCTCGGGCTGAATCCGCCGGGCCCGGCCGAAGCCGTCGTCGATACGTCGCGACTGCACCGCCCCGGATCCGACTGACGCGCGGGCGACGCGCGTTTCCTGCCGGTTGCCGGCGCTTGTTTGGCGACGAGCCAGCCGCGCGGCCCGTTTTGGTCGAAGATCGAGCGTGAACGCCGCGGTGGCCGAAGCCGGCCGCCGGCGGGGCGTACCGCCGCTGCGCGTTACGCGCTGCGCCGGATCGCCGACGTTTCGCGCGGCAGCGCCTCGGCGCGCTCGCCGCAGCCGAGCAGGATGCCGGCCAGCAGCACGATCAGGTGCCCTTCGGCGAAATCGAGCAGCAGCGAATTGGCGAGACTGCCGATCGCGAAGATCGCGAGCCAGCCGAGCAGCAGATGCCGCGAGCGCGGATCGAGCGTGCGGCTGCCGCGCGCAATCTGCACGATCAGGTTGACGAACAGCACCAGGCCGAGCGTGCCGAGCTGCACGGCCATCAGCAGGTATTCGTTGTGCGGGTTCGACGTGAGCTGGCCTTCGGCTGCCGTCTTGCCGGCCGTGAGCTTCTCGAATTCGGATTCGAGGCCGCCCGCGCCATAGCCGATCACCGGGTGCTGGCGATACAGTTCGAGCCCCTTCTTGTACCACTCGAGGCGCAGACCGGTCGACGTGGCCGCATCGCTTTGCCGGTATTGCTGCACTTCCGTCACGACCTTCGTCAGCCGGCCGTTGTGAACCGTGCACGCGGCGATCACGAGCGCGATGCCGGCCAGCACGAACACGCCGGCGGCGAGCCCCGCGCGCAGCGCCGATTGCCGGCGCAGCAACAGCACGAAACGCACGGCGACGACGAGGATCAGCAGCAGCGCGATGACCTGCCCGGTGCGTCCCTGCAGCATCACGAACACGTTGACGAGCGACCACGCGGCAACGCCCGCATACGCGGCACGCGACAGCGCCGTGCGGGCCGCCAACGCGAGATCGGCCGCCTGGTAGAACAGCAGCGCGCCGAACATGCCGGCGGCGATGTGGTTCTTGAACACCCAGGCGCGTGACAGCGGCAGCTCGGTCGCGTGCGCGGGCCCGATCGCGGTCAGGCCGAGATAGTTGGTGGTCGACAGCAGCAGGATCACGCACAGCGTGCCGAACCAGCAACGCCGCACGATCGGCGCCCAGTTCGAATGGCGGAAGGCGAGCACGGCGAATGGCAGCAGCAGCAGCTTGTCGTACTTCGCGACCCAGTTCCACGCCTTGTTGTGCGGCGCGACCGTATAGGTGACGCTGGCGGCCAGCGCGGCCAGGATCAGCAGCGCCGCGAGCGAGGCCGGATCGGTGACGAACGAGCGCAGGTCGCGCCAGAATTCGGGGGAAATCACGAGCGCGGCGGCGAACAGCCCGCAGAACACGTTGGTCAGCGCGGTCGAGACGGGCACCATGCAGAGCGCGGCGACGGCGAATGCGCGGGCGGCGGTCAGGCGCCGCGAGGCGGGAGCGGAAAACGAAAGCATCGGAACCTGTCGAATGGACGAATGCGGCTTGCGTACGTCGTGCTGCGCGCCGCGCGCCCCGGCGGGAGATCCGGGACGAACGGCGCAGAGTATACGCGAAGCAGGGCGCGTTTCCGTGGCGTTTTCGGGGCCCGATCAGCTGAACGCGCGCTTGATCCGCGAGCGCAGCAGCGCGCGCTTCAGACTGCCTTCCACGGCCGGCGTGTCGAGCGCGACGCGCGTGCCCGCCGGCTCGCCGCGATGCAGGTAGTGGCGGTCGAACGTCGCCTGGGTCATGCCCCATTTGTTCAGAAACTGGCGGCGGCCATCGTTCTTGACGATCTTGCCCGTGCTCTTCTGCTGGAAGTGGTAGACGAGGCTGTCGCCGACCCCGATGAAGATCCGGCAGCCGGCGTCCCAGAATTTCATCGAGAAGTCGTTGTCGCTGCTCATGCCGGGCGACAGCTCGCTGCTGTAGCCGCCGATCCGGTTCCACCAGTCGCGGTGCACGAGCGTCGGCGGCCAGGTCGAGCCCAGCCAGTCCGCGCGCACGAGCTTCGGAGCCGCCGCGACGAGGCCCGCCGCGTCGAAATGTTCGGCGTCGCGGCCGAAATTGCTGACCACGACACATGGGTTGCGCGTGTCGACCGGTTCGACCATCGTGCCCGACAGCATGAAGAGGTCGGTCGGCATCTGTTCGATGCGGCGCACCAGCGCCGTGTCCCAGCCGGGGCAGCAGAACATGTCGTCGTTCATGTAGACGACGTAGTCGCGCGTCGCGCGCGCGGCGGCCCAGTTCACCGCGTGGCAGATGCCGATGTTGGTCGGCGAGGCGGTGTGCTCGATCCCTTCGCTGCGCACCCAGTCGAGCGTGCCGTCCGAGCCGTCGTTCACGTGCACGATGATCTGGTGGTCGTACGCGGAGTGGCGGCGCAGGCTGTCGACGACGAGCTTGAGGTACGGCAGGTTGTTCCAGGTCGGAATGATGATGGAGAACATGGCGGTCGGATTCGGTAGTCGTCGTGGCGGGCGGCGCGTGGCGCCGCCGGTCGGGCGGGCACGCGCGGCGCGGGCAGGCCGGCATTGTAACGCCGGGCCGGCTGCATGCCGGGCGGGCGCTCAGCGGGCCCGTTCGTGGCCGAGCTTCAGGAAGCGGTAGTACACGGTTTCCGCGTTGAACACGGCGATCATGAAACCGGCGCGGCCATCGAGGAAGCCGCGGCGCAGCACGTAGGTGCGCACGAACGCCCAGGCGCCGCGCGCGAGCGCCTTGCCGAAGCCGCCGCGCTGGCCGGCCGCGCGGCGCTGGCGCGCGCCGGCCGTCGAATACGCGTCGAGCTTGCGCACGACGGTTTCGAAATCCTCGTACGAGTAGTGCATCAGCTTGCCGGACAGCCGCTGAGCGGCGCCGTCGAACACGAGGCGTTCGTGCACGAGATCGTCCGAGAAGCGCGCGGCGCCGCGCCGGAACAGGCGCGGGATCCAGTCCGGATACCAGCCGCTGTGATGGATCCACTGGCCGCAGAAGCTCGACAGCCGGTCGACCGCATAGACCTGCGCGGCCGGCGCGCGGATCGTGTCGCGGATCGACTGCGCGAGCTCGGGGGTGACGACTTCGTCGGTATCGAGGGACAGGATCCAGTCGGTGTCGAGCGCGTCGAGCGCGCGGTTCTTCTGCGGGCCGAAGCCCGGCCAGTCGCGCTCGACGATCACGCGCGCACCGTGCGCCTGCGCGATCGCGACGGTATCGTCGGTGCTGCCGCCGTCGATGACGACGACGTCGTCGGCGAACGACAGTGCGGCCAGGCACTGCGCGAGCCGCGCGGACGCGTTGAGGGCAATGAGGGCGACGCCGAGGGAGGGTTCAGCCATGAAATCGTCGGAACAGGCGGAGAAAACGGTGAGCGGCAGTATACCCGCGGCCCGGCCGCCGCCCGTATCGGCCATGACCGAGCCGGCCGGGGCGGTGCGGCTATAATGTTGAGCCCTTTTCGGCACCCGCCCGACAGGGCGACATCCCGGGCGGCCACGTCCGGGTGCCGCTTCGCGGCTCAAGAAGGATTGCCTTGGAAACCCAGAACACTCTTCGCAAACCGATGGACGGCACGGGCACCTCGCCCGTGACGGTCCTCAAGCGCCTGTGGCCGTACATCCGGCCGCTGATCGGCATCGTGGTGCTCGCCGTGATGACGATGGGCGTCGTCGCGGCCACCGAGGCCGGGATTCCGGCGCTGCTCAAGCCGCTGCTCGACCACGGCTTCGGCTCGCACGGCAGCGACCGCGCGAAATGGTACGTGCCGATGGCCGTGATCGGGCTCGCGCTCGTGCGCGGCGTGTCGCAGTACGCGTCGAATTACCTGCTCAACTACGTGTCGAACCGCATCCTGCTGCAACTGCGGCTCGAGATGTTCCAGCGGATGCTGCACACGGGCGCGTCGTTCTTCCAGCGCGAGACGGCGAGCACGGTGATCAACGCGATCGTGTTCGAGGTCAACCAGATCCTGTCGGTGCTGACCGGCGTGATGGTCACGCTCGTGCGCGATTCGCTGACGGTGATCTTCCTGCTCGGCTACCTGTTCTACCTGAACTGGCGGCTCACCTTGATCGTCGCGGTGATCCTGCCGGGCATCGGCTGGCTCGTCAGCAAGATCAACCGCCGCCTGCGCCGTCTGAACCGCGAGCACCAGACGCTGACCAACGAGCTGTCGTACATCGTCGAGGAGACGGTCGGCGGCTACAAGGTCGTCAAGGTGCACAACGGCGAAGCGTACGAGATGGACCGCTTCACGCAGATGAGCAAGCGCCTGCGCGGCTACGCGATGCGCATGACGATCTCCGGCGGCCTCGCGCAGCCGCTCACGCAGTTCCTCGCGTCGATCGCGCTCGCGGTCGTGATCACGATCGCGGTGGTGCAGTCGTCGAACGACCAGACGACGGTCGGCGGCTTCGTCGCGTTCGTCACGTCGATGCTGCTGGTGATCTCGCCGCTCAAGCACCTGATCGACGTCAACCAGCCGCTGCAGCGCGGGATGACGGCCGCCGAGCTGATTTTCGGGCTGATCGACGAACCGGCCGAGCCGCAGGGCGGCGGCCGGCCGCTGGCCCAGGCGCGCGGCGACATCGAGTTCCGCAACGTGACGTTCGACTACGGCGCGGCCGAGCGGCCGACGCTCGACCGCATCTCGTTCAAGGTCGCACCCGGTGAAATGATCGCGCTCGCGGGCCCGTCCGGCAGCGGCAAGACGACGCTTGTGAACCTGCTGCCGCGCTTCTTCGACCCGACCGACGGCGCGATCCTGGTCGACGGCGTGCCGGTTGCCGACTACGACCTCCACGCGTTGCGCGGCCAGATGGCGATGGTCAGCCAGGACGTCGTGCTGTTCAACGACACGATCGCCGCGAACGTCGCGTACGGGCAGACGCCCGACCGCGCGCGCGTGCAGGCCGCGCTCGAGGCCGCGAACCTCGCCGATGCGGTCGCCGCGATGCCCGACGGGCTCGACACGCTCGTCGGCGGCAACGGGATGCGGCTGTCCGGCGGCCAGCGCCAGCGGCTCGCGATCGCGCGTGCGATCTACAAGGACGCGCCGATCCTGATCCTCGACGAAGCGACGTCGGCGCTCGACTCGGAATCGGAGCGCCACGTGCAGGCCGCGCTCGAGCGGCTGATGGAAGGCCGCACGACGCTCGTGATCGCGCACCGGCTGTCGACGATCGAGCGCGCGGACCGCATTCTCGTGCTCGAGGCCGGCAAGATCGTCGAGGAGGGCAGCCACGACGAATTGCTGCGCCACGGCGGCCTCTACGCGCACCTGCACCGGATCCAGTACCAGCAGCAGGCGGCGTAACGCGCGGTCATATGCGCGGTCATGTGGCCCCGCGATACCGTGTGCTAGTCTTCATCGGGCAGTCCGGGTGGTTTCGTTCGACGTGACAACACGGAGGGAAGGCACGATGAAGAAGATGCACGGGATGATGCTGGCTGCGTTGATTGCGGCGGGTTTCGCCGCGCCGGCCGCGATGGCGCAGGACCACGACAACCACGACGACCAGCGCGGCCACGGCATGCAGCGCGGCCACGGCCCGAAACACATGCCGCCCGGCCAGATGCGCCATGAGGACGACGTGCCGCCGCGCTGGGCCGACCAGCCGCGCCGCGAGTGGCACAAGGGCGACCGGCTTCCGCCCGAGTTCCGCGATCGCCAGTACGTGATCGACGACTGGCGCGGCTATCGCCTGAGCCCGCCGCCGCGCGGCTATCAATGGGTCGGCGTCGGCGGGGATCACCTGCTGGTGCAGATCGGTTCCGGCATCGTGCTGCGGATCGGCGACTGACCTGGCCGACGGCCCGGCACGGATCGCGATGCCGCGATGCGCGCCGGGCAACCGGATCAACGCGTCACTTTGCCGCCGCATGGCGGAACCAGCGGCGCTCGATTTTCGACATCACCCAGCACACGCCCAGCGCACACACAGTGCCGAGCGTCACTTCGCCGAGCCGCATCAGCGGAATGTCCCACAGCGGGCCGTTGCCCGGAAACAGCAGCACGATCGTCGCGGTCACGCCGCCGAGCCGTGCCGCGCTGCCGACGTTCAGACACCAGCAGCAGACGATCACGACCGCGACGGTAATCGCATACGCGACGAGGCGGTCGCCGCCGAGCGCCGCGCCGGCGAAGCCGAGCACGCCGCCGACCATCGCGCCGATGAACTGGTCGCGCGACAGCGACATCGTGTCCGAGTAGTTGTGCTGGGTCACGGCGATCGCGGTGATCGCCGACCACACGGCCTGCTCGGTGTGCAGCGCGCGGCCGATCACGTACGCGAGGCTTGCGCCGCACACGGCCTGCAGTGCCATCAGCCCGCCTTGCGCGAGCCGCTCGCTGAATGACAGCCCCTTGAACAGATCGAAGATCGACTGCTGGATCTGCTGGCGGGCTTCGTTGAGTGTCCTGATCGTATCCATCATGCGTTGGCCAAGAAGCGGGTAACGGCGGCGCGCCGGTGTCAGCGCGCCTGTTCGGGCGAGGCGGCGGCCGGTTCGTCGGCGGCCGCGTCACCGTTCGCGACGCGCGTTTCGGGCATCACGAGCCAGACCAGCAGCACCGCGAGCGCACCGGCGCCCGCGAGCCCGAAGAAGCTCACGGTGTTGCCGAAGTGATCGGCGACGTAGCCGGCCGCGGCCGTGCTGAGTGTCGCGCCGATCCCGGCCGCGAGCCCGAAGAGCCCGATGCACAGGTTGTAGCGGCCCTTGCCGCCCGCGACGTCGGCCGCGATCAGCGGCAGCATCACGCCGAATACGGCCGCGCTGATGCCGTCGAGCATCTGTACCGGTACCAGCAGGTACGGGCTGCTCACGCCGGCGAACAGCAGCGCGCGCACCGGCAGCGCCGAGAACCCGAGCAGCAGGATCGGCCGGCGCCCCCAGCGTTGCGCGGTGCGGCCGACCCACGGCGACAGCATCGCGACGATCGCCTGCGGCACGATGATGCACGCGGCGATCACGAGCTGCACGTTTTCGCCCATCCCGGCCGTGACTTCGCCGGCCGCGAGGTTCAGCATCGCCGCGTTCGACAGGTGGAACAGCACGACGCACGCCGCGAAGATCAGCATCCGGCGGTCGCGCAGCAGTTCGAGCAGCGTTTCGCGTTCGCCGGCTTCGTCGCGATCGTCGGGCTTCGACGACTGCGGGATCACCTCGTGCGTCGGCTGGATCATCGCGAGTGCGAACAGCGCGGGCAGCGCGAGCACGGCGGTCAGCCAGAACACCGCGCGTGCGGAGAAGTATTCGCCGGTGAGCCCCATCAGGCCCGCCGCGACTGCGCTGCCGATCGACGCCCAGCGCGCGTTGCGGCCGAGCCGGTCGCCGAGGTCGGCGCGGCCGACGAGCGAGAACGAGATCGCGGCCATGGCCGGCACGAGCATGCAGCTTGCGAAGCCGTGGAACACCTCGGCGGCGATCACCGGCACGATCGTCGGGCTCGACGCGAGCAGCACCGCGGACAGGATGATGGCCGCGATCGCCCACGCGGCCGCGCCTTTCTTGTTCTTCAGCGCATCGACGGCCGCGCCGCCCGGCACCTGGCTGACCATTGCGCTGATCGTGCCGATCGACAGCACCATCCCGATCTCGCCCTGCGTCCACTTGTGCGACGCGAGGTAGGACGCGATGAACGGACCGAACCCTGTTTGAACGTTTGCAACGAAGAAGTTGAGCCAGTCGAGGGACCGGAGGCTGCGTGCGCTGACGGAATGCTTGATCGTCATCGGGTCGCGCTCGCAGACGAAGCCGGTGCCGGAGCAACGGGCGGGAAAACCGCGACGATCGGCTTGTCGGCCGCGTAGGGCGGCGACGCCTTGATCTGTGCGTCGTTCAGGTCGAGCTGCGGATGCAGCGCCTTGTCACGCGTGACGAAGCGCAGCGCGCCCCAGCTCGCGGCGATCGAACGGCGGTCGGTATTGACGAGGCCACCGAGGTCGAGCACGACCGCCTGCGGCTGCGATGCGCGGTCGATCAGCACGTCGACGATACGGCCGATCTTCGTGCCGTTCGGACGCTCGACGTCGCTGTCGAGCATCGGCAGCCGCGTCGCGGGCGAGGCGGCGGCCGAACCGGACAGCGGCACGGCCTTGGGCCGCGCGGCCGGCGGAAGGTCGCCCGACGGCACGTCGAGCACGATCGGCTCCTGTTTGCCGCCCGGCGTGAAGCGGAACACGTTCCACGGGAAGATGACCTTGCGGTCGCCCACGCCCATGAAGCCCTGCAGGTTCACGATCATCTCGCGCGGCTTGCCGCTCGCGTCGGTCACCATGTCGACCGCGCGGCCGATCACCTTGCCGTTGCGGCGCGCCACTTCGCTGTCGAGCAGTGCATGGATCTGGGTGCGGTCGAGCGGGCGCGTCGCGACGATCGGCGGCGGCGGAGGCGGCGGCGGTGTCGGCGATTCGGGGCGCTGCACGGGCTTCGGCCGCGTGACTTCGCGGTGCGGCTTCTTCGGCGCTTCCGGTTCCTCCGGGTGCGTCGGCGCCGGCACGGGCGGCATCGTCAGCGGTTCGCCGGCGGTTTCCTCGACGGGCTCGACGAGCGCCTCGCTGATCGGCGCGGGCGGATTCTGCACCGGCAACAGCCCGCAGCCGGACAGCAGCGCGGCGGCGGCGAGGATCAGGAAGACCGTCGAGGACGGCAACGACTTGCTGCGGGATGCGGGAAACGGAAGTCCGCCGCTCATTGACACTCACTCCATGGGTCGGGGGCGGCCCGAGGGCACGCGGCTGGCGATGGATGGCGGGTGCGGGCGGCGCACCACGCGAGGTGAGATTTTAACGTGTCTTGCTTTCAGGACCGATTTCGATGGCTGGCTGGAGGCGGACTGTCGGGAAAAGGAAGGGATCGCGGGGTGGGAAGGGGTGGATGCCGGCTAAGGCCAAGGCTAAGGCGCCCGATCGTCTGCGACGATGCGGGCGCCGTGCCGGACTGCTGCTTACTTGACCAGCGCGCCGAGCGTCGTCGTCACGGGGGCGAGCACGCCGCCGCCCGTTTTCGAGAGCGCACCGGTGCCGCTGCCGCCCGTCAGCCCCGCGACGGGCGAGCCGCCGGCTGCGCCCGACACCGCTCCCGTCACGGTGCCGACCGCCGACGTGAGTGCACCTGCCGGGTTGCTGCCACCCGTTGCGCCGCCGAGTGCGCCCGTCGACAAGAGCCCCGTGACCGGTGCGAGCGGGCTCGTCGTGGCGCCGCCACCGCCCAGCAGCGCCGTGCCGGCGGTGGCCACAGTGTTGCCGGTCACGGTGACGACGTTGCCGATGCCGGTCGTCACCGGATTCCCGCCGGTTTTCGCGATCGTCGTGCCGGCGTTCGCGACGCCGTTGCCGACCGTCGTCACGAGGTTCGTGAGCGGTGCGCCGAGCGGCGTGCTCGACGCGACGGTCTGCGTGACCGACCCGACCTGCGTCGTGATCGGCGTGATCGCCGAGCTGGCGGCGCCCGTGACCTGCGCGACGGGACCGGTCGACAACTGCGTGCCGAGCGTTGCGCCGCCGCCTGCGATCGTATTGCCCAGCATCGTGACCGCGCCGCCGACCGGCGATGTGACGGGCGCGAGCGGCGCCAGCGCCGAACCGCTGGCGCCGAGACTCGACACGACGCCGCCGGTCGCCGCGACCGCGTCGCCGAGGTTCGTGACCACGCCGCCGGTGCTCGCGACCGTCGTGCCGACCGGGTTCGACGATGCGCCGAGCTGGCCGAGCCCCGACCCAAGCCCCGTGCCGAGCGTCGTGACGGCCGCGCCGGCATCCTGCACGACCGTGCCGAGACCTTGCGTGGTCGACGCATTGGTGCCGGGCAGCGACTGGCCGGCGATCGTCGTGCCGACGCTCGATACCGCGCCGCCCGCGGCCGTCACGATGTTGCTCGACGAGTCGATCGTCTGGCCGAGCGCATTGGCGGATGCGCCGCTGCCCGCCGAGCCGGTGCCCGAGCCGCTGCCGCTGCCCGTGCTGCCGACGGTCGAGCCGCTGCCGGAACCGCTGCTCGAGCCGTTGCTCGTGCCGCCGGTCGTGGCCGTCGTGTCGCCCGAGCCCGATCCCGCGCCGCCGGTGCCCTGGCTCAGCGAGCCGGAGCCGCCGCACGCGGACAGCGACACCAGCGCTGCGACGCCAGCCGCGATCATGATCATTCGGAGTCCTGCCTGATGGGTGGTCGGCGTATCCATGTCGTCCTCGTATTCGTTGGAGAGTGGGTCAGGCGGCCTTCGCGTGCGTCAATGTGTCGCTGCGATGGGGAAGCGGCTGGCGCATCGTTGGTTGTCTCCCTGATTGACCTGTCGCCGTGTCGCGTTTTCGCCCGTACCGGAATCCGGAGCATCTGTCGGGCGAGCGGTTTGCATTCTTTCGTCTTGCTTGCCGATCGCACTGGAAAATATCGGATTCCTGGCGATCAGAGTAGGTCCGCCGGCGCGAGACGTCTTTTAAGCAACGTTAAATTGAAGTAAGCGTCCGATTCACTGCCGAAATCGGGGTAATCACTGTCGACGCGGCGGAAATCGTGTGAGTCGGTGCCGGTGGCGCGGATGTCGCGCGATGGCGGAAGAGGATGCGCAGGCGAGGCGGGGGGAGCGGGGCGGCGCCGGCCTCACCCGCCATGGCGGCGGGCAGGCGCGGGCGCTGCACGAGGGGCGTGAAGCCGGAAACTCAGGCTTCCGGGTACCACGCGTCGGTGAATTCGCTGACCTTGACGTCGGACAGTTCCGGCCGTGCGGCCAGCCAGCCGCGCACGAGCTCGCGGTCGGCGTCGGTCGTCGTGCCGCGCGGTGCACCGGAAATCACGTAAGCGCCGATGCCTTCGTCCGCCGACGCGACGGTCAGCAGCCCGTTCGCTTCCACGAAGTCGATGAACGCGTCGATCAGTTCGCCGCGCTCGAGGTCGGTCATTTCGTTGCGGTAATGCGCGGTGGCGTTGAACGCGAGTTCCTGGAATTCGCCGATGTGGAGTTTCTTGCGCTGGCGGCGGTTGTGGCCTTGGCTCATGGTGTGTGGTGAATGCGAAAAGGGTAGGGTGAAAGGGCGGCGGCGGGTGCCGGCGCGACATGCGCGGGCGGCCCGGGCGCCGCATCGAAGCGCCGCGCGGCGATGCCGGCGGCGGATGGACGGAACGTTACATCAGCACGATATCGTACTGCTCCTGGCTCAGGTTCGATTCGACCTGCAGCGACACCGGCTTGCCGATGAAGTCGATCAGCATGGCGAGATGCTGCGACTCCTCGTCGAGGAACAGGTCGATCACCTGCTGCGCGGCGATCACGCGGAATTCGCGCGGGTTGAACTGCCGCGACTCGCGCAGGATCTCGCGCAGGATGTCGTAGCACACGGTGCGCGACGTCTTCACCTGGCCCTTGCCCTGGCAGGTCGGACACGGCTCGCACAACACGTGCGCGAGCGATTCGCGCGTGCGCTTGCGCGTCATCTCGACGAGCCCGAGCTGCGAGAAGCCGTTGACCGTCACGCGCGTGCGGTCGCGCGACAGCGCCTTCTTCAACTCGGACAGCACCGCGTCGCGATGCTCGGCGTTCTCCATGTCGATGAAGTCGATGATGATGATCCCGCCGAGGTTGCGCAGCCGCAGCTGCCGCGCGATCGTATGCGCGGCCTCGAGGTTGGTCTTGAAGATCGTGTCGTCGAAGTTGCGCGCGCCGACGTAGCCGCCCGTGTTCACGTCGATCGTCGTCATCGCCTCGGTCTGGTCGATCATCAGGTAACCGCCCGACTTCAGGTCGACGCGGCGCGACAGCGCACGCTGGATCTCCGTCTCGATGTTGTACAGGTCGAACAGCGGACGCTCGCCCGTGTAGTGGTGCAGCTTCGGGCTCACGGCCGGCGTGAATTCGCCCGCGAATTCCGAGAGGCGCTGGTACGTCTCGCGCGAATCGACCTGGATGCGCGTCGTGTCGTCGTTCGCGAAATCGCGCAGCACGCGCTGCGCGAGATCGAGATCCTGGTACAGCAGGCTCGTCGCCGGCAGCCGCTGTGCCTGGGCGACGATCGTCGCCCACGTCTTGCGCAGGTACGTGACGTCGCCGGCGAGCTCGTCGGAGGTGGCATCCTCGGCGATCGTGCGCACGATGTAGCCGCCTTTCTCGTCCGCCGGGATCACGGCCGTCAGGCGCGCGCGCACGGCCTCGCGCTCGGCCTCGCTCTCGATCTTCTGCGAGATGCCGATATGCGGCTCCTGCGGCAGATAGACGAGCGTGCGGCCCGCGATGCTGACCTGCGTCGACAGCCGCGCGCCTTTCGTGCCGATCGGATCCTTGATCACCTGCACCATCAGCGTCTGGCCTTCGAACACGATCTTCTCGATCGGCTGGTGCGGCGTGCCCGACTGCGGCTCGCCCGCGAGGCGCGGATGCCAGATGTCGGCGACGTGCAGGAATGCCGCGCGTTCGAGGCCGATGTCGATGAACGCCGACTGCATGCCGGGCAGCACGCGCACGACCTTGCCGAGATAGATGTTGCCGACCCGCCCGCGCGACAGCGTGCGCTCGACGTGAAGCTCCTGCACCGCGCCTTGCTGGACGAGTGCGACCCGCGTTTCCTGCGGCGTGAGGTTGATCAGGATTTCTTCGTTCATGGTGGGTTCAGAAGGCGACGCGCGCGGTGCGGAGCAGCGCGGCAGTCTCAAAAAGGGGCAGACCCATGATACCTGAATGGGAACCGTCGATTCGCTCGATGAACTCGGCGGCGCGCCCCTGGATCGCGTACGCGCCGGCCTTGCCGAACGGCTCGCCCGATTCGACGTAGCGCGCGTATGCGTCGCGCGACGCGGCCGCGAAGCGCACCGACGAGCGCGACAGCGCGGGCGGCAGCAGTTCGCCGTCGGCATCGATCACGGCGACGGCGGTCAGCACCGCATGTTCGCGGCCCGCGAGGCGGGTCAGCATCGCGAGCGCGTCGTCGGCGTCGGCCGGCTTGCCGAGGATCGCGCCGTCGATCGTGACGGTCGTATCGGCGACCAGCACCGGCGAGGCCGGCTTGCCGCTCGCGACGAGGCGTGCACGCGCTGCCTCGGCCTTGGCGATGGTCACGCGCCGCACGTAGGCATCGGCAGCTTCGCCGGGCAGTTCGGCCTCGAGTGCCTCGGCGTCCTCGTCGGGGCGCGGCAGCAGCAACTCGAAGCGTACGCCGATCTGTTGCAGCAGCTCCTGGCGGCGCGGGCTTTGCGAAGCGAGGTAAAGGATCGGGAAAAGCGCGGGGGGCGTGCTGGACGGCATGGTGTCGTTATCTCGGTGTGCGCGCGTGGCGCGCGTCTCGAGGACGACACGTCATGCGCGGTGGTAGGGGTGATTCTGCGTGATGCTCCACGCCCGGTAAAGCTGTTCGGCGAGCAGCACGCGCACCATCCCGTGCGGCAGCGTCATGCTCGAGATGCGCAGCAGCGTGTCGGCACGCGCTTTCAGTTCGGGATCGAGCCCGTCGGCACCACCGATCACGAACGCGACGTCGCGGCCGTCCTGCTGCCAGCCGGGCAGCGCCTGCGCGAGCTGCATCGTGGTCCAGTCGCGGCCGCGCTCGTCGAGCGCGACGAGGCGCGCGCCCTTCGGCAACGCGGCCTCGATCTTCTGCCGCTCGGCCGCCATCACGCTTTCGGCGCTGCGGCCGCCCGAACGCAGTTCGGGCTTGATCTCGCGCAACTCGATGCGCAGCTCGGGCGGCATCCGCTTCGTGTATTCGTCGAAGCCGGATGCGATCCAGCCCGGCATCTTGTGGCCGACCGCAAGGATGAAAAGCTTCATCGGGAGACGCGTAACGACGCGGGGCTCAACGGCGGCGGGCGGCCGTCTTGCGGGCCGGGCGCGCGGGCGCGGCTTCCTCTTCGTCCTCGTCGCCTTCGCTGGCCTGGGCGAAGCCGTTCCCCTTGCCGCCGCCGAGCTTCATCCGCACGGGCTTGTCGCCCCAGATTTCCTCGAGGTTGTAGTACTGGCGCAGGGCCGGTTGCAGGATGTGCACGATCGCATCGCCGCAGTCGACGAGCACCCATTCGCCGGTGTCTTCGCCTTCGGAGCTGACGATGTCGCCGCCGGCTTCCTTGACCTTGTCACGCACGCTCGACGCGAGCGCCTTGGTCTGGCGGTTGGAGGTGCCCGAAGCGACGACCACGCGGTCGAACAGTTCGGTCAGGTGGCTGGTGTTGAACACCTTGATGTCTTGCGCCTTGACGTCTTCGAGGGCGTCGACGATCACGCGCTGCAGTTTGCGAATATCCATGGATTCAGGAATGGTAGAGGCGATGTTGAAGAATATAGGCCCATACGGCGGCCGGCACATGTTCGGCCGACGCGTCGGGCATTTGCGCATGGCGTGCGATGCATTCGCGCAGGTGCGCACGGATGTCGGTCGCGGCAATGTCGAACGAAAGGGTCGTATCGATCAGCAGGTGGCCTGCCGGCGTGGCCTTCATCACGTCGGCGCCGGCCTGCCGCGCGGCGATTTCCTGCGCGACCTCCGGCGGCGCCGCGCCGAGGTCGAACCCCGGGCGCGTCGACACGCAGATGTGCGCGTAGTCGAACAGCGTGCGCCAGTCGCGCCACGTATCGAGGCGCACGAGCTGGTCGGCGCCGATCAGCAGCGACAGCGACGCGTCCGGGCCGATCCGCTCGCGCCAGCGCGCGAGCGTCTCGACCGTGTAGGTCGGGCCGGTGTGCTCGATCTCGTCGGTGGCGACGGTCACGGTCACGCCCGGCACGGACAGCGAGCCGGCGGCCGCGCGCGTCATCGCGAGCCGATGCTCGGCGGCCGACACGTCGCGCTTCTGGTACGGCTGCCCGGCGGGCAGCAGCACGAGTTCGGTCAGGCCGAGCAGTTCGGCGAACCGGCGCGCGAGCGCGAGATGGCCGTCGTGGATCGGGTCGAAAGTGCCGCCCAGCAAGCCGATACGACGCGGCAGCGGGGCGGGGCGGGCGGTGGTGTCCAGAAACGCGTCCTTGTCTTGAAGCAGGGTCAGACCCAGTCGCGCGGCACGAGGAAGTCGCTGTACAGGCGCGCCTCCGGCGAACCCGGCTCGGGCTGCCAGTTGTAGCGCCAGTTCGCGACCGGCGGCATCGACATCAGGATCGACTCGGTCCGGCCGCCGCTTTGCAGGCCGAACAGCGTGCCACGGTCGAACACGAGGTTGAATTCGACATAGCGGCCGCGGCGGTACGCCTGGAAGTCGCGCTCGCGCTCGCCATACGGCAGCTCGGCGCGCCGTTCGACGATCGGCAGGTAGGCGTGCAGGAACGCGTCGCCGACGCTTTGCATCATGTCAAACGAGCGTTCGAAACCGGGCTCCGAGAAATCGTCGAAGAAGATCCCGCCGATGCCGCGCATCTCGTTGCGGTGCTTCAGGAAGAAATACTCGTCGCACCATTTCTTGAAGCGCGGGTAGAGCTCGACGCCGAACGGGTCGAGCGCGCCCTTGCAAGTCTGGTGGAAATGCCGGGCGTCATCCTCGAAACCGTAAACCGGTGTCAGATCCATGCCGCCGCCGAACCAGAACACGGGCTCCTCGCCCGGTTTCGTCGCGATCAGCATCCGCACGTTCATGTGTACGGTCGGGCAGTACGGATTGCGCGGGTGCAGCACCAGCGACACGCCGAGCGCCTCGAAGCCGCGGCCCGCGAGCTGCGGGCGCGCCGCGCTCGCCGACGGCGGCAGCGCATCGCCCGCGACGTCGGAAAAGCCGATCCCCGCGCGTTCGAACACGCGGCCGCCTTCGAGAATCCGCGTGCAGCCGCCGCCGCGCAGGCGTTCGGCCGGCCCGCGCTGCCATGCGTCGGTCGCGAGCGGCGTGCCGTCGAGCGCGCCGAGCGCGTCGGCGATGCGTGTCTGCAGGCGCTGGAGGTACGTGCGCACGCGCGCCACGTCGTAGGTCGAATCGGTCATGTCTGGACTGGGTGCCCCCGCCCGAAGCGGGGGCCGTAAAAAAGGCCTCTGCCGGGCATTCTAACGAACCCCGGCAGAGAGTCCGCCGCCGCGCGTGGGCGGGGCGGCGATTGCCACGTCAGGCGCTCTTGCGGTTGAGCGCGCGGAAGCCGATGTCGCGGCGGTACTGCATGCCTTCGAAATTGATCTGGTTGATCGTCTCGTACGCATGCTGCTGCGCTTCGCGCACCGAATCGGCGAGGCCGACCACGCACAGCACGCGGCCGCCGGACGTCGTCAGCTTGTCGCCGTCGAGCGTCGTGCCTGCATGGAACGTGACGGCCTGTTCGGTCTCGGCCGGGATTCCGTTGATGCGGTCGCCCTTGCGTGGCGCGTCCGGATAGCCGTGCGCGGCCAGCACGACGCCCAGCGCGGTGCGGCGGTCCCAGTCGAGCTCGACCGTGTCGAGCGTGCCCGCGATCGCCTGCTCGACGACCTTCGAGAAATCGCTCTTCAGGCGCGCCATGATCGGCTGCGTTTCCGGGTCGCCCATCCGGCAGTTGAACTCGAGCGTGCGCGGATTGCCTTCCTTGTCGATCATCAGGCCCGCATACAGGAAGCCCGTGAAGCGGATGCCGTCCTTCTCCATCCCGCGCACGGTCGGCATGATGATCTCGCGCATCACGCGTGCGTGCATCTGCGGCGTGACGATCGGCGCGGGCGAATACGCCCCCATGCCGCCGGTGTTCGGGCCGCGGTCTTCATCCAGCAGGCGCTTGTGGTCCTGGCTGGACGCCAGCGCCAGCGCGTGCTTGCCGTCGACCATCACGATGAAGCTCGCTTCCTCGCCATCGAGGAACTCCTCGATCACGACGCGCGCGCCGGCATCGCCGAGCTTGTTGCCCGACAGCATCATGTCGACGGCTTCGTGCGCTTCTTCGAGCGTCATCGCGACGACGACACCCTTGCCGGCCGCGAGGCCGTCGGCCTTCACGACGATCGGCGCACCCTTCGCGTCGATGTACGCATGCGCGGCGGCCACGTCGGAGAACGTTTCGTACTCGGCGGTCGGGATGCCGTGGCGCTTCATGAACGCTTTCGCGAAATCCTTCGAGCTCTCGAGCTGCGCGGCTTCGCGGGTCGGGCCGAAGACCTTCAGGCCGCGTGCGCGGAACAGGTTGACGATGCCGGCCGCGAGCGGCGCTTCCGGCCCGACGAGCGTGAACGCGACGCCTTCGCGTTCCGCGAAATCGGCGAGTTCGTCGAGCGCCGTGATGTCGACGTTCTTCAGGCGCTCGTCCTGCGCCGTGCCGCCATTGCCGGGCGCGACGTAGACCATCTGGACGCGCGGCGACTGCGCGAGCTTCCACGCCAGCGCATGTTCGCGGCCGCCGGAACCGACGACGAGTAGTTTCATGGGATTCCCCGCAGACTAGAAAACAGGGCGGCCGGCACGCTCAGGCGCGCCGGCCGCGGATTCGGTCGGGCCGCCGCCGCGACAGGAACACGGCGGCCGGCACATCATTCCTCGACGATGACGGCGTTCGTATACACGTCCTGCACGTCGTCGAGGTTCTCGAGCGCGTCGAGGAGCTTCTGCATCTTCGCCGCGTCGTCGCCGGTGAATTCGACTTCGTTCTGCGGCTTCATCGTCACTTCGGCGAGCTCGGCCTTGAAGCCGCCGGCTTCGAGTGCGTCCTTCACCGCCGAGAATGCCTGCCAGTCGCACAGCACTTCGATCGAGCCGTCGTCGTTCGTGTTCACGTCGTTCGCGCCGGCTTCGAGCGCGGCTTCCATCAGCGCGTCTTCCGACGTGCCCGGTGCGAACAGGAACTGGCCGACGTGATCGAACATGAACGCGACCGAGCCGTCGGTACCCATGTTGCCGCCGAACTTCGAGAACGCATGGCGGACTTCCGCGACCGTGCGGGTGCGGTTGTCGGTCAGCGTGTCGACGATGATCGCCGCGCCGCTGATGCCGTAGCCTTCGTAGCGGATTTCCTCGTAGTTCGCGCCATCCGCGCCGCCGACGCCGCGATCGATCGCGCGCTTGACGTTGTCCTTCGGCATGTTCGCGTCGGCCGCCTTGTCGACTGCGAGACGCAGGCGCGGGTTCGAGTTGACGTCACCGCCGCCGAGGCGCGCCGCGACCTGGATTTCCTTGATCAGGCGGGTCCAGATCTTGCCGCGCTTCGCGTCGGCCGCTGCCTTCTTATGCTTGATGTTGGCCCATTTCGAATGACCAGCCATACCTTTCTCCGTGCCCGGGCGCACAGCGCGGGCGATTGTTTCAATGTGTCGTTGAATCGGCGGCCGTTTCGGCGGGCATGAAGCCGCGGGGCCGCGCGTGTCGAGTGGATCGAGATTTTATCACGCGGCGACCGCCGGATCGGGGCCGCCGCGCATGGCCGGACGGCCAGGCGGGCCGTCGCGAGCCGGGCCGCGCGCCGCGCGGCCGTACGGGGGCTCAGTTCTTGGTGCCGAACAGGCGGTCGCCCGCGTCGCCGAGGCCCGGCACGATGTACGCGTGCTCGTTCAGGTGCGAATCGAGCGACGCGACGAACAGCTTCACGTCCGGGTGCGCGTCCTGGAACACCTGCACGCCTTCGGGGGCGGCGACCAGCGCGACGAACATGATGTTCGCGGCCGGCACGTTGCGGCGCTTCAGCACGTCGACCGCGTGCACGGCCGAGTAGCCGGTTGCGACCATCGGGTCGCACAGGATGAAGATGCGGTCTTCCAGATCCGGCAGGCGCACCAGGTATTCGACCGGGCGGTGGTCGTCGGCGCGGTACACGCCGATGTGGCCGACGCGGGCGGACGGAACCAGGTCGAGCAGGCCGTCCGACATCCCGATGCCCGCGCGCAGCACCGGCACGATCGCCAGCTTCTTGCCCGCGATCACCGGCGCGTCGACCTCGACGAGCGGGGTTTCGACCCGCTTGGTCGTGATCGGCAGGTTGCGGGTGATCTCGTAACCCATCAGCAGCGTGATTTCGCGCAGCAGCTCGCGGAATGTGCGCGTGGACGTGTCCTTGTCGCGCATGTGCGTGAGCTTGTGCTGGATCAGCGGGTGATCGGTGATGAAGAGATTCGGGAAACGGCTGTCCTGTTTCATGACGGGGGGCGCCTTGGCGGCAAAAGAGGATCGGGGGCGGTGGCGGGCGCAAGCCGGCCGCGCGCTTATGTCGGCAATTTTACCAAGGCGCGCCACATGATCCGGATAATATCGACGTCTCACGACAATCCGCGCGCCCGCGCCCGCCCGATTGCCCGCCTGACCCGTCCGGGGTCCGTGCGCCGGGCGACGGGGCCGAGCCGGCGCGTGTCGCCACCAAGGAATCGACGATGGATCTCGGCATCGAAGGAAAGACCGCGCTGGTGTGCGCGGCAAGCAAGGGGCTCGGTCGCGGCTGCGCGGAAGCGCTGGCCGCCGAGGGCGTGAACCTCGTGATCGTCGCGCGCACGCGCGACACGCTGGAGGAAACCGCGGAGGAGATCCGCGCCGGCGCGAACGTGTCGGTGACCGCGGTCGCCTGCGACATCACGACGCCGGACGGGCGCGCGGCCGCGCTCGCTGCGTGCCCGCAGCCGGACATTCTCGTGACGAATGCCGGCGGCCCGCCGCCCGGCGACTTCCGCGACTTCTCGCACGACGACTGGATCCGCGCGCTCGAATCGAACATGCTGACGCCGATCGAGCTGATCCGCGCGACCGTCGACGGGATGATCGGCCGCGGCTTCGGCCGGATCGTCAACATCACGAGTTCGGCCGTGAAGGCGCCGATCGACGTGCTCGCGCTGTCGAACGGCGCGCGCTCGGGGCTGACCGGCTTCGTCGCGGGGCTGTCGCGCAAGGTCGCGGGGCAGGGCGTGACGATCAACAACCTGCTGCCGGGCCTGTTCGACACCGACCGGATCGCGACCACGCTCGCCGCGTCGGCGAAGGCGCAGGGCGTGAGCGTCGACGAGATGCGCGCGCGGCGCACGAAGGACATCCCGACCGGCCGCCTCGGCACGCGTGCCGAATTCGGCGCGGCGTGCGCGTTCCTGTGCAGCGTGCACGCCGGCTACATCACCGGGCAGAACTGGCTGCTCGACGGCGGCGCGTATCCGGGTACGTTCTGACCCACGCTTTTCGATTCACGACGACAACACGACAACCGAACGACGAAGGAAACGGAGATGAGCAAACCCCGCATCGCATTGATTGCGCACGACGCGAAGAAGGACGAGATCGTCGCGCTCGCGGGCGAATTCCGCGCGACGCTCGCGCAATGCCGGCTGGTGGCGACCGGCACGACCGGCGGCCGCATCGCGGACGCGCACGGGCTCGAGGTCGAGCGCAAGCTGTCGGGGCCGCTCGGCGGCGACCTGCAGATCGGTGCGGAACTGGCCGACGGCCGCATCGACATCGTCGTGTTCCTGCGCGACCCGATGACCGCGCAGCCGCACGACCCCGACATCACCGCGCTCGTGCGCGCCTGCGACGTGCACGACGTGCCGGTCGCGACCAACGTTGCCACCGCGCGGATGCTGCTCGACGATCTGGCGCGCAACATGCAGGACGTTTGCTAAAGGCCGCCCGCGCCCGATTGCCCCTGCTGGCGGCAGGGCCATGCGCGGATGGCCGCGGCGCGCGAGAATCGTACGTCGCGACGCGCGCCTGCTGCCCCGTTCCCGCATGAACCGGCCGGCTCCGCGGATCGGCGACCCGGATTTTTCCCTGACAGAATCAGAAACGAGGAGCGAAACGATGCCGAAAGCAATCCGATACGACCAGCCGGGCGGCCCGGACGTGATGAAGTGGGTCGATGTCGAGGTCGGCGAACCGAAGGCGGGCGAAGTCCGCATCCGGCAGCACGCGGTCGGCCTCAACTACATCGACGTCTATTTCCGTACCGGCCTTTACCCGCAAGCGCTGCCGGGCGGTCTCGGGATGGAGGCGGCAGGCGAGGTGACGGCCGTCGGCGAAGGCGTGACCACGGTCAAGGCGGGTGACCGCGTCGCGTACGTCGGACAGCCGCCGGGCGCATACGCGCAGGAACGCGTGATGCCGGCCGAGCGGCTCGTGAAGCTGCCGGACGGCATCAGCTACGACGACGCGGCGTCGGTGATGCTGCAGGGCCTGACCGCGCACTACCTGCTGCGCCGCACGTATCCGGTGAAGGCCGGCGACACGATCCTGATCCACGCGGCGGCCGGCGGCGTCGGCCTGCTCGTGTGCCAGTGGGCGAAGGCGCTCGGCGCGACCGTGATCGGGACGGTCGGCTCCGACGAGAAAGCCGCGCTCGCGAAGGCGCACGGTTGCGACCATCCGATCGTCTACACGCGCGAGAACTTCACGCAGCGCGTGAAGGAGATCACGAACGGCGCAGGCGTGCCGGTCGTCTACGACTCGATCGGCAAGGACACCTACATCGGCTCGCTCGACTGCCTCGCGCCGCTCGGCTATTTCGTCAGCTTCGGCAACGCGTCGGGCCCGCTGCCGCCGATCGACTCGAAGGAATTCTCGTCGCGCGGCTCGCTGTTCTTTACGCGCCCCACGCTGTTCTCGTACATCGCGAAGCGCGCCGATCTCGAAGCCGCGGCCGCCGAGCTGTTCGACGTGCTGCTGTCGGGCAAGGTGAAGACGAGCATCAACCAGCGCTACCCGCTCGCGGAAGTCGGCCGCGCGCACGCCGATCTCGAAGCGCGCAAGACCACCGGTTCGACGATCCTCGTTCCCTGACCTGCCTCCCCGTGCCGGCGCCATGCCGGCACGCGCTTGTCCGGGCGGCGCCGTCCGTCCCGCCTCCCGGTTCCTGCCGGCCTCCCCCGAATGCCACGTTTACGCGTTTTTTATACGCGCCCCGATACCTTTGACCCGTCCTTTACGTGCGTTCCCATAAGGTTCTAGTCGTCTGATTTCGACGATGGAGAACAGAAAAATGGATGGGGTATTTATCGGCGCACTGGTGCTCTTCACCGCGCTGATCCTCGGTTTGATTGCCGGTTGCGACAAGCTCGTGCAATACGGTCGCGGGGGGCGAGCATGACCTGGATGCTTTGGCTGGCGGGCGCCTCGACGGCCCTGCTGTTCGCGTATCTCGTCTTTGCGCTGCTGCGCGCGGAGGACATCGAATGAACGCGAACAATCTCTTTCAGACGCTGCTCTTCATCGTCGTGCTGCTGGCAGCGGCCGTGCCGGTCGCCCGCTATCTGTCCGCGGTGATGGACGGCAGTTCGCGCGTCGTGCGCGTGTTCGGGCCGCTCGAGCGCGCGCTGTACCGCATCGCCGGCGTCGACGCCGGCAGCGAGATGAACTGGAAGCAGTACGCGATCGCGACGATCGCGTTCAACGCGCTCGGCGCGCTGTTCCTCTACGGCCTGCTGCGCCTGCAGGGCTTCCTGCCCGGCAACCCGCAGCAGTACGGTGCGATGACGGTCGACGGCGCGTTCAACACGGCCGTCAGCTTCGTCACCAACACGAACTGGCAGGACTACACGCCGGAGCAGACCGTCAGCTACCTGACGCAGATGCTCGGCCTGACCGTGCAGAACTTCCTGTCGGCGGCAACCGGCATCGTCGTCGTGATCGCGCTGATCCGCGGTTTCGCACGTCATACCGCGCAGACGATCGGCAACTTCTGGGTCGACCTGACGCGCGTGACGATGTACGTGCTCGTACCGATGTCGGTGATCATCGCCGCGCTGCTGATGAGCCAGGGCGTGATCCAGAACATGAAGTCGTACCAGGACGTGCCGGTGCTGCAGACGAGCACCTATGCGGCGCCGAAGCTGGACGCGCAGGGCAATCCGGTGAAGGACGACAAGGGCAACCCGGTGACGGTGCCGACCCCGCTCACGAAGCAGACGCTTGCAATGGGCCCGGTCGCATCGCAGGAAGCGATCAAGATGCTCGGCACCAACGGCGGCGGCTTCTTCAACGCGAACTCCGCGCACCCGTACGAGAACCCGACGCCGTTCGCGAACTTCATCCAGATCTTCGCGATCCTGATCATCCCGGCCGCGTTGTGTCTCGTGTTCGGCCGCATGATCGGCGACCGCCGGCAGGGCATCGCCGTGCTCGCGGCGATGACGGTCGCGTTCGTGATCGCGATCGGCTTCGAGGTGAGCGCCGAGCAGGGCGGCAACCCGACGCTCGCCGCGCTGCACGTCGACCAGTCGGCGAGCGCGCTGCAGCCTGGCGGCAACATGGAAGGCAAGGAAACACGCTTCGGCATCGCGCAGACCGGCATCTTCACGGTCGCGACGACGGCCGCGTCGTGCGGCGCGGTCGACACGATGCACGATTCGCTGACGCCGCTCGGCGGCCTCGTGCCGATGCTGCTGATGCAGCTGGGCGAAGTGATCTACGGCGGGGTCGGCTCCGGCCTCTACGGGATGCTCGTGTTCGCGCTGCTCGCGGTGTTCGTCGCCGGCCTGATGATCGGTCGCACGCCGGAATACGTCGGCAAGAAGATCGAATCGTACGAGATGAAGATGGTGTCGATCGTCGTGCTGCTCACGCCGCTGCTGGTGCTGGTCGGCACGTCGATCGCCGTGCTCGCCGATGCAGGCAAGGCCGGCATCGCGAACCCGGGCCCGCACGGCTTCTCGGAAATCCTGTACGCGTTCAGCTCGGCCGCCAACAACAACGGCAGCGCGTTCGCGGGCCTGACGGTCGGCACGCCGTTCTACAACTGGACGACCGCGATCGCGATGTGGTTCGGCCGCTTCGGCACGATCGTGCCGGTGCTGGCGATCGCCGGCTCGCTCGCCGCGAAGAAGCGCATCGCGGCGACGAGCGGCACGCTGCCGACGCATGGTCCGCTGTTCGTCGTGCTGCTGCTCGGCACCGTGCTGCTGGTGGGCGCGCTGACCTACGTGCCGGCGCTTGCGCTCGGCCCGGGCGTCGAGCACCTGATGATGTGGCTGGGTGCGTGATGCGCGCCCGCATGGCGACACATTGAAAAGACTGAAGAGATTGAAGAGATCGCAATGACTCAACATTCCGCAACACGGTCCATGTTCGATCCGGCGCTGCTGCGTCCGGCGATCGTGGACTCGTTCAAGAAACTCACGCCGCGCACGCAGTTCCGCAATCCGGTGATGTTTTGCGTGTACGTCGGCAGCATCCTGACCACGATTCTGTGGATCGCGGCGCTCGCCGGCCAGGCCGAGGCGCCCGCGGGCTTCATCCTCGCGATCGCGCTGTGGCTGTGGTTCACCGTGCTGTTCGCGAACTTCGCCGAAGCGCTCGCCGAAGGGCGCTCGAAGGCGCAGGCCGCGTCGCTGCGCAGCGCGAAGAAAGACGTGATGGCGAAGAAACTCAACGAGCCGCATCCGAAGTCGCCGATCCGCATCACGACCGCGACCGAGCTGCGTAAAGGCGACGTCGTGCTGGTCGAGGCCGGCGACGTGATCCCGGCCGACGGCGAGGTGGTCGATGGCGTCGCGTCGGTCGACGAATCGGCGATCACCGGTGAATCCGCGCCGGTGATCCGCGAATCGGGCGGCGACTTCTCGTCGGTGACGGGCGGCACGCGCGTGTTGTCGGACTGGATCGTGGTCAAGGTCACCGCGAACCCCGGCGAGGCGTTCCTCGACCGGATGATCGCGATGGTCGAAGGCGCAAAGCGCAAGAAGACGCCGAACGAGATCGCGCTGACGATCCTGCTCGTCGCGCTGACGATCGTGATGCTGCTCGCGACCGCGACGCTGCTGCCGTTCTCGATGTTCTCGGTCGAAGCGATGAAGGCCGGCCACGTGGTGACGATCACCGCGCTCGTCGCGCTGCTGGTGTGCCTGATCCCGACGACGATCGGCGGCCTCTTGTCCGCGATCGGCGTGGCCGGGATGAGCCGGATGATGCAGGCGAACGTGATCGCGACGTCGGGCCGCGCGGTGGAAGCCGCCGGTGACGTCGACGTGCTGCTGCTCGACAAGACCGGCACGATCACGCTCGGCAACCGCCAGGCATCGACGTTCGTGCCGGCGCCGGGCGTGACCGAGGAAGCGCTGGCCGATGCCGCGCAACTGTCGTCGCTCGCCGACGAAACGCCGGAAGGCCGCAGTATCGTCGTGCTCGCGAAGGAGCGCTTCAACATTCGCCAGCGCGACATGGGGCAACTGCACGCGACGTTCATCGGCTTCTCCGCGCAGACGCGGATGAGCGGCGTCGACCTCCCGGGCCGTGAAATCCGCAAAGGCGCGGCCGATGCGATCCGCAATTACGTCGAGACGCACGGCAGCCGCTTCCCGGAAGAAGTGCGCCGCGTGGTCGACGAAGTCGCGCGCCGCGGCAGCACGCCGCTCGTCGTGGCCGACCTGCATGAAGGGGCGGCGCGCGTGCTCGGCGTGATCGAGCTGAAGGACATCGTGAAGGGCGGCATCAAGGAGCGCTTCGCGGAACTGCGCAAGATGGGCATCAAGACCGTGATGGTGACGGGCGACAACCGGCTGACGGCCGCGGCGATCGCGGCGGAAGCGGGCGTCGACGATTTCCTCGCGGAAGCGACGCCGGAAACCAAGCTCGCGACGATCCGCGAACACCAGGCCGCAGGGCGCCTCGTCGCGATGACCGGCGACGGCACCAACGACGCGCCGGCGCTCGCGCAGGCCGACGTCGCCGTGGCGATGAACACCGGCACGCAGGCGGCGAAGGAAGCCGGCAACATGGTCGACCTCGACTCGAACCCGACGAAGCTGATCGAGATCGTCGAGATCGGCAAGCAGATGCTGATGACGCGCGGGTCGCTCACCACGTTCTCGATCGCGAACGACATCGCGAAGTATTTCGCGATCATCCCGGCCGCGTTCGTGACGACGTACCCGCAGCTGCGCGTGCTCGACATCATGCACCTGACGTCGCCGGCGTCGGCGATCCTGTCGGCGGTGATCTTCAACGCGCTGATCATCGTCGCGCTGATTCCGCTGGCGCTGAAGGGCGTCACGTACCGGCCGCTCGGCGCCGCATCGCTGCTGCGCCGCAACCTGCTGGTGTACGGCCTCGGCGGCGTGCTGCTGCCGTTCCCGTTCATCAAGCTGATCGACATGACGCTCGCTGCACTCGGCTGGGCCTGAGCCGGCCGTATTTGAAGGAAACATCATGAAAACGTTGATTCGTCCGCTCGTCGTGATCTTTGTCGTGCTGACCGCGGTGACGGGGCTCGCTTACCCGGCCGTGATGACCGTGTTCGGCCAGGCCGTGTTCCCGTCGCAGGCGAACGGCAGCCTGATCGAGAAGGACGGCAAGGCGGTGGGCTCCGCACTGATCGGCCAGTCGTTCGATGCGCCGAAGTACTTCTGGGGCCGGCTGTCGGCCACCACGCCGATGCCGTACAACGCGACCGGCTCCGGCGGCTCGAACCTCGGCCCGTTGAACCCGTCGCTCGCCGATCAGGTGAAGGGGCGCATCGCCGCGCTGCGCGACGCGGGCACCGACATGTCGAAGCCCGTGCCGGTCGACCTCGTGACGGCGTCGGCCAGCGGCCTCGATCCGGAGATCACGCCGGCCGCCGCCGCATACCAGGTCGAACGTGTCGCGAAGGCGCGCAACCTGGCGCCCGACGCGGTCGCGCAGCTCGTCGCCGCGAACACGAAGGGCCGCCAGTTCGGCGTGCTCGGCGAACCGCGCGTGAACGTGCTGCAGCTGAACCTCGCGCTCGACGCGGCACAGGCCGCGCACTGAGCGCGCGCCCGGGCTTCCGACGGCAACCGGCGTCCGGCGCGGCCCGATCCGCGCCGGACGCGCTTTTTCCCGACGGCGCGTGCGCCGTCTTTGCCTTTTGCGGCGATTTGGAACAACAATGCTCGTACTCGCGCGCATCCGGGCGCTCCGCCTTTCTGACGCATGAATCGTCCCGATCCAGACCAACTCCTCGACAAGCTGCAGCGTGACGAAGAAAAGCAGCGGCGCGGCCAGCTCAAGATCTTCTTCGGCGCATCGGCCGGTGTCGGCAAGACCTACGCGATGCTGCAGGCCGCGCGCCAGCGCCTGCAGGAAGGCGTGGACGTCGTCGTCGGCATCGTCGAGACCCACGGGCGCAGCGAAACCGCCGCACTGCTCGACGGCCTCGACGTGCTGCCGCTCGCGCGCATCGACTATCGCGGCCGCACGCTCGCCGAATTCGATCTCGACGGCGCGCTCGCGCGCCAGCCGCAACTGATCCTCGTCGACGAACTCGCGCATTCGAACGTGCAGGGCGCGCGGCACCTGAAGCGCTGGCAGGATGTGTACGAACTGCTCGACGCGGGCATCGACGTCTACACGACCGTCAACGTCCAGCACCTCGAAAGCCTGAACGACGTGGTCGGCGCGATCACCGGCATCCGCGTGTGGGAGACGGTGCCCGATCGCGTGTTCGACGCGGCCGACGAAGTCACGCTCGTCGACCTGCCGGCCGAGGAACTGCTCGAGCGGATGCGCGACGGCAAGGTCTATCTCGCGCAGCAGGCCGAGCGCGCGGTGCGCAACTTCTTCCGCAAGGGCAACCTGATTGCGCTGCGCGAACTGGCGCTGCGGCGCACGGCCGACCGCGTCGACGCGCAGATGCGCGAGTATCGCGCCGATCGTTCGATCCAGCGCATCTGGCAGGCACGCGAGCGGCTGCTCGTGTGCGTCGGCCCGGGCCCTGAAGCGCCGACGCTCGTGCGGGCGGCCGCGCGGCTCGCCGCGAGCCTGAAGGCCGACTGGATCGCCGTTTATGTGGAAACGCCGCGCCTGCAGCGGCTGCCCGCTGCGCGCCGGCAGCGCACGCTCGACGCGCTGAAGCTCGCGGCCGAGCTCGGTGCGGAGACGGCCACGCTCGCCGGCGCCGACGCGGTCGCCGCGCTGATCGGCTATGCGAAGGTGCGCAACGTGTCGAAGATCGTCGCCGGCGGCTCACCGAAGGTCGGGCTCGTGCGCCGCTTCGTGCGGCCGTTCGGCGAGCAGCTTGCCGAACGCGCGGGCGACGTCGACCTGATGCTGATCCGGGCGTCCGCGAGCGACGAGGCGCGCGCGGCACCGCTCGACGCGCGTGCGCGCGACTGGCGCGACGCGTTCGCGCAGTTCGGCACGCACCGTTCGCCGCCGCGGCACTACGTGTATGCGGCCGCGATCTGCGCGGCGATCACGGTCGTCGCGAGCCTCGTGTCCGAGCGGCTCGACCTCACGAACCTCGTGATGCTGTACCTGCTCGGCGTCGTGTTTTCGGCGGTGCGGCTCGGGCGCGGCCCGGGCGTGCTGCAGTCGTTCCTGTCGGTGGCCGCGTTCGATTACTTCTTCGTACCGCCGCGCATGTCGTTTTCGGTCAGCGACACGCAATACCTGCTGACCTTCTTCGGAATGCTGCTGACGTCGCTCGTGATCAGCCACCTGACGTCGACGCTGACGCGCCAGGCGAGCGTCGCGCAGCGCCGCGAGCGCCGCACCGGCGCGATCTACGCGATGGCGCGCGAGCTGGGCGCGGCGCTGACGACCGAGCAGATCGTCGAGATCGGCAGCCGTCACGTGGGCGAGGTGTTCCGCGCGCGCGTCGCCTTCCTGCTGCCCGACAGCGCGGACAAGGTGCGCCAGAAGATCGAGGAGCCCGATGCGGCCGTCACGCTGACGGGCGCCGATCTCGACAGCGACGTCGGCCAGTGGGTGTACGACCAGCAGAAGCCGGCCGGCCGCGGCACCGATACGTTGCCCGCGACGGCCGCGCTGTACCTGCCGCTGAAGGCGCCGATGCGCACGCGCGGCGTGCTCGCGGTCGCATCACGCGAGCCGCGTGAACTCGAGGTGCCGGAGCAGCAGCGGATGCTCGACGCGTTCGCCGCGCAGATCGCGCTCGCGCTCGAACGCGTGCACTACGTGGAGATCGCGCGCGACGCGCTCGTCAACATGGAATCCGAGCGGCTGCGCAACTCGCTGCTGTCGGCGATCTCGCACGACCTGCGCACGCCGCTCACGACGATCGTCGGCTTCTCGTCGATGCTCGCGAACGGGCGCGCGGCCGCGCAGGGCGGCGACGCCGCGGCGGCCGAACGCTTCGCGCAGCGCGAGGGCGAACTCGTCGATGCGATCCACGACGAGGCGCTGCGGATGACGGGCATCGTCACGAACCTGCTCGACATGGCGCGGCTGCAGGCCGGCAGCCTGCAGTTGAAGCGCCAGTGGTCGCTGCTCGAGGAAGCCGTCGGCGCCGCACTCGCCGCCTGCAAGCGCGTGCTTGCGCGCCATCCGGCGCGCGTCGTGCTGCCGGCCGACCTGCCGCTCCTGCAGATGGACGCGGTGCTGATGGAGCGTCTGTTCACCAACCTGTTCGAGAATGCGGCGAAGTACACGCCGGCCGATACGCCGCTCGACATCGGCGCCGAGCGCGTGACCGACGACGGGCTGCCGTTCGTGCGCGTGCTCGTCGACGATTACGGTCCCGGCCTGCCGGCCGGGATGGAAACGCGGATCTTCGACAAGTTCACGCGCGGCGAGAAGGAATCGGCGACGCCGGGCATCGGCCTCGGCCTGGCGATCTGCCGCGCGATCGTCGAAGCGCACGGCGGTAAAATCGGCGCGTTCAACCGGACGGCACCCGACGGCCACGTGACGGGCGCGCGTTTCTGGTTCACGCTGCCGGTCGAGACACCGCCGGCCGCGCCTGCCGTACCCGACGACGAACCCGAAGTGCCGGGTGCGTCGTCCCCATCCGAATCATTGCCAGATCATGAGTGAACCCAGCCTGACCGTCGTCCTGATCGAGGACGAAAAGCAGATCCGCCGTTTCGTGCGCGCCGCGCTCGAGGAGGAGGACATCGCGGTGTTCGAGGCCGAGACGGGCAAGCAGGGGCTGATCGACGCGGCGACGCGCAAGCCCGATCTCGTGATCGTCGACCTTGGCCTGCCCGATACCGACGGCCTCGACGTGATCCGGGAATTGCGCGGCTGGTCCGAGGTGCCGGTGATCGTGCTGTCCGCGCGCACGCAGGAAGAAGAGAAGGTCGCGGCGCTCGACGCGGGCGCCGACGATTACCTGACCAAGCCGTTCGGCGTGTCCGAACTGCGCGCGCGGATCCGCGCGCAACTGCGCCGGCGCAACCAGGGCGGCGCGAACGAGTCGCCGAAGGTGACCTTCGGCACCGTGACCGTCGATCTCGCGCTGCGCCAGGTGTGGCGTGACAACGAGATCGTGCACCTGACGCCGCTCGAATACCGGCTGCTCGCGACGCTCGTGCGGCACGCGGGGCGCGTGCTGACGCACCGCCAGCTGCTGCGCGACGTGTGGGGGCCGTCGCACGTCGAAAGCCACCACTATCTGCGGATTTACATGGCGCACCTGCGCCAGAAGCTCGAGCGCGACCCGGCGCAGCCCGAGCACATCGTGACCGAGACGGGCGTCGGTTACCGGCTGGTCGGCGCCGCATGACGGGCGTCGCCGGGTCGCAGCGGCACCCGGGCGCGTGACGTCGCGTGCCGGCAGGGTTGCGTCGGCGCGACAGTCTCGCGGCCGGCGTGCGCGTTGCACACCCGGCGCTCATTCCCCGTTATCCTGACCGTTCCGCGAGCGAAAACGAGGAGCGTGCAATGTCCGTCCGTCTGGTCGTCATCTGTGCGCTGGCGCTTGTTGCGCCCGGCGCGTTCGCCCAACCGCTGCCGCCCGGGCAGCAACCGTCGTCGCAGCAGCAGGCGATGGCCAATCCCGCGTCGGTCAATTGCGCCAAGCTCGGCGGCCGCCACACGATCCGCAGCCTGTCGAGCGGGCAGGTCGGCATGTGCGTGTTCAAGGATGGCCGCGTGTGCGAGGAGTGGGCGCTGTACCGCGACGACCGCTGCGTCGGCGGCGTCACACCGAAGCGCGCGTCGAACTGACCGGGCCCGGCCGGTCGCGCCCCCGATCGGCCGCGCGCCGCGTCCGTAAGCATCTTGTTATACTCGGCGCCGCCCGGGGACGACCCCGGGTCATTCGCTTCAACGGGGACGGCCCCATCCGATACGGAGTACGTCGAGATGGCGTGGGTATGGTTGTTCATTGCCGGATTACTGGAAGTGGCCTGGGCGGCCGGCATGAAATCGTCGGACGGTTTCACGAAGCTCGGTCCGTCGGTGTTGACGATCGTGACGGCGCTGGCCAGCTTCGGGCTGCTCGCGGTCGCGATGCGACAGCTGCCGCTCGGCACCGCGTACGCGGTGTGGACGGGCATCGGCGCGGTCGGTGCGTTCGTGTTCGGCATCGTGATGATGGGCGAGGCGCTGACCGTCGCGCGCGTCGCGAGCGCCGCGCTGATCGTCGCGGGGCTGATCGGCCTCAAGCTGTCGTCTGCGGCCTGACGACGGCACCCAGGTGCGCACGCGCCCGGTGCCGCACTGCGGAATTGCGCCGGCCGTGCGCCTAGCCTGTCTATAATGGAACGCATTCGGGCCTGAATACCGTCGTGCTTCTCGCAGCACGCGGTGCCGGTCGCCACGCGCCGCGCGGCCAGTCTGTCCGACCCGATCCGATCAATCGGCAAATCGCACGGAAAGTGCAAGGAGAGGGCCATGATCGAAGCCATTTCGCTCGGCGCGGGGCTCGCGTGGGCGAGCGGCCTGCGCCTGTACCTGACCGTGCTGATCGCCGGCGTGCTGGCGCGGTTCGGCTGGCTCCACCTGCCCGACACGCTGGCCGTCCTGATGTCGCCGTGGGTCATCGGTGCCGCGGCCGTGCTCACCGTCACCGAATTCCTTGCCGACAAGATCCCCGCGTTCGACTCGCTGTGGGATGCCGTGCACACCTTCATCCGCATTCCGGCCGGCGCCGTGCTCGCGGCCGGCGCGCTCGGCCATGCCGATCCGACCATGCTCGCGGTCGCGGGGCTCGCGGGCGGCTCGCTCGCCGGTGCCGCACACGTGGCGAAGGCCGGCACGCGCGCGATGATCAACCTGTCGCCGGAACCGATTTCGAACTGGATCGCCTCATCGACCGAGGACGGCCTCGTGGTCGGCGGGCTCGTGCTCGCGTTCTTCGTTCCGCTCGCGTTCCTCGTGCTGCTTGCCGCCTTCATCGCGGCGTCCGCATGGGCGCTCCCGCGCCTGTGGCGCGGTGTGTCGGGCGGCTTTCGCGGCATGGCGAACCACATGGTGTCGCGGCTCAACTCGATCGGGGGGAAGCGCGATTGAAGGGGCGGCAACACGCGGCGCAGCCGCCGGCCGGGCAACCCGGCCATGAGGTGAACGCGCATGCCGGCCGCTTCGGCCTGCGCGACCTGATCCGCCAGGCCGCCCGCATGACCGCGCGCGACTGGCGCGCGGGTGAGCTGACGCTGCTCGTCCTTGCGCTGGTGCTCGCGGTCGCGGCGCTGACGAGCGTCGGCTTCCTCGCCGACCGGCTGCGCCAGGGGCTCGAGCGGGACGCGCGCCAGATGCTCGGCGCCGATTTCGTCGTGCGGGCCGATCGCCCCGTCGATCCGTCGTTCGACCAGCAGGCCCGCGCACTCGGCCTGCGTACCGCGACGACCGCCATCTTCCCGAGCATGATCGCGTCCGCCGCGGGCGGGCAGGCGACCGACGCGGCGCCCTCGCGCCTCGCGGCCGTGAAGGCCGTGTCGCCCGGCTATCCGTTGCGCGGCGCGGTCGAGATCCTGCCGGCCGGCGCGGCCACCGCGCAGAAGGCGGCAGCGATTCCCGCTCCCGGCACCGTATGGGCCGATCCGGCGCTGCTCGATGCGCTGCACCTGAAGGCGGGCGACACGGTGCGCGTCGGGCTGCGCACGTTCAAGGTCGCCGCGTCGATCTCCCGCGAACTCGATCGCGGTTTTTCCTTCGTCAATTTTTCGCCGCGGCTGATGATGCGCGCCGATGAACTCGCGGCGACGGGGCTCACGGGCTACGGCAGCCGTGTCACGTACCGGCTGCTGGTCGCCGGCGACCAGCAGGCCGTCGCGCGTTTCGAAGCGTATGCGCACGCACGTGTCGACGGCGGGAAACTGCGCGGCGCCGGTCTCGAGTCGTTGCAGGAAGGCCAGCCGCAGGTGCGGCAGACGCTGGATCGCGCACGCCACTTCCTGACGCTCGTCGCACTGCTCACCGCGCTGCTCGCGGCGGTCGCGATCGCGATGGCCGCGCAGCGCTACATGCGGCGCCACCTCGACGGCTGCGCGACGATGCGCTGCCTCGGCGTGAGCCGCCGCACGCTCGGCGCGCTGTTCACACTCGAATTCGCGGGCATCGGGATCGTGTCCGGCGCCGCAGGCGCGATGCTCGGCTACGGCGGCCACTGGGCATTGCTGGCCGCGCTCGGCGGCCTGATCGACGTGGTGCTGCCGCCCCCTACGCCGTGGCCGGCGCTGATCGGCGTGGGCGCCGCGCTGGTGCTGCTGCTCGGCTTCGCGCTGCCGCCGCTCGTGCCGCTCACGCGCGTGCCGCCGGTGCGCGTGCTGCGGCGCGAGTGGGGCGATGCGTCGCGCACGGCGTGGGCCGCGTATGCGATCGGCGTCGTGCTGTTCGCGGGGCTGCTGATTGCCGCCGCCGGCAACCTGAAACTCGGGCTGATCGTCGCGGGCGGTTTCGCCGGTGCGCTGGTCGGTTTCGCGCTGATCGCGCGGCTCGTGCTGTTCGCCGCCGCGCGTGCGGTGCGCAACGCGCGCGTGGCCGCGGGCGTCGGCTGGCGTTACGCGCTCGCGTCGCTGCACCGGCGCGGCACGGCCAGCGCGCTGCAGATCACCGCGCTCGCGCTCGGCCTGATGTGCCTGCTGCTGATCGCGATCACGCGCAACGACCTCGTCGCGGGCTGGCAGCAGTCGACGCCGCCCGATGCGCCGAATCAGTTCCTGATCGACATCCAGCCCGACCAGCGCGCCGACGTCGCGGCCTATCTGGCCGCGCACGGCGTGCGCGACGCAGTGCCCGAGCCGATGGTGCGCGGCCGCCTCGTTGCGATCAACGGCAAGCCGGTGAATCCGGACGCATACCCGTCCGAGGAGGCGCGCCGGCTCGTCGACCGCGAGTTCAACCTGTCCTATACGACCCAGTTGCCGTCCGACAACCGGATCATCGAAGGCGACTGGTTCGGCACCGCGGCGACGCCGCAGATCTCGATCGAGGCCGGCCTGGCGAAGACGCTGAACGTGAAGCCGGGCGACGTGCTGCGCTTCGACGTGACGGGGCTGACGGTCGATGCGCCGATCACCAGCGTGCGCAAGCTCGACTGGGGTTCGTTCCGCGTCAATTTCTTCGTGCTGATGCCGCCGCCCGTGCTGAAGGATTTCCCGGCCGTGTACCTGACGAGCTTCCATTTGCCGGCATCGAATGCCGCGCTGCTCGATCCGCTGATCGCACGCTATCCAAACCTGACCGCGATCGACGTCGCACCGATCCTCGCGCAGTTGCAGCGGATGATGCTGCAGGTGGTCGGCGCGGTGCAGTTCCTGTTCATGTTCACGCTCGCGGCCGGCGTGCTCGTGCTGTACACGGCGCTTGCCGGCACGCGCGACGAGCGGGTGCGTGAGGCCGCGCTGCTGCGCGCGCTCGGCGCGTCGCGCGCGCAGGTCAACGCGGTGCAGCGCGCGGAGTTCGTCGTGGTCGGCGCGCTGGCTGGTGCGCTGGCATCGGCGGGCGCGATCGCGGTCGGCTGGGTGCTCGCGTCGCGCGTGTTCGACTTCCAGCTCGCCGTCGATCCGTGGCTCGTGCCGGCCGGCATCGCGGCCGGCGTCGCGTGCGCCGGTGCGGCCGGCTGGCTGAGCCTGCATAATGTGCTGCGGCGCCCCGCGCTGCAGTCGCTGCGCGACGCATGAGCGTCGCCGGCAGCCCCGAAGATCCCGTTTTCCGACTATCCGTATGACCGATGTGAATGACGATGCGCCGTCGCAACCGACGGCGTTCGAGCTCGTGGGTGGTGAAGCCCGCGTGCGCGAGATGGTGGACCGCTTTTACGACCTGATGGACCTCGAGCCCGAGTTCGCGCAGATTCGCGCGCTGCACCCGGCATCGCTCGACGGTTCGCGCGACAAGTTTTTCTGGTTCCTGTGCGGGTGGCTCGGCGGCCCCGACCACTACATCAGCCGGTTCGGCCATCCGCGGCTGCGCGCGCGGCACCTGCCGTTCCCGATCGCGTCGGTCGAGCGCGACCAGTGGCTGCGCTGCATGGCGTGGGCGATGGAGGACATCGGGCTGCCCGAGCCGCTGCGCGAGCGGCTCATGCATTCGTTCTACGACACGGCCGACTGGATGCGCAACCGGCCCGGTTGATCGACCGGTACGCCGCCGCCCGCGCGCGGGGCGATCTGCGTCTGGGCGCGCGCGCCGCGCGGCGCGACACTGGCCGCTTTCCCAATCGATACGAGGCTCGCCCGATGACGACACAAGCGCTGTTTCGCGAAGACGCGTACCTCACGCAATGCGATGCGGTCGTCCTGGCCGTCGGCGACGACGGCATCCGGCTCGACCGCACCGTGTTCTATCCGCTCGGCGGCGGCCAGGCCGGCGACACCGGCACGCTGACGCTGCCCGACGGCAGCACGATCACGATTGCCGATACGCGCAAGGCCAAGTTCGACGGCGCGACGCCCGACGACGCCGTGCACGTGCCCGCACCGGGGCAGGAGGCGAGCGTCGCGACGCTCGAGCCCGGCACGCGCGTGGTTGCGGAGATCGACTGGCTGCGCCGCTATCGTCACATGCGGCTGCATACCGCGGCACACCTGATGTGCGCGGTGCTGCCGTACGCGGTCGACGGCTGCAGCGTGACGGCCGATTACGTGCGGCTCGATTTCGCGACGTCCGACGCGATCGACCGCGACGACGTCGAGCGGCGCCTCGCCGGCCTGGTGGTCGGCGCGCACCCGGTCACGACCGAATGGATCACCGACGACGAGATGGCCGCACGGCCGGACCTCGTGCGCACGATGAGCGTGAAGCCGCCGATGGGCCTCGGCCGCGTGCGGCTGCTGCGCATCGAGCAGGTCGACCTGCAGCCGTGCGGCGGCACGCATGTGCGCAATACGTCCGAAATCGGCGAGCTGCGGGTCGCGAAACTGGAAAAGAAGAGCGCGCGCACCCGGCGCCTCGTACTGGAGTTTGCATGACGATTGACACCCCCCACGCGGGCGCGGCGGCGCTCGATCCGCGAGCGCGGGAGATTCTGGATTTCTGGTTCGGCGAGCCGGGCTCGGCCGAATTCGGGCAGAACCGCAAGGTCTGGTTCAATGGCGGCGCGGCGTTCGACGACGTGCTGCGCACGCGCTACGGCGCATTACTCGACGCCGCATGCGACGGCGCGTGCGATCACTGGGCAGGCTCGCCGTTGGGGGCACTGGCGTTGATCGTCGTGCTCGACCAGTTCTCGCGCAACATCCATCGCGGCACGCCGCGCGCGTTTTCCGCCGATCCGAAGGCACTCGCGCTCGCGCGCCGCGTCGTCGCGGCCGGCTGGGACGCGCGGTTGCCGAGCGGGCATCACCGCGCGTTCGCGTATCTGCCGTTCGAGCACGATGAGTCGGTCGAGAGCCAGCGTGAGGCCGTGCGCCTGTGCGCGGGCATCCGGGACGAGGCAGGGTGCGAGAGCTATCACCGCTTCGCGTTGCTGCATGCGGCCGTCGTCGAGCGCTTCGGCCGCTTTCCGCACCGGAACGCGATTCTTGGTCGGGTATCGAGCGACGAGGAGACGGCGTTTCTTCGCGAGCCCGGTTCCTCGTTCTGACGATTCGGGCCGCGGCGTGACGTGGGGAGGGCGGCGGCCCACGGCGTCACACGGGCACGGAGGCGGCAAGGGGCGCCGGTCGGCGGCGCGTATTTCCGGATGGCGGTTCGCTGCTCGGGCGGTGGCGCTCACCGCTCCACGCCCGGCATGAGGGCAAGCACGGCGGCGCGCCGTGCCTCCCCGCGTTACTCCGCGTGCTGTTCGGGCGTGCGCACGTACACGCGCAGCAGTTCCTCGTTGTCGCCCGGGCGGGCGCCCGTCCAGAACAGTTTCCATTCGTCGCCGGGCGCCGGATCGACGGCCCGCACGCCCTGGACGATCATCCAGGTGCAGCGCGTCGTCTTCGCGTCGGCGATCGGCGTGTGCTGGATGCCGGAGAAGTAGTACAGCATCGGCGCTTCCGATTCGCCGAGCCCGTGCAGGCTCGCCATGCAGTCGCCGTCGTTCCATTCGAGCGCGAGGTGCGCGTTCAGGTCGTCGAACACCGAGCGGTAGCTCTTCGCGACGTCGAGCCACGGCAGCAGCAGCGTGTAAATGAGCCCCCATGCGACGAGTGCGCCGGCGCCCCACGATAGCGCGCCGCGCCAGACGCCGGTCGTGCGCAGCTTTGGCAGCAGCGTCAGCCAGCCGACCGTCAGCGCGAGCGCACCGATCACCAGCGCGGGTTCGATCGGCATCGTCCAGTCGAGCGGCAGCCAGCGGCCGAGCAGCGCGACATCCTTGCGCGACGCGGCCGGATCGGCCATCACCGCCCAGATGGCCCACGCGAGCGCGGCGGCCGTGCCGAACAGGATGCGGCTCAGGTAATCCCACGCGAGATGCAGCTGGCGCGGCAGGCGGTCGATGGCCTGCGCGGCGACCAGCGCGAGCGGGGCGAAGAACGGCAAGATGTAGAGCTGGCGCGACGTCGCGGACACTTGCAGCACGACGAGCCCGATGACCGTGAACATCACCGGCAGCGCGATGCGCGGCGTGCGCCAGTCGCGCCACGCACCCCGCGCGAGCGCGACGATCGCGAGCGGCGCGACCGGGAAGCCGACGAGCAGGAACGCGCGCAGGATGAAGAACGGCTTGTCGTTTTCCGCGCCCAGTTCGGGGACGGAGAAACCAAAGAAGCGGCCGACGTTGTTATCCCAGAACCACGTCATGAACAGTGTCTCGGAGCGCAGGAACAGCGCGGTCGGCCAGACGAGCGCGAACGGCGCGAACACCAGTGCGGCGACGCCGAGCGAGCGCGCGAACGCGCGGGTGCGGCAGGCCGGATAGAGCACCAGCGCGCCGACGAGCGTGGCTGCAAACACGAGCGGCACGAACAGCCCCTTCGTCATCAGCGCGATGCCGACGCCCGCGCCGAAGATCGGCGCGGCCCAGCGGCCCGACGGCCGGACCGGCAGCCCGTGCCGCATCTGCTGCGCGCGCGCGACGTGCTGCATCACGAGTTCGAGCAGTCCGCAGAACGCGATTGCCGTGCCGGCGAACAGCGCGACGTCGGTCATCATGTCGTGCACGTGCTTGATGACGACGAGCGTGCCGGCGCTCAGCACGACGGGACCGATCACGCGCAGGTCGAACCAGGAGTCTGCGCGGCTGGCGACGCGCGCCGCGCGCGCGATGAAGCCGAATGCAAGTGCGGCGAACAGCGCGCTCGCGAGCCGGGCCGCGTCGTGCAGCGGCATCACGCGCTGCAGCAGCCATGCGAGGCTGGTCGCGACCCACGCGTAAAGCGGCGGCTTTTCCATGAACGGCAGGCCGGCATTGGTTGGCACGACGAAGTCGCCGGTCTCGAGCATGTGCTGGATGATGCCGAACGTGTAGGTTTCGTCCTGCTTCCACGGATCGTGGCCGAGCACGCCCGGCAGCGTATACGCGCAGATCAGCGCGGCGACGAACAGCCACGTGCGCCAGCCGAGCAGGCGCGAGCGTTCGCGCGTCGTGCGGGTTGCGGCGCTCGAGGCGACGACGGGCGTGCCGGCGGCGTCGAGCGTGGCGGTGAGGTCGGCGTCGGCGGTCGAGTGGGTGTGCTGGGCCGGAGCGGGCACAGACGTGCGTCGCCGGCTGGGCGCTGCGGTTCCAGGCATGGAAGGAGTCTCGGGTCGAGTCGAGCCGGTCCGGCGACATGGGCAGGACCGATTGGGGCCACATCAAGGGCCAATGGGCAGATGTTTATGACACCTGTCTGAATATCCGCTAGTAGAACACGGAATTGTTACGGTGGATTACCGTTCGTGTCACGGAATTGTGGAGATTTGTGGTGTCGTGACGACGGATTGCTTCGGGCGGCGGTTTTTGATGCGCCGCAGTGCGGAATTACCGGCCGCCGCCGACGTCGAGCAGGGCGCCCGTCGTGTAGGACGCCGCGTCGCCCAGCAGCCAGACGATCGCTTCGGCGATCTCCTGCGCTTCGCCCGCACGGCCGAGCGGGGTCGTTGCGCCGAGGCGGGCCGCACGGCCCGGCTGGCCGCCGCTCGCGTGAATGTCGGTCTCGATCAGGCCGGGGCGGACCGCGTTGACGCGCACGCCGTGCGGGCCGAGTTCCTTCGCGAGACCGATCGTCAGCGAGTCGACCGCGCCTTTCGACCCCGCATAGTCGACGTATTCGTTCGGCGAGCCGAGCCGGGAAGCGATCGACGACACGTTGACGATCGCGCCGCCGCGGCCGCCGCGGTCGGTGGACAGCCGGCGCGCCGCTTCGCGCGCGCACAGGTACGCGCCGAGCACGTTGGTGTCGAACATCCGCCGCAGCCGGTCGGCCGGCATGTCGGCGAGCGGCATCGACGGCGCGACGATGCCCGCGTTGTTGACGAGCGCGTCGACGCGGCCGAATGCGGCCGTGACGGTGTCGAACATCGCGATGACATCGGCTTCGTTCGCGACGTCGCCCGCGACGATGCACGCGCGGCCGCCCGCGTCGCGCACGGCCTGCGCGGTGAGTTCGGCTGCCGCCGCGTCGCGCGCGTAGTTGATGCCGACGTCCCAGCCGCGCTCGGCCGCGAGCACGGCGGTCGCGCGGCCGATGCCGCGGCTCGCGCCGGTGATGAGGACGGCCTTGCGGTCGGACGGTGCGGTCATCGCGTGCGGGTTCCGGTGACGGTTACTTCGCGGCGTCGGGCGCCCACTTGTCGCGGGCAGGCGGCTGGTAGCGGCGCAGCCGCTCGATCAGCGCGACGGGCTCGGATTCGACGCACAGTGCGTCGAAATAGGCCGGACGCATGAAGCCTTCGTCGACCGTATGGCGCAGCAGCGCGATCAACGGATCGTAGAACGAATCGATGTTGTAGACCGCGACGGGCTTGCGGTGATAGCCGAGCTGCGCCCACGTGTAGACCTCGAAGAGCTCTTCGAGCGTGCCGGCGCCGCCGGGCATCGCGACGAACGCGTCGGAGAGATCGGCCATCATCTTCTTGCGGTGGTGCATGTCGGGCACGACGTGCAGTTCCGACAGCCCCGTATGGCCGACTTCCTTGTCGACGAGCAGTTCGGGGATCACGCCGACCGCACGGCCGCCGGCCGCCATCACTTCGTCGGCGATCACGCCCATCAGGCCGACCCGGCCGCCGCCGTAGACGAGCGTGAGGCCCGCATCGACGAGTGCGCGACCGAATGCGCGCGCGGCATCGGCATAGACGGGCCGCACGCCGGGCGACGAGCCGCAGTAAACGCAGACTGCCTTCATTGCTTGGAATCCTTGGCGGGTGCCTGCCCGATGACGACGGGGCTGTCGGCGGGGCGCGGCGAGCCGTCGCGTGGCGGCAGGTAGTCGGTGAACTGGCGCTTCGGCAGCTTGCCCGAGACCAGGTCGTCGAACAGCTGGCGCGAACGGCCGCGCAGGTACGGTGCCATCACGGAGATCACGTGCATGCTCACCTGGTGCAGTTCCTCGCGGATCGCATCCTGGTCGTTGTATTTGCGCGGATGCATCACGTACTGATACGACAGCCAGTACGTCGAAATGACGGCCATGTTGGTGGCGATGACCTCGATCTCGGCGGGCGTCGCGACCATCTCGGTGTCGGACACGAGCAGCTCGCACATGTCGCGCGCGAAGCGCACCTTGTGGCTGATGATCTGCTTGAAGTGCGTCTCGAGCGTGCGGTTGCGGGCGAGCAGGTCGTTGAGGTCGCGATACAGGAACCGGTAGGTCCACATGAAATCGGCCATGTACTGCAGGTACGACCAGGTTTCGTCGATCGTCGGACGATGATCTTCGGGAAAGCGCAGCCGCCGTTCGATCTGCTGCTCGAACTGCGCGAAGATGCTGTTGATGATGTCGTCCTTGTTGCGGAAATGGTAGTACAGGTTGCCTGGACTGATTTCCATTTCCTCGGCGATCGTCGTGGTGGTGACGTTCGGTTCGCCGATCTCGTTGAAGAGTTTCAACGACAACTCGAGAATCCGTTCGCGGGTGCGGCGGGGAGGTTTCGCTTCCATGTCGTCCGGCCCTGTGTGTGCCGGACTGGCGGGCGCTGCAATCGATGCTGCGTGATTCGTCCGGCGCGGGTTGCTGTTCTATGTCTAGCGGACGATTATAAACCGGGGTTCCGCCACATCGGGGCATTTCGTGATCGCCTCCCGCGCGGCGCATGGTGCAGCGCCGCACGCGGGCGGTGCGCCAGGTACCCGCGGGGCAGCCGTCTAGAAGCCGAGCCAGCGGGCGACGACCGGTCCGAGCACGAAGCCCCACGTCGTCACGCATGCGAACAGCGCGACCGTCACGGCTGCGCTGCCGAGGTCCTTCGCGCGCTTCGAGAGTTCGTGACGCTCGAGCGAGATGCGGTCGATCGCGGCCTCGACGCTCGAGTTCAGCAGCTCGACGATCAGCACGAGCAGCACCGACGCGATCAGCAGCGCGCGCGATGCCGCCGGCACCGGTGCGAATGCGCCGACCGGGAGCATCAGCGCGGCGAGCGTGAGCTCCTGGCGAAACGCGCTCTCCTCGCGGATCGCCACGCGAAAGCCGTTCAGCGAATGCTTGAGGGCGTACCAGGCGCGCGTGATGCCGCGATGGCGCTTGTACGGATTCGGCGGCAGCGGCGCGAGCCGATCGTCGGGGCCGAGCGGCTCGTGCGCATGCACGTCCGCGTCGGCGTGCGGCTCTTCCTCGTCGAACGGGCGGTGCCGTTGCGGCGTTGCGTCTGGGGGCGGGATTTTGTCGTTCAGGTCTCGTTTCAAACGGCGGCACCTTCTGCTGGCGAGTACGCGGTCTTCGGCAGCGGCTTCAGATGCGACGCGAACTGCTCGGATGCCGCGCGCCACGAGAAGCGTTCGGCCCACGCGCGCGCAGTGGTGCGTTCGATCTTCAGCGCCTCGAGGCAGGCTTCCTGCAGGTCCTCGTGCATCGCGCCGGCGTCGCCGCCGCTGAGCACGTCGATCGGGCCCGTCACGGGATACGCGGCTACCGGCGTGCCGCAGGCGAGCGCCTCGAGCAGCACGAGGCCGAACGTGTCGGTGCGACTCGGGAACACGAACACGTCGGCCGCAGCATACACCTTGGCGAGCTCGGCCTGTGACAGCACGCCGAGATAGTTTGCTTCCGGATAGCGCGACTTCAGCTCCGCGAGCGCGGGGCCTTCGCCCGCGACCCACTTCGAGCCGGGCAGGTCGAGGCGCAGGAATGCCTCGACGTTTTTCTCGATCGCGACGCGGCCCACGTACAGGAAGATCGGCCGCGCGGTATTGAGCACCTTCGATTCCATCGGCCGGAACACGTCGAGATCGACGCCGCGGGTCCACAGCACGACGTTCGTGAAGCCGAATTTCTCGAGGTCCTGCTTGACGACCGGCGTCGGCGCCATCACCGCGAGCGACGGGCCGTGGAACCAGTGCAGGAAGCGGTAGGTCGCGGCGAGCGGGATGCCGAAGCGCGCCTGCACGTATTCCGGAAAGCGCGTGTGGTACGCGGTCGTGTACGGCAGCTTGCGCGAACGCGCGTAGCGTCGCGCGGCGAGGCCGAGCGGGCCTTCGGTCGCGATGTGCAGCGCGTCGGGTGCGAAAGCATCGATCCGCGCGCGCAGCTTGCGGTACGGCAGGATCGACAGGCGGATCTCCGGGTAGGTCGGGCAGGGCACCGTGCGGAATTCGAGCGGCGTCAGCAGTTCGACGCGGTGGCCGAGCGCGGTGAGTTCGCGCGACGTGCTCTTCAGCGTGCGCACGACGCCGTTGACCTGCGGTTCCCACGCGTCGGTGACGATCATGATCTTCATCGCGGCTTTGTCCTGTAAGTAGGGGTGTGTCAGGCAGTGGCCTTGGCCTTGCGCGACGTGGTCTCCGTCGGTGCGGTGCGCATCACCGTCCAGTAGACGATCTTCAGTTCGCCTTCCATCGTTTCGACGAGTGCGGACAGGCTTTCGACCCAGTCGCCGTCGTTGCAGTACAGCACGCCGTCGATGTCGCGGATCTCCGCCTTGTGGATGTGGCCGCACACGACGCCGTCGCAACCGCGGCGGCGCGCCTCGTCGGTCATCACGGTCTCGAACTGGGAGATGAAGTTGACGGCGTTCTTGACCTGGTGCTTCAGGTACTGCGACAGCGACCAGTACTGGAAGCCGAGCCGGCTGCGGATCCGGTTGAACCAGCGGTTCAGCACGAGGATCAGCGTGTAGAGCGTGTCGCCGAGGTACGCGAGCCATTTCGCGTGCTGGATCACGCCGTCGAACAGGTCGCCGTGCACGATCCACAAACGTTTGCCCGCGAGCGTCGTGTGGAACGCCTCGCCGCGCACCTGGATGTCGCCGAACGCGAGATCGCAGAACTGCCGCGCGCCTTCGTCGTGGTTGCCGGGGATGTAGACGACCTGCGTCCCCTTGCGTGCCTTGCGCAGGATCTTCTGCACGACGTCGTTGTGCGCCTGCGGCCAGTACCATCCCTTCTTCAGCTGCCAGCCGTCGATGATGTCGCCGACGAGGTACAGGTACTCCGAATCGTTGTGGCGCAGGAAGTCGAGCAGGTACGGCGCCTGGCAACCGCTCGAGCCGAGGTGGATGTCGGACAGCCAGATGGTGCGGTAGCGGTGGGCCGACGAGTCGGGGTCGTCATGCTGCGTGGCGTGCCCGACAGGCGGGTCTTGCGACACCAGCCCGTCGGTTGCGGCAGAACCGGACAGGAAAGTTGTGGCGGCGCGGGCGCCGATGGGGTGACGGAACAGGGAGGTCGCGGACGTTTTCTGGCCCATGCATGACTCGCGCCGGTTGACATTACCGGCATTCCGCCATGCGGGCGTGACTGTGCCATGACAGTCACGAGACGTTCTTATTACGACCGCTGCAGGGTGTTTAGCAGTGAATGATGGGGCGTTGCGTAATGTGCCGTACGGAACGGCCGACCATTGTCCGGCAGGGCTGTCGGGCCGGGCGGGAGTCGCCTCGGCGCGGTGCTTTCGTCTGGTGAATGCGGCGCGTCAGCGCGGTATCGCGACGACGCGCGTGCGGGCGATCCGGTCGTGCGGAAACTGGCGCTCGGCGTGCAGTCGCGCGGCGCCGGCCCATGCGGCGATCCAAGCGGCGGTGAGCGCGAGCGTGACGGGTACCGACAGGCCGAGGAGCGGATGCAGCGCGAGCGGCGGCAGGAACCACAGCCAGCCGAGCGCATAGCGGACGAGCGCGTGGCCCGTGCTCAGCGGCCGGCCGCTCGACGATTCGAGCCGCAGCCGCCACGTCTTCATCGGCAGCGTCTGGCCGCCGTGCGTCCAGAACCAGACGAAGTACGCGCCGACCACGAGCGCGATCCAGGCGGCGAGCAGGTTGTGATGGACGAGGCCGTTGCGTTGCTGCGTCGCGAGGCTGAACGCGAGCCCGGCGAAGAACACGACGCCGAACAGCAGCACGCCTTCGTAGAGCAGCGCGGCGAGACGCCGCCGCACGGACGGCGCGGCGGCCGGGGTTTCAGGTGCGTGGGCGTTCGCCACGGGCGCTCAGGAGCCCTTGAACAGCGAGGGCGCGTCGGCGGGCGACACCGGCGCCACGGCAGCCGGCGCGGAAGCGGTGCCGGCCGTCGACGATGCGGGCACCGGCGGCGCGACGGCGGCCGAGACGGGCGCCGGTGCGGTGGCGGGGCCGCTTGCCGGGTGTTCGTGCGAATTGACGAGGCGGCGCACGTCTCGGTCGGCGACGGTCGGCGGCGCACTGACGACGCTCGGCCGGCGGCGGCGCTCGGCGGCCGCGAGACGTTCCTTCTGCTCTTCGGGGAGTTGCTGGTATGCCTTCCACGCACGCTCGCGCGCCTGCGCGGAAAGCTCCTTCGCACTCTGGTAGTTCTCGCGCGCGACGCGGCGCTGTTCGGGCGTCATCTTGGCCCACTCGGTCATCCGGTCCTGCAGGCGCTTCTGGTCATCGGGCGTCAACTTCGCGAAACGCGATGCGATCTTCAGCCATTTACGCTTGCGGGCGTCGCTGAAGCCGTCCCATTGGTCGGCGAACGGCGCGAGTGCCGCGTGCTGTGCCGGCGTGAGGCGCGCCCACGACAACGGGCCGGTAGCGGCCGGCAGCGGCAGGGGCAGGGGCAGCGGGGGAAGTTCGGTGGTCAGCCCGGTCGCGACCGATGCGGGCGCGGCAGGGCTGCTGACCGCGGCGGTGGTCGTCGCGGGGGCCGGGTGGAATCGTGGATAAGTGGCGACGTAGGAAACGGCGATCGCGATTACGCATCCGAAAAATACGGCCAGGCCGCGCTTCTGACTCACCCGTGCGATCCCCTCGTTATTGTCTGTTAGTGAGCGCGCGACAGATACGCGTTGAACCCGTGATCGAGATACGCGTTGAGCGGCAGGTCGTCGCTGAGCATCGCCGCGTCGATGTCGGCGAGTTCGGCCGTGCGCTGCATGTCTTCCCAGTAGGCGATGCCGACGAGCCCGGCGAGCAGCAGGGCCAGCGGCCACGCGCGCAGCAGGCGGCGCGCGAACGACGCCTGCGGGCGGCTCGCGGGCGCCGTGCCGTACGCACCGGCCGCGCCGGCGAAGGCCGGCACGAACACCGGCACGGTCGCGGCTTCGGGCTTCTTGCGCGCGAGCGCAGCCCGGCGGGCGACGGCCAGACGGTCGGTGGTCGCGGCTGGCAGGTCGGCCGCGCGCTCGTCCAGCGCGCGGCGCACCTTCAACGCGAATTCGTGTTCTCGATTTGCGGGAGCGGAGCTCATAGCGTGATTCCTTTGGCCTTGAGCGCGTGCGCCAGCGTGTGGGTGGCCCGCGAGCAGTGCGTCTTCACGCTGCCCTCGGAGCACCCCATTGCGGCGGCAGTCTCGGCGACATCCATATCTTCCCAATAACGCATCAGGAACGCTTCCCGTTGACGCGCCGGAAGTTTCTGGATTTCTTCGTCGATCAGGGCCAGAACCTGCTCTCGTTCGAGGCGGTGCTCGCTGCTCTCGACGCCCGCGTTGTCGTCCGCGGATTCGAGTGTTTCGAGCGGGTCGAAGTCGTCGTCGTCGCTGTTGTTCAGCGACGAGAAGAGCGTGACCCACGTGTTGCGGACTTTCTGCCGGCGGAACCAGTCGTGGATCGCGTTCTGCAGGATCCGCTGAAAAAGCAGCGGCAGCTCGGCCGCCGGCCGGTCGCCGTACTTCTCGGCAAGCTTGATCATCGCGTCCTGCACGATGTCGAGCGATGCATCGTCGTCACGCACGGCGTACGCAGCCTGCTTGAACGCGCGCCTTTCGACGCCCGCCAGAAAGTCGGCGAGTTCCTTGTCTGATGCCATTCCGTGAAGGTATGCGCTGCGGGCCGCTGCGTGGTGTAAAAGGTCGAAAAATTTCGTAAAACCCGCGGATGCTATCAAATTTTTGCGCCGCTTGGCACCGGGTTGGCCGCCGCACGTTGCGCGCGAGCCGCGGCGGCGGGGTGCCGGGCGGCGCCCATGATGCGCTGCGGGATATTTTGCTTGACGACCCAATCGCGACCCGCTATCGTCAATGATTCGCAACATGAAGTGATGGTCTCATTTGAGGCTGGCCCAAGAAGCCTGCCCTTCAAACTGGACGCGCCGCTTGAACCCGAGCCACAAGCCCGGCAGAGAGCACCCGATCAATTTTTTGCCGAAAATTCGAAAGGTCAAAATGAACATGCCCAGCGCGGAATTCTCCACGTCGGAACCCCTTTCCCCTCCCGATAGCGACTCCATCGGCGGTACCGTGCTCATGAAGGCACTGGCCGATGAAAACGTCGAATTCATCTGGGGCTACCCCGGCGGCTCGGTACTCTACATCTACGACGAGCTTTACAAGCAGGACAAGATTCAGCACGTGCTGGTGCGCCACGAACAGGCGGCCGTGCACGCAGCCGATGCGTATGCGCGTTCCACCGGCAATGTCGGCGTCTGTCTCGTGACGTCGGGCCCCGGTGTCACCAACGCGGTGACCGGCATCGCCACGGCGTACATGGATTCGATCCCGATGGTCGTGATCAGCGGCCAGGTGCCCACGGCCGCGATCGGCCAGGATGCCTTCCAGGAGTGCGACACCGTCGGCATCACGCGTCCGTGCGTGAAGCACAACTTCCTCGTGAAGGACGTGCGCGACCTCGCGGAAACCGTCAAGAAGGCGTTCTATATCGCCCGCACCGGCCGTCCGGGCCCGGTGCTGATCGACATCCCGAAGGACATCTCGAAGACGCCGTGCGAATACGAGCCCGTCAAGAGCGTGTCGCTGCGTTCGTACAACCCGGTCACGAAGGGCCATTCGGGCCAGATCCGCAAGGCCGTGTCGCTGCTGCTGACGGCCAAGCGCCCGTACATCTACACGGGTGGCGGCATCATCCTCGCCGACGCGTCGCGCGAACTGAACCAGTTCGCGGACCTGCTCGGCTACCCTGTCACGAACACGCTGATGGGCCTGGGCGGCTATCGCGCGTCGGACAAGAAATTCCTCGGCATGCTCGGCATGCACGGCACCTACGAAGCGAACATGGCGATGCAGCACTGCGACGTCCTGATCGCGATCGGTGCCCGCTTCGACGACCGCGTGATCGGCGATCCGGCGCACTTCGCGTCGCGTCCGCGCAAGATCATCCACATCGACATCGACCCGTCGTCGATCTCGAAGCGTGTGAAGGTCGACATCCCGATCGTCGGCGACGTGAAGGAAGTGCTGAAGGAGCTGATCGAGCAGCTGCAGACGGCCGAGCATGGCCCCGACACCGAGGCGCTCGCGCAATGGTGGAAGGACATCGAGGGCTGGCGCTCGAAGGACTGCCTGAAATACGACCGCGAAAGCGAGATCATCAAGCCGCAGTACGTGGTGGAGAAGGCGTGGGAGCTGACGGACGGCAATGCGTTCGTGTGCTCGGACGTCGGCCAGCACCAGATGTGGGCGGCGCAGTTCTACCGTTTCAACAAGCCGCGTCGCTGGATCAACTCCGGCGGCCTCGGCACGATGGGCTTCGGCCTGCCGGCAGCGATGGGCGTCAAGATGGCGCACCCGGACGACGACGTGCTGTGCATCACGGGCGAAGGCTCGATCCAGATGTGCATCCAGGAACTGTCGACCTGCCTGCAGTACGACACGCCCGTGAAGATCATTTCGCTGAACAACCGCTATCTCGGCATGGTTCGCCAGTGGCAGCAGATCGAATACAGCAAGCGCTATTCGCATTCGTACATGGATGCGCTGCCTGATTTCGTGAAGCTCGCCGAAGCGTACGGCCATGTCGGCATGCGGATCGAAAAGACCTCGGATGTGGAGCCGGCGCTGAAGGAAGCGCTGCGCCTGAAGGACCGCACCGTGTTTCTCGACTTCCAGACCGATCCGACCGAAAACGTCTGGCCGATGGTACAGGCCGGCAAGGGCATCACCGAGATGCTGCTCGGATCGGAAGATCTGTAACGGCGCGACGCGCGCCTGAGCCCGATGCGGCCGCCTTCACGAAGGGCGGCGCGGCACCCGGCAGCGCGCGGCGCGAGTGAATCGACACGGACACATTCTGGAAGAAGCGAACATGAGACACATCATTTCCGTCCTGCTGGAGAACGAACCGGGCGCGCTGTCGCGCGTGGTCGGTCTGTTTTCCGCACGCGGCTACAACATCGAAACCTTGACGGTGGCGCCGACCGAAGACCAATCGCTGTCGCGGCTCACCATCGTTTCCATTGGCTCCGACGACGTGATCGAACAGATCACGAAGCATCTGAACCGCCTGATCGAGGTGGTGAAAGTGGTGGACCTGACCGACGGTGCACACATCGAACGCGAGCTGATGCTGATCAAGGTCCGTGCAGTGGGCAAGGAGCGCGAAGAAATGAAGCGGATGGCGGACATTTTCCGCGGCCGCATCATCGACGTGACCGAAAAGACCTACACGATCGAATTGACGGGCGCGAGCGACAAGCTCGACGCATTCATCCAGGGGCTGGACGCGGGCGCGATCCTGGAGACCGTGCGCACCGGCAGCTCCGGCATCGGACGCGGCGAGCGCATCCTGAAGGTGTGATGCCAGACAGGCACGCCGGGTGCGCCGTCATGTCCCGGCCCGCAGTACTCCATCCGAACGAATTGTTGAATTTTTGAATTAGCGAAGGAACCATCATGAACGTTTTCTACGACAAAGACGCTGACCTCTCCCTCATCAAGGGCAAGCAAGTCACGATCATCGGCTACGGCTCGCAAGGCCATGCACACGCGCTGAACCTGAAGGACAGCGGCGTGAACGTGACGGTCGGCCTGCGCAAGGGCGGCGCGTCGTGGAGCAAGGCCGAAAACGCAGGCCTGTCGGTCAAGGAAGTCGCGGAAGCGGTGAAGAGCGCCGACGTCGTGATGATGCTGCTGCCGGACGAGCAGATCGCCGACGTGTACGCGAAGGAAGTCCACGCGAACATCAAGCAGGGCGCAGCGCTGGCATTCGCGCACGGCTTCAACGTCCACTACGGTGCGGTGATCCCGCGCGCCGACCTCGACGTGATCATGATCGCGCCGAAGGCACCGGGCCACACGGTTCGCGGCACGTACTCGCAAGGTGGCGGCGTGCCGCACCTGATCGCAGTTGCGCAGAACAAGTCGGGCGCGGCACGCGACATCGCGCTGTCGTACGCGGCAGCGAACGGCGGCGGCCGTGCAGGCATCATCGAAACCAACTTCCGTGAAGAAACCGAAACCGACCTGTTCGGCGAGCAGGCCGTGCTGTGCGGCGGTACCGTCGAGCTGATCAAGGCCGGCTTCGAGACGCTGGTCGAGGCAGGTTACGCGCCGGAAATGGCGTACTTCGAGTGCCTGCACGAACTGAAGCTGATCGTCGACCTGATCTACGAAGGCGGCATCGCGAACATGAACTACTCGATCTCGAACAACGCCGAGTACGGCGAGTACGTGACGGGCCCGCGCATCGTCACGGAAGAGACGAAGAAGGCGATGAAGCAGTGCCTGACCGACATCCAGACGGGCGAGTACGCGAAGAGCTTCATTCTCGAGAACAAGGCAGGCGCGCCGACGCTGCAGTCGCGCCGCCGCCTGACGGCCGAGCACCAGATCGAGCAAGTCGGCTCGAAGCTGCGCGCGATGATGCCATGGATCGCGAAGAACAAGCTCGTCGACCAGTCGAAGAACTAAGCACCGCGTGCTGTTCCGGCCCCTCGAATAGAGGGCCGGTACCAAAAAGCCGCCCGAAGGCAGCAGTGCCCCGGGCGGCTTTTGCTATCCTACGGGCTTTGCAATTCACCGAACACAGAACGAATCCATGAACTATCCTCATCCGATCATCGCGCGCGAAGGCTGGCCGTTCATCGCGATTGCAGCCGTCATCGCGCTGTTGATCCATGCTGTCGGGGGCTTCGGCTTCGCGTGGCCGTTCTGGCTGCTGCTCGTCTTCGTCGTCCAGTTCTTCCGCGACCCGCAGCGTCCGATCCCGGCGCAGCCGAACGCCGTGCTGTGCCCGGCGGACGGCCGCATCGTCGCGGTCGAGACCACGCAGGACCCGTACGCGAACCGCGAAGCGCTGAAGATCAGCGTGTTCATGAATGTCTTCAACGTCCATTCGCAGCGTTCGCCGGTCGATGGCGCGATCTCCAAGGTCGAGTACTTCCCGGGTGCGTTCCTGAACGCGGCGATCGACAAGGCGTCGACCGAGAACGAGCGTAATGCGGTGGTGATCCAGACGGCGAGCGGCAAGACCGTGACCGCCGTGCAGATCGCCGGCCTCGTCGCACGCCGGATCCTCTGCTACGTGCGCGCGGGCGAACCGCTGTCGCGCGGCCAGCGCTACGGTTTCATCCGCTTCGGTTCGCGCGTCGACGTGTACCTGCCGCTCGGCAGCCGCGCGAAGGTGTCGATCGGCGAGAAGGTCTACGCGTCGTCGACGATCCTCGCCGAGCTCGAACAGTAAGCGGCGGGGCGCACGATGGCCGCATTCAAACCGCGTCGGCCGCGCAACGGCGCCGGCCAGACGCCACGCCCGTTCCGCCGCAACAAGGTGATGGCACAGGATCCGGTGCCTATCGAGAGCCGCCGCGCCGCGCGCCAGCGGTTCCTGAAGACGCGCGGCATCTACCTGCTGCCGAACGCGTTCACGACTGCCGCGCTGTTCTGCGGCTTCTTCGCGGTCGTGCAGGCGATGAACGTGCGCTTCGAGATCGCCGCGATCGCGATTTTCGTCGCGATGGTGCTCGACGGGATGGACGGGCGCGTGGCACGCATGACGCATACGCAGAGCGCGTTCGGCGAGCAGTTCGACAGCCTGTCGGACATGGTGTCGTTCGGCGTCGCGCCCGCGCTCGTGATGTACGAGTGGGTGCTGAAGGATCTCGGCCGCTGGGGCTGGCTCGCCGCGTTCGTGTACTGCTCGGGCGCCGCGCTGCGCCTCGCGCGCTTCAATACGAACATCGGCGTCGTCGACAAGCGATTCTTCCAGGGGCTGCCGAGCCCGGCCGCCGCCGCGCTGATCGCGGGCTTCGTGTGGCTCGCCACCGACAACCGCGTGCCGTTGAAGCTCGGCTGGCTGCCGTGGGTCGCGTTCGTGCTGACGATCTACGCGGGCGTGACGATGGTGTCGAACGCGCCGTTCTACAGCGGCAAGGCGCTCGACGTGCGGCACCGCGTGCCGTTCGCGGCGATCCTGCTGGTCGTCGTCGCGTTCGTGCTCGTCTCGTCCGATCCACCGCTGATGCTGTTCTGCCTGTTCGTGCTGTACGGGCTGTCCGGCTACGTGTTCTGGGGCTACATGGCCATCCGCGGGCGCGCGAATCCGGCGCGCTCGTCGCAGCGCGATCACTGACGCACGCGCATTCTGTGCCCGGAAACGGCGGCCTCGGGGCGCCGTTTTCATTTGTCCCCGGTTCGGCCCGTGCGGCCGGAAACCCGGGGTGCCGTCCGATTGCGCACCCAACGGAATGCCGCTATAGTCTTCGGCATGACTGCATTTTCCCGCCTCTCCCTCCTTCTAGCCGGTGCGCCGCTACGCGCGCTAGCTTTGGCGCGCCTGCCGCGCTGACCGTTCTCGCCCCCCGTCAAGCCTCGTCTGTTGTTGAGCGTCGCCAGCGGTGGCGCGATCTCGTTACGTTTGACTTCCGTATAAAGAGCCCTGGAGCCCCCCATGACAGACAAGCTGATCATTTTCGATACGACGTTGCGTGACGGCGAACAATCGCCCGGTGCGTCGATGACGAAGGAAGAGAAAATCCGCATCGCGAAGCACCTCGAGCGGATGAAGGTCGACGTGATCGAGGCCGGCTTCGCGGCCAGCTCGAACGGCGATTTCGACGCGATCCACACGATCGCCGGTCTCATCAAGGACAGCACGATCTGCTCGCTGGCGCGCGCCAACGACAAGGACATCCAGCGTGCGGCCGACGCGCTGAAGCCGGCCGAGAGCTTCCGGATCCACACGTTCATCGCGACGTCGCCGCTGCACATGGAGAAGAAGCTGCGGATGACGCCCGACCAGGTGTTCGAGCAGGCCCGCCTCGCCGTGCGCTTCGCACGCAAGTTCACCGACAACGTCGAATTCTCGCCGGAAGACGGCAGCCGCTCCGACATGGATTTCCTGTGCCGCGTGCTGGAAGCCGTGATCGCCGAAGGCGCGACGACGATCAACATCGCCGACACGGTCGGCTATGGCGTGCCGGAGCTGTACGGCAACCTCGTGAAGACGCTGCGCGAACGCATTCCGAACTCGGACAAGGCGATCTTCTCGGTGCACTGCCACAACGACCTCGGGATGGCCGTTGCGAACTCGCTCGCCGGCGTGAAGATCGGCGGCGCACGTCAGATCGAGTGCACGATCAACGGTCTCGGCGAGCGCGCGGGCAATACGTCGCTCGAAGAAATCGTGATGGCCGTGAAGACGCGCAAGGACTACTTCGGCCTCGACGTCGGCATCGACACGACGCAGATCGTGCCGACGTCGAAGCTCGTGTCGCAGATCACCGGCTTCGTCGTGCAGCCGAACAAGGCGGTGGTCGGCGCGAACGCGTTCGCGCACGCGTCGGGCATTCACCAGGACGGCGTGCTGAAGGCGCGCGACACCTACGAGATCATGCGCGCGGAAGACGTGGGCTGGACCGCGAACAAGATCGTGCTCGGCAAGCTGTCGGGCCGTAACGCGTTCAAGCAGCGCTTGCAGGAGCTCGGCGTGGCGCTCGACAGCGAGAGCGAACTCAATGCCGCGTTCATGCGCTTCAAGGATCTGGCCGACCGCAAGGCCGAGATCTTCGACGAAGACATCATCGCGATCGTGTCCGAGGAATCGGCGCTCGCGCACGAGCAGGAGCACTTCAAGTTCGTGTCGCTGTCGCAGCACTCGGAAACGGGCGAGCAGCCGCACGCGAAGGTCGTGTTCGGGGTCGAGGGCAAGGAAGTGACCGGCGAGGCACGCGGCAACGGTCCGGTCGATGCGACGTTCAATGCGATCGAGAGCGAAGTCGGCAGCGGTTCCGAGCTGCTGCTGTACTCGGTGAACGCGATCACGACCGGCACGCAGGCGCAGGGCGAAGTGACCGTCCGTCTGTCGAAGAGCGGGCGGATCGTCAACGGGGTCGGCACCGATCCGGACATCGTCGCCGCATCCGCGAAGGCGTACATCTCCGCACTGAACAAGCTGCATTCGAAGGACGACAAGGTCAATCCGCAGCGTTCATAAGCGCAGCGCGCTGCGCATCACCGAAACGCCCCGTGCGGCCCTGCGCCGCTGATCTGCACCCCAAAAGTTGGATTTTTGATCCGACCTTTGGGGCGTTTTTCATTCACCTACTCATCCACCGCTCATTCGGCGGCCGGCGCACGGAACAGCCAGCGACGCGCGGCCGTGCGCTGCGCCGGGCTGCGCCGCCGGAACTCGACCGCGATGCCGCGTCGCGGCGCATCGGCGACGAACGCGTCGAGCAGTTCGAGCACGTCGTGATCGATGTAGTCGGCGCGCGTCGCGTCGATGATCACCGCGGCCCGGTCGGGAATGTGCCGCAGGTGATGCTTGACCTGCACCTTGCCGAGAAACGACACGTCCTTGCGGAACGACAGCAGGAAGTGGTCGTCGTGCTGCGCGAGCGTGACGGGACTCTTCAGGTTTGCGACGGCGACCGCCAGCACGCTGCAGGCAAGGCCGAGCGCGATGCCGAACAGCAGGTCGACCGCGAGCACGCCGGCAATCGTCGCGGCGAACGGCACGAATGCGGCCGGCCCCTGTTTCATCACCGAGCGGAACAGCGCCGGTTTCGCGAGCTTGAAGCCGGTGTGGATCAGGATCGCGGCCAGGCTCGCGAGCGGGATCAGGTTGATCAGGCCGGTGAGCGCGAACACGCTCGCGAGCAGCAGCATCCCGTGCACGATCGCCGACATCCGGCTTTGCGCGCCTGCATTGACGTTCACCGAACTGCGCACGATCACCGACGTGATCGGCAGCCCGCCGACCGCGCCGGCGACGAGGTTGCCGACGCCCTGGGCCTTGAGCTCGCGGTCGGGCTGGGTCGGGCGGCGCTTCGGGTCGATCTGCTCGACGGCTTCGAGGCTCAGCAGCGTCTCGAGGCTTGCGACGACCGCAAGCGTGATCGCGACGCGCCACACGTCCGGATTGACCAGCTGCGCGAAGTTCGGGCCGAGCTCCGCATGCTTGAGCGACGCCGCGAAGGCCGCGAACGATCCGAGTTCGGGCAGCGTCACGCGATGGGCGGCGCCCGGCGCAACGGACGGCGCGACGACGCTCAGCACGAGCGTGGCGCCGATCCCCAGCACGACCACCGCAAGCGGGGCCGGCACCGAGCGCACCAGCGCGAAGCGGCGTAGCGCGGGCGTATCCCATGCGACCAGCAGCGCCAGCGAGGCGAGCGCGATGGCCGTCGCGGCCCACGCGACCGGCAGGCCCGGCCAATTCGCGAACGATTGCGCGGCCGAGCCGCCGATACCGAAGGCGAACGGAATCTGCTTCACGATCAGCAGGAGGCCGATCGCGGCGAGCATGCCCTTGATGACGGGCGACGGCACATAGGCGGCGAAACGGCCGGCGCGCAGCATGCCGAACCCGAACTGCAGTACGCCGGACAGCAGCACCGCGAGCAGGAACGCGGAGAAGCTGCCGAGTTGCGCGATGCCTTCGACGACGATCACGACGAGGCCGGCGGCCGGCCCGCTGACGGACAGCGACGAGCCGCTCAGCAACGCGACGACGATGCCGCCGACGATGCCCGACACGAGCCCGGCGAATGGCTCGACGCCGGATGCATTGGCGATGCCGAGACACAGCGGCAGCGCGACGAGGAACACGACGACGCCGGCGACGATGTCGCGCGGCAGGGTGGACAGGCGCTCGTTCAGTTTCATGGTTGGGGCGATTTCATTGGCTTGGGGCGGGTAGGTCAGCCGAGCGCACCGGCCGTCGCGGCCTGCACGGGTTCGACGTCGACGGACGGGGTGGTGTAGCCGGAATCGAGTTCCTGCAGGCGGCCGTCGGCGAGCGAAAAGATCCAGCCGTGCACGAGCGGCGGCCGTTCGCGGCCCTGCACGATCGGGGACGCGCGCAGCAGCCGCACCTGTTCGAGCACGTTGAGTTCGGCGAGGCGGTCGGCGGCGGCGGTGTCGTCGAGCCCGTCCAGCGCGTCGCGGTGGCGCCGCGCGAGCGCGCACAGCGGCGCGATGCGACGGGCGACGTGCGGCAGGTCGGACGGCGGCGGCAGCAGCGACGCGCGTACGCCGCCGCATCCGTAGTGCCCGCACACGATCACGTGGTCGACCTGCAGCACGCGCACCGCGTACTCGAGGACGCTGGCGGAATTGTCGTCGTCGGGATGGAACAGGTTCGCGATGTTGCGATGGACGAACAACTCGCCGGGCGCGCAGTGCGTGATGGTCTCGGCCGGCACGCGGCTGTCGGCGCAGCCGATCCACAGCACGCGCGGATTCTGGCCGCGCGCGAGCGCGTCGAAGAAGCCGGGCGTGTATTCACGCGTTTCGCGGGCCCAGGCGATGTTGGCAACCAGCATGCTCTTGGGGCGATTCATGAGGACTCCTTTGTGATAAAGGCAAACGAATATCGGCAAAAATGTCGCAATGGCATTCTTTCTAAATTGAAAGGTTGGTTTTCGACTGATATTAGGGGTATGCCCTAGCACTTCGGGGGTACTGAAACAAATTGTTTCAAATTGATTTGGCATAGTGCATTGCGTGCACCAGTTCGCCGCATGACATGCACTGCGCATGCCTGTTTCCGCGCAAAGGCCCGTATGACGGGGATGTCAGCGAGTTGCCATCGGAATGTCACTGATCGGAAAAGATTTCCGTCGCATTTTCCGAATTAATCAGAAAGCGGAAAAAAGGAAATGGCCATTCACGCACTGTATTCGTGAATGGCCATGCTGAATATTGCGCGTAAATGCGTAATCGGTCAGAACAGGTTGCGGCGGTCGGGGTCGTGCAGCGGGTCGGGCGTTTTCTGCGTGATGCGCAGGATGCCCTGCGGATCGAAGTAGAAGCTGTACATCATGTACCAGACGTTGTCCTCGAGATACCGGTAGGTCCACACCTCGCGCTTCATCAGCGGGAAATAGGACGTCTCGACGGGGCGTCCGAAGTTCACGAGGACATCGGTCTTCGTCCACTTGCCGATCTCTGCGCGATAGAACTCGTTCGGCTGCAGGACCTGGCGCACGTTGACGATCTTGTGGGCCGCGTCGACGTCGGCCGCGATGGTGATTTCGCCCATCGGCTGGGTCGGCCACATCAGGCGCTTGCCGCCGCCGGGCAGGTCGTAGATCTCGCGCGGCGGGCCCATGCGTGCGACGATCGCCGACTCGTCCTGGCCGGCCTGGTATTGCTGCCACGGTTGCGCGCAACCGGCCAGCAGCGCGGCGGCGCTGGCGACCAGCACCGGCAGGCGCGCGGAAATGCGAATGCGCATGGGGGTTCTCCAGAACACGGAAACAAGTCTCGTTTTATCACGGACGGCATGCGACCGCGCATCGCGCGGAAAAAATCGGTGCGGATCGCCGGGCGCGTCGCGCTTGCGGGCGGCGGGGGCGCCGGCCTATGATCCGCGCTTCTCAGGCAGATTGAAGGGCAGGTGGCCGATGCAGGGGTGGAAGCGGTGCGCGCTCGCGCTGAGCGCGGGGTGGATGCTGGTGTCGTCCGCGTTTGCCGGCGGCGAGCCGGTGCGGATCGCGCTGATCGAAGGGATGTCGGGCCCGTTCGCGAATGCGGGCGCGGCGGTCGAGCGCAACCTGCGCTTCGGCGTCGAGCAGGTCAACGCGGCGGGTGGCGTGAAGCTGCGCGACGGTGCGCATCCGCTCGAACTCGTCGTGCTCGACAGCAAGGGCAGCCCCGAGGAGGCGCTTGTGCAGTTGCGTGCGGCCGCGGACCGTCATATCGGGTTCGTCACGCAGGGCAACAGCTCGGCCGTCGCGGCCGCGCTCGTCGCGGCGCTCGACAAGCTGAACGCGCGCGATCCGGACAACCGGATGCTGTTCCTTAACTATTCGGCCGACGATCCGGCGCTGACCGGCGCGCGCTGCAGTTTCTGGCATTTCCGCTTCGATGCGCACGCGGGCATGCGGATGGCCGCGCTTGCGGACGTGATGGCGCGCGACCGCGCGCTCCACAAGGTCTACCTGCTGAACCAGGACTACAGCTTCGGCCGCGACGTCAGCACGCTCGCCCGGCAGGCACTGGCCGCGCGGCGCCCGGACGTGACGATCGCCGGCGATGAATTCCACCCGATCGGCCGGATCAAGGACTTCTCGCCGTACATCGCGAAGATCCGTGCGAGCGGCGCCGACGCCGTCGTGACCGGCAATTGGGGCAACGACCTCACGCTGCTCGTGAAGGCGGCGCGCGAGCAGGGGCTGAATGCGAAGTTCTATACCTTCTACGGCAACAGCCTCGGCGCGCCGGCGGCGCTCGGCGATGCCGGGGTCGGACGGGTCGTGGCCGTGGCGGACTGGCACCCGAACGCGGGCGGTGCGAAATCGGATGCGTTCTACCGCGCGTTCCGGAGCCGTTTTCCGGCCGCCCAGGACGACTATCCGGTGCGGCGGATGAGCCTGATGATCGAGATGCTGGCCGCCGCGATGAATCGCGCGGGGTCGGCCGACCCCGTCGCGGTCGCGCGCGCGCTCGAGGGCCTGTCGTTCGACGATGGCTTCCACGCATCGAAGATGCGCGCGCAGGATCACCAGCTGATCCAGCCCCTTTACGTGATGGAGATGGACAAGGCCGGCACGCCGGGCGTGCGCTTCGACAACGAGGGTTCGGGCTATGGCTTCCGGACCGTGCTCGCGGTGCCGGTGCCGCGCACGGAGATGCCGTCCACCTGCTCGATGACGCGCCCGTGACAGGAGGCGGTAAGAACGGCGTGGAGTTGTGCTACAATGCGCGCCGGTTGTAAGTCACGGCACGGCCATTCTTCCGTGTCCGCCTGTTCAGTTAGAAAGGAAATCACATGTCTGTTGCAGATATCAAGAAGTCGGAAGTTGTTGCTCAGTTCGCCCGCGGTACCAACGACACGGGGTCGCCCGAAGTTCAGGTCGCACTGCTGACCGCACGTATCGTCGAACTGACGGGTCACTTCAAGACCCACGCGAAGGATCACCACAGCCGCCGCGGCCTGCTGCGCATGGTGAGCCGCCGCCGCAAGCTGCTCGACTACCTCAAGGGCAAGGATGCCGACCGTTACCGCGCACTGATCGAGAAGCTGGGTCTGCGTAAGTAATCGAGGCGATTGCCGCCAGCAAGATGCCTGTGTCAGTGCGCTGATACAGGCATTTTGTTTTTGCGCGGTGCGTAGCGTCACGCGCACCGCAGGCTGTCCGGCACGGTTGTGCGGGACTGCCGCAACGACTGATACCGGGGCAGGATTTGTGTCATTCCAGCGCGTCGCTGTACGAGCGCCGCGCTGGAATGGCATAAAAAACACACCTTGCTCCGGGTGATTCGGTCGGGACGCCGCCGCGCGGGATGGCCGGCGCGGCGAATGAAATGCATGAATTCAAAGGAGCAACCATGTCCATGTTCAACAAGGTCGTGAAGGAATTCCAGTGGGGCCAGCACAAGGTGCGCCTCGAAACCGGTGAAGTCGCTCGCCAGGCAAGCGGCGCCGTGATCGTCGACGTCGAAGACACCGTCGTGCTGGCAACCGTCGTCGGCGCGAAGTCGGCGAAGCCGGGTCAGGATTTCTTCCCGCTGACCGTCGACTACCTCGAGAAGACCTACTCGGCCGGCAAGATCCCGGGCGGCTTCTTCCGTCGCGAAGGCCGTCCGTCGGAACACGAGACGCTGACGTCGCGCCTGATCGACCGTCCGCTGCGCCCGCTGTTCCCGGAAGGCTTCTACAACGAAGTCCAGGTCGTGATCCACGTGCTGTCCGTGAACCCGGAAATCCCGGCGGACATCCCCGCGCTGATCGGCGCATCGGCTGCGCTCGCCGTGTCGGGCCTGCCGTTCAACGGCCCGGTCGGTGCCGCACGCGTGGCCTACATCGACAACGCGTACGTGCTGAACCCGACGCGTGACCAGATCAAGGCGTCGAGCCTCGACCTCGTCGTCGCGGGTACGGAACGTGCCGTGCTGATGGTCGAATCGGAAGCCGACCAGCTGTCGGAAGAAGTGATGCTGGGCGCCGTGGTGTTCGGCCACGAGCAAATGCAGGTCGCGATCGACGCGATCCACGAACTGGTCCGCGAAGGCGGCAAGCCCGAGTGGGACTGGCAGCCGGCGCCGAAGAACGAAGCGCTGATCGCGCGCGTGACCGAGCTGGCACAGAACGACCTGCTCGCTGCTTACCAGCTCCGCGACAAGCAGGCACGCTCGACGAAGCTGAAGGAAGTCTACGCGGCAACCTCGGCGAAGCTCGAGGAAGATGCGCTGGCAGCAGGTACGGTCGCAGCCGACAAGGCAACGGTCGGCAACGTGCTGTTCGACATCGAGGCGAAGATCGTCCGTTCGCAGATCCTGAACGGCGAGCCGCGCATCGACGGTCGCGACACGCGCACCGTGCGCCCGATCGAAATCCGCACCGGCGTGCTGCCGCGTACCCACGGCTCGGCGCTGTTCACGCGCGGCGAGACGCAGGCGCTGGTCGTCGCGACGCTCGGCACGAAGGGTGACGAGCAGATCATCGACGCGCTCGAAGGCGAGTACCGCGAGCGCTTCATGCTCCACTACAACATGCCCCCGTTCGCGACCGGCGAAACGGGCCGCGTCGGCTCGCCGAAGCGCCGCGAAATCGGCCACGGCCGCCTCGCGAAGCGTGCACTGGTCAAGTGCCTGCCGAGCGCCGACGAATTCGGCTACTCGATCCGCGTCGTGTCGGAAATCACCGAATCGAACGGTTCGTCGTCGATGGCATCGGTGTGCGGCGGCTGCCTCGCGCTGATGGACGCCGGCGTGCCGATGAAGGCGCACGTCGCGGGTATCGCGATGGGCCTGATCCTCGAAGGCAACAAGTTCGCGGTGCTGACCGACATCCTCGGCGACGAAGATCACCTCGGCGACATGGACTTCAAGGTGGCCGGCACGGAGCAAGGCGTGACGGCACTGCAGATGGACATCAAGATCCAGGGCATCACGAAGGAAATCATGCAGGTCGCGCTCGCGCAGGCGAAGGAAGGCCGTATGCACATCCTCGGCAAGATGACGTCGGCGGTTTCGGGTGCGAACACGCAACTGTCGGAATTCGCGCCGCGCATGATCACGATCAAGATCAACCCGGAAAAGATCCGCGACGTGATCGGCAAGGGCGGTTCGGTGATCCGCGCGCTGACGGAAGAAACCGGCACGACCATCGACATCTCCGACGACGGCGTCGTGACGATCGCGAGCACGAACAGCGACGGCATGGCCGAAGCGAAGAAGCGCATCGAGCAGATCACGGCCGAGATCGAAGTCGGCCAGGTGTACGAAGGCACGGTTCTGAAGCTGCTCGATTTCGGCGCGATCGTGAACCTGCTGCCGGGCAAGGATGGCCTGCTGCACATCTCGGAAATCGTCAACGAGCGTGTGAAGGACATCAACGACTACCTGAAGGAAGGCCAGCAAGTGAAGGTCAAGGTCATCCAGACGGACGAAAAGGGTCGCGTACGTCTGTCGGCAAAGGCGCTGCTGAACGAAGCAGCGGCGGCGTCGCAGTCGGACACGCCGCCGCAGCAATAAGCGGATAGGCGGACCAACGGCCGGCAGTGCGAAAGCGTGCCGGCCGTTTTTTCTGTAGCATCGTTGTGCGGCGCAGCAGCGCCGGCCAGGCGCCCGTGCCGCGTGCGGGCGCGCCATCCGATTCCGATCCTGGAGCGACCCTCACCATGAAAGCCATCGAAATCACCGAGTTCGGCGCCTCCGACGTGCTGAAGCTTGCGGAGCGTCCGCGCCCCGAACCGAAGCGCGGCGAAGTGCTGATCAAGGTGGCGGCTTCCGGCGTGAACCGGCCCGACGTGTTCCAGCGCAAGGGTGCGTATGCGCCGCCGCCGGGTGCGTCGGATTTGCCGGGCCTCGAGGTCGCGGGCGAGATCGTCGGCGGCGACCTGTCGGACGCCGCTCAGAACCCGTTCGGCCTGAAGCTCGGCGATCGCGTGTGTGCGCTGCTCGCGGGCGGCGGCTATGCGGAATATGCGGTCGCGCCGCTGCTGCAATGCCTGCCGGTGCCCGACGGGCTCACCGATATCGAGGCCGCGTCGCTGCCCGAGACGTTTTTCACGGTGTGGAGCAACGTGTTCGACCGCGCGCAGCTCGGCGCGGGCGAGGGCGGCGAGCAGGAAACGCTGCTCGTGCAGGGCGGCTCGAGCGGCATCGGCGTGACGGCGATCCAGATCGCGCATGCGCTCGGCTTTCGCGTGTTCGCGACGGCCGGTACTGCCGACAAGTGCCGCGCATGCGAGGCGCTCGGCGCGGAGCGTGCGATCAACTACAAGACGGAAGACTTCGTCGAGGTCGTGAAGTCGCTGACGCACGATCGCGGCGTCGACGTGATCCTCGACATGGTGGCCGGCTCGTACGTGCCGCGCGAACTGTCCGCGCTCGCGGATGGGGGCCGCCTCGTGCTGATCGCGCTGCTCGGCGGCGCGAAGGCCGACGTCAACCTGGGCGAGATCCTGCGTCGCCGGCTGACCATCACGGGTTCGACGCTGCGCCCGCGTCCGGTCGAGCTCAAGGCGCAGATCGCCGCGCAGCTGAAGGCGCGCGTGTGGCCGCTGCTTGCCGACGGCCGCATCAAGCCGGTGATCTATCGCGTATTGCCGGCGGCGGACGCCGCGCAGGCCCATGCGCTGATGGAAAGCAGCGAGCACACCGGCAAGATCGTGCTCGATTGGGGTACGAACGCCTGACGGCCCGTATGGCCGGGCTTGACATGCGCGGTTTGACCGGTTCAAGCCGCGCGCAGTAAAATCGCCGGTTTGCTTCGCCAGATCAAACCTGACGGCCGGTTTCCGGCGCGTTAATGACCAAGCGGTGACGAGACAGACACGATGTCGAAACAGAGAACTAAGCGTGTGATCGGCAACTGGAAGATGCACGGCCGGCTGGCCGGCAACCAGGCGTTGCTGAACGAAGTGGTGCAGGGCGCGGGCGCGGTGGCGGCCGAAACGTCGGTCGGCGTGTGCGTGCCGTTCCCGTATCTCGCGCAGGTTCAGGCGCAGCTCGACGGCGGCCGTGTCGCCTGGGGTGCGCAGGACGTGTCGGCGCACGAGCAGGGCGCGTTCACCGGTGAAGTGGCTGCTGCGATGGTCGCGGAGTTCGGCGCACGCTATGCGATCGTCGGTCACTCGGAGCGCCGCGCGTATCACGGCGAACGCAACGAGACGGTCGCGGCGAAGACGCAACGCGCGCTCGCAGCGGGGCTCACGCCTGTCGTGTGCGTCGGCGAGACGCTCGACGAGCGCGAGTCGGGCGCGACCGAGCAGGTGGTCGGTGCGCAGCTCGATGCGGTGCTGGCCGTGCTGACGGCCGACGAGGCCGCGCGGATCGTCGTCGCATACGAGCCGGTCTGGGCGATCGGCACGGGCAAGAGCGCGACGTCGGCGCAGGCACAGGACGTGCACGCGTTCCTGCGAGCGCGTCTCGCGGCAAAGGGTGCGGCGGACGTGTCCGTGCTGTACGGCGGCAGCGTGAAGCCGGACAACGCGGAAGAGCTGTTTGCGCAGCCGGACATCGACGGTGGCCTGATCGGCGGCGCGTCGCTGAAGGCGGAAGATTTCCTGGCGATCTGCCGGGCCGCGCGCTGAGCGGTCCGAGATCGAATTGAACCATGACGGCGGCCGGTCGGTCCGGTCGCCTGATCCATTCGGGTGGGTGTGATGCTGTTATTCAAGACGCTGATTATTGTGGTGCAGGTGCTGTCTGCACTTGGTGTGATTGGTCTCGTGCTGTTGCAGCACGGCAAGGGCGCCGACATGGGCGCTGCATTCGGCAGCGGCGCGTCGGGCAGCCTGTTCGGTGCAACGGGCTCGGCGAACTTCCTGTCGCGTACGACGGGCATTCTCGCGACGATCTTCTTCGTCGCTACGCTCGCGCTGACGTATCTCGGCTCGTACAAGTCGACGCCGTCGGCAGGCGTGCTGGGTGGGGTTGCGACCGCACCGGCATCGGCAGCTGCAGCATCGGCGCCGGCTGTCGCGGCATCCGCTGCCGCTGGTTCGGCTGCAAGCGCGCCGGGCCAGGATGTCCCGAAATAAAAAGTTCAAATTTTTGCGTTTGTGCGTTGAACAATTCTGGAAGTCAGGTTAGAATTTAATTCTTGAAGCGATTCGCGGGAAACAAGTAGTTACAACCCCGGTTGCATGCAGTGCCGACGTGGTGAAATTGGTAGACACGCTATCTTGAGGGGGTAGTGGCGAAAGCTGTGCGAGTTCGAGTCTCGCCGTCGGCACCAAAGTTACTCAATGCCAGCCGCTTCTAGTGGCTGGCATTTTTCATTTCTGGGGTGTGCTTGCGGTTGTCTTGCGATTGCACGCACTCCGAAATGATTCCTTCCGCCGGAAGTGGTATTCTCCGGACGCTCAGAACCAACCGATAGAGGATTGCCTTGAACCTCGCAGCCTATTACCCCGTCTTGTTGTTCCTCCTCGTGGGCACTGGTTTAGGTATAGCGCTGGTCAGCATCGGCAAGCTCCTTGGTCCCAACAAGCCGGACGTCGAGAAGAACGCACCGTACGAGTGCGGCTTCGAAGCCTTTGAAGACGCCCGGATGAAATTCGACGTCCGGTACTACCTCGTCGCCATCCTGTTCATCATCTTCGATCTCGAAACCGCATTCCTGTTTCCGTGGGGCGTCGCGCTCCGGGACATCGGCTGGCCGGGTTTCATCGCAATGATGATTTTTCTGCTCGAATTCCTGCTGGGCTTTGCCTATATCTGGAAGAAAGGCGGCCTCGACTGGGAGTGATGGGTTAATCGCCGGTTTGCATGGGCGGCCACGCTCGGTCGCTCGTCTGGAGTGGAAAGCAAATGAGTATCGAAGGGGTCTTGAAGGAAGGGTTTGTCACCACGACGGCTGACAAGCTGATCAACTGGACGCGTACCGGCTCGCTGTGGCCGATGACGTTCGGGCTCGCGTGTTGCGCCGTCGAAATGATGCATGCGGGCGCGGCCCGTTACGACCTGGACCGGTTCGGCGTCGTGTTTCGCCCGAGCCCGCGCCAGTCGGACGTGATGATCGTCGCCGGCACGCTCTGCAACAAGATGGCGCCCGCGCTGCGTCGCGTGTACGACCAGATGGCCGAGCCGCGCTGGGTGATCTCGATGGGATCGTGCGCGAACGGCGGTGGCTACTACCACTACTCGTACTCGGTGGTCCGCGGCTGCGACCGGATCGTGCCGGTCGACGTCTATGTGCCGGGCTGTCCGCCCACGGCCGAGGCGCTGGTCTATGGCGTGATCCAGCTTCAGGCGAAGATCCGCCGTACCAATACCATCGCCCGTCAATAAAGCCCCGAGCGTCCCCTCAATATGGCAAGCAAAATCGAGACCCTCAAGGCAAACCTCGAAGCCGCGCTCGGCGCGCGCGTGGTGAGCCTCACCGAAGCGATCGGTGAACTGACGCTCGTCGTGAAGGCGAGCGATTACCTCGAAGTCGCAAAGATGCTGCGCGACGATCCGAAGCTCCGTTTCGAGCAACTGATCGACCTGTGCGGCGTCGACTACCAGACCTTCGGTGACGGTGCCTACGACGGCCCGCGCTTCGCGGCCGTGTCGCACCTGCTGTCGGTCACGAACAACTGGCGCCTGCGCCTGCGCGTATTCGCGCCGGACGACGACCTGCCGATCGTGGCGTCGCTGGTCGACATCTGGACCTCCGCGAACTGGTATGAGCGCGAAGCGTTCGACCTGTACGGCATCGTGTTCGAAGGCCACCCCGACCTGCGCCGCATCCTCACCGACTACGGCTTCATCGGCCACCCGTTCCGCAAGGACTTCCCGGTGTCGGGCTATGTCGAAATGCGTTACGACCCGGAAGAAAAGCGGGTCGTGTACCAGCCGGTGACGATCGAGCCGCGCGAAATCACGCCGCGCGTGATCCGCGAGGATCGCTATGGCGGTCTGAAACATTAAGGGGGCGTCATGGCAGAAATCAAGAACTACACGCTCAACTTCGGCCCGCAGCACCCGGCAGCGCACGGCGTGCTGCGCCTCGTGCTCGAGCTCGACGGCGAAGTCATCCAGCGTGCCGATCCGCACATCGGCCTGCTGCACCGCGCGACGGAAAAACTCGCGGAATCCAAAACGTTCATCCAGTCCGTGCCTTACATGGACCGTCTCGACTACGTGTCGATGATGGTCAACGAGCACGGCTACGTGCTCGCGATCGAAAAGCTGCTCGGCATCGACGTGCCGGAGCGCGCGCAGTACATCCGCGTGCTGTTCGACGAAATCACGCGCGTGCTGAACCACCTGATGTGGATCGGCGCGCACGCGCTCGACGTCGGCGCGATGGCCGTGTTCCTGTACGCGTTCCGCGAGCGTGAAGACCTGATGGACGTGTACGAAGCGGTGTCCGGCGCCCGGATGCACGCGGCGTACTACCGTCCGGGCGGCGTCTATCGCGATCTGCCTGACGCAATGCCGCAATACAAGGCGTCGAAGATTCGCAACGAGAAGGCGCTCGCGAAGATGAACGAAGCGCGCAGCGGCTCGGTGCTCGACTTCATCGACGACTTCTTCACGCGCTTCCCGAAGTGCGTCGACGAATACGAAACGCTGCTCACCGACAACCGGATCTGGAAACAGCGTCTGGTCGGGATCGGCGTGGTCAGCCCGGAGCGTGCGCTGCAGATGGGCATGACGGGCCCGATGCTGCGCGGCTCGGGCATCGCCTGGGATCTGCGCAAGAAGCAGCCCTACGAAGTGTACGATCGCCTCGATTTCGACGTGCCGGTCGGCGTGAACGGCGATTGCTACGACCGCTATCTGGTGCGCGTCGAGGAAATGCGCCAGTCGATCCGCATCGCGAAACAGTGTATTGAGTGGCTCCGCAAGAATCCGGGCCCGGTGATGACGGACAATCACAAGGTTGCCCCGCCGTCGCGCGTCGGCATGAAGACCAACATGGAAGACTTGATTCACCACTTCAAGCTCTTCACCGAAGGTTTCCATGTCCCGGAAGGCGAAGCGTACGCGGCGGTCGAGCATCCGAAGGGTGAGTTCGGCATCTACCTCGTGTCGGATGGTGCCAACAAGCCGTATCGCCTCAAGATTCGCGCACCGGGTTTCGCGCACCTGGCGTCGCTCGACGAAATGGCGCGCGGTCACATGATCGCCGACGCCGTCACGATCATCGGTACGCAGGACATCGTGTTCGGCGAAATCGATCGCTAATGGTTAGCGCCGCCCGCGCGAGCGGGCGGCGAGCAGCAAGTCACACGCGATGCGCGCTGAACCGGCGCGGCTTCGCAAGCTGTCAACAGTGAGCGCCAGGTCTGCCGTCCATGCACCCCAGTGTGCGGCAGGTTGTTCGTTCGGTAGGAATTGAAAGAGTCGTGTCTGAAAATGATCTCAGCTGAAGGCCTGAAGGAAATCGATCGAGCGTTGACGAAGTATCCCGCCGATCAGAAACAGTCCGCCGTGATGTCGGCGTTGGCCGTTGCTCAGGAAGAGCACGGCTGGCTGTCGCCCGAACTGATGCAGTTCGTCGCGGACTATCTCGGCATGCCGGCCGTTGCCGTGCAGGAAGTCGCGACGTTCTACACGATGTACGAGCTCAACCCGGTCGGCAAGCACAAGATCACGCTCTGCACGAACCTGCCGTGCCAGCTCGGCCCGGACGGTGGCGCGGAAGCGACTGCCGACTACCTGAAACAGAAGCTGGGCATCGGCTTCGGCGAGACCACGCCCGACGGCAAGTTCACGCTGAAGGAAGGCGAATGCATGGGCTCGTGCGGCGATGCGCCGGTGCTGCTGGTGAACAATCACAGAATGTGCAGCTTCATGAGCCGCGAGAAGATCGACCAGCTGCTTGAGGAGCTCTCGAAATGACGTCCCTCCACGACCGTCACATCAAACCGCTGATCCTCGCCGGTCTGAACGGCGAGAACTGGCACCTCGAAGATTACGTTGCGCGCGGCGGCTACAAGCAGCTGCGCCGCATTCTCGAAGAAAAGATTCCGCCCGAGCAGGTGATCGCCGACGTCAAGGCGTCGGGCCTGCGTGGCCGTGGCGGTGCGGGCTTCCCGACCGGCCTGAAGTGGAGCTTCATGCCGCGCCAGTTCCCGGGGCAGAAGTACCTCGTCTGCAACTCGGACGAAGGCGAGCCGGGCACGTTCAAGGATCGCGACATCCTGCGCTGGAACCCGCACGCGCTGATCGAAGGCATGGCCATCGGCGCGTACGCGATGGGCATCACCGTCGGCTACAACTACATCCACGGCGAAATCTTCGAAGTGTATCGACGCTTCGAAGCCGCGCTCGATGAAGCGCGCGCAGCCGGGTTCCTCGGCGACAACATCATGGGCTCGGAATTCTCGTTCCAGCTGCACGCGCACCACGGGTACGGCGCGTACATCTGCGGCGAAGAAACGGCGCTGCTCGAGTCGCTCGAAGGCAAGAAGGGCCAGCCGCGCTTCAAGCCGCCGTTCCCGGCGAGTTTCGGCGTGTACGGCAAGCCCACCACGATCAACAACACCGAGACGTTCGCCGCGGTGCCGTTCCTGCTGTCCATCGGGCCGCAGAATTACCTCGAGATCGGCAAGCCGAACAACGGCGGCACGAAGATTTTCTCGGTGTCGGGCGACGTCGAGCGTCCGGGCAACTACGAAGTGCCGCTCGGCACGCCGTTCGCGATGCTGATGGAGCTCGCCGGCGGGATGCGCGGCGGCAAGAAGATCAAGGCCGTGATTCCGGGCGGTTCGTCGGCGCCGGTGATCCCGGGCGACATCATGATGCAGACGGATCTCGACTACGATTCGATCGCGAAGGCGGGCTCGATGCTCGGTTCCGGCGCGGTGATCGTGATGGACGAGACGCGCTGCATGGTGCGCTCGCTGCTGCGCCTGTCGTACTTCTACTACGAGGAATCGTGCGGCCAGTGCACGCCGTGCCGTGAAGGCACCGGCTGGCTGTATCGCGTCGTGAACCGTATCGAGCACGGCGAAGGCCGCCAGGAAGATCTGGACCTGCTGAACTCGGTTGCCGAGAACATCATGGGCCGCACGATCTGCGCACTCGGCGATGCGGCGGCGATGCCGGTACGCGGGATGCTCAAGCACTACTGGGACGAATTCGCGTACCACGTCGAGCACAAGCACTGCATGGTCGGCGGCCACGCGCACGCGGCGGCAGCCTGAAGCGTACCCGGTTGCGGAATTTGAGCGCACGGTCGGGCGAAGGCGCGAACGGGCGGAAATAGGTTAAGGACCATTCACCATCATGGTTGAACTTGAAATAGACGGCAAGAAGGTCGAGGTGCCCGAAGGCAGCATGGTGATCCAGGCTGCGCACAAGGCGGATACGTACATTCCTCACTTCTGCTATCACAAGAAACTGTCGGTTGCGGCCAACTGCCGGATGTGTCTCGTCGAAGTCGAGAAGATGCCGAAGGCCGTGCCTGCCTGCGCGACCCCCGTGTCGGCCGGCATGATCGTCCATACGCAATCCGACAAGGCCGTGAAGGCGCAGCAGTCGGTGATGGAATTCCTCCTCATCAACCACCCGCTCGACTGCCCGATCTGCGATCAGGGCGGCGAATGCCAGCTGCAGGATCTGGCGGTCGGCTACGGCAAGTCGTCGTCGCGCTACTCGGAAGAGAAGCGCGTGGTGTTCCACAAGAACGTGGGCCCGCTGATCTCGATGGAAGAAATGTCGCGTTGCATCCACTGCACGCGCTGCGTCCGCTTCGGCCAGGAAATCGCCGGCGTGATGGAGTTCGGCATGCTGGGCCGCGGCGAGCACTCGGAAATCACGACGTTCGTCGGCAAGACGGTCGATTCCGAAATGTCGGGCAACATGATCGACCTGTGCCCGGTCGGCGCGCTGACCAGCAAGCCGTTCCGCTACAGCGCCCGTACGTGGGAACTGTCGCGCCGCAAGTCGGTGAGCCCGCACGATTCCGTCGGCGCGAACCTCGTCGTTCAAGTGAAGAACAATCGCGTGATGCGCGTGCTGCCGTTCGAGAACGAAGCCATCAACGAATGCTGGATCTCGGACAAGGATCGCTTCTCGTATGAAGGCCTCAACAGCGAAGAGCGCCTGACGAAGCCGATGCTGAAGCAGGGCGGCCAGTGGATCGAAACCGACTGGCAGACCGCACTCGAATACGTCGCGAAGGGCCTGAAGGGCATCGCCGCGGATCACGGCGCGAACGCGCTGGCGATGCTCGCGAGCGCGCACAGCACGGCCGAAGAGCTGTTCCTCGTGAAGCAGCTCGCCAACGAACTGAAGACGCCGAACGTCGACTTCCGTCTGCGTCAGCAGGATTTCTCCGCGCCGGTCCAGGGCGCACCGTGGCTCGGCATGCCGATCGCCGACCTGTCGAACGTGGACGCCGCGTTCGTCGTCGGGTCGTTCCTGCGCCGCGACCACCCGTTGTTCGCCGCTCGCCTGCGTCAGGCCGCGAAGAACGGCGCGAAGCTGCACTTCCTGCACGCGACCGGTGACGACGCCCTGATCCCGACCGCGCAGCGCATCGTTGCTGCACCGTCGGCATGGCTCGACCAGTTGGCCGGCATCGCAGCGGCCGTCGCGCAACTGCGCGGCGTCGCACTGCCCGACACGCTCGCGGGCGTCACGGCATCGCCGGCCGCGCAGGCTGTCGCCCAGTCGCTCGCGAACGGTGAACGCCGCGCGGTGCTGCTCGGCAACGTCGCGGTCCGCCATCCGGAATTCGCCAAGCTGCACGCCGTTGCCAAGTGGATCGCCGACAACACCGGCGCCACGTTCGGCTTCCTGACGGAAGCGGCGAACACGGTCGGCGCGCACGTCGTCGGCGCACTGCCGGGCGAAGGCGGCCTGAACGCGCGCGAAGCATTCGCGCAGCCGCGCAAGGGCTACGTGCTGCTGAACGTCGAACCGGAATTCGACACCGCCGATCCGGCGCAGGCGCTTGCCGCGCTGAACCAGGCTGAGATGGTCGTCGTGATGTCGCCGTTCAAGCATGGCCTCGACTACGCCGACGTGCTGCTGCCGGTTGCGCCGTTCACGGAAACGGCCGGTACGTTCGTCAACGCCGAAGGCACCGTGCAGAGCTTCAACGGCGTCGTGCGTCCGCTCGGCGACACGCGTCCGGGCTGGAAGGTGCTGCGCGTGCTCGGCAGCCTGCTCGGCCTGCCGAACTTCGAATATGAGACCGCGGAAGAAGTGCGTCTCGCCGCACTCGGCGACGCCGGTGTCGCGGGCCGCTTGTCGAACCAGACGTCGGTCGCACCGGCTCGTGCTGCAGCGAATGCCGCGAACGGCGGCTTCGAGCGCCTGGCCGATGTGCCGATCTATCACGCCGACGCACTCGTGCGCCGCGCAGGTGCGCTGCACCTGACGGCTGCCGCGAAGGCGGCGAATGCCGCAGCCCTGCCGGCCGCGCTGTTCGACAAGCTGGGCTTGAAGGAAGGCGACGCGGTGCGCGTGCGCCAGGGCGAGCGTGCGGTGCAGTTGCCGGCCGTGCGCGACGCGAATCTTGCGGAGACCGTCGTTCGCGTGTCGGCGGCAACGCCTGCCGGCGCAGCGCTCGGCAGCCTGTCCGGTGAACTGGTGGTGGAGAAGGCGTAAATGAGCTTGTTCGATACGATCAACGCGGGCGGGTCCCAGCTTCTCGGCTTCGCATGGCCGACGGTGTGGGCAATCGTGCGCATCCTCGTCGTCTCCGTCGTCATCCTGCTGTGCGTCGCGTACCTGATTCTGTGGGAACGCAAGCTGATCGGCTGGATGCACGTGCGTCTCGGCCCGAACCGCGTCGGCCCCGGCGGCTTGCTGCAGCCGATCGCCGACGTGCTGAAGCTGCTGCTGAAGGAAGTCATTCAGCCGAGCGCCGCCAGCCGCTGGCTGTACCTGATCGCGCCGGTGATGACCGTCGTGCCGGCGTTCGCCGTGTGGGCCGTGATCCCGTTCCAGGCCGAAGCGGTCCTCGCGAACGTGAACGCGGGCCTGCTGTACGCGATGGCGATCTCGTCGATCGGCGTGTACGCGGTGATTCTCGCGGGCTGGGCATCGAACTCGAAGTACGCGTTCCTCGGTGCGATGCGCGCCGCGGCACAGATGGTGTCGTACGAAATCTCGATGGGCTTCGCGCTGGTGCTGGTGCTGATGACGGCCGGCAGCCTGAACCTGTCGGAAATCGTCGGTTCGCAGCAGCACGGCTTCTTCGCGGGCCACGGCGTGAACTTCCTGTCGTGGAACTGGCTGCCGCTGCTGCCGGCGTTCGTCGTGTACTTCATCTCGGGCATCGCCGAAACGAACCGCCACCCGTTCGACGTGGTGGAAGGGGAGTCGGAAATCGTTGCCGGTCACATGATCGATTACTCGGGTATGGCATTCGCGCTGTTCTTCCTCGCCGAGTACATCAACATGATCGTGATCTCGGCACTGACCGCGACGCTGTTCCTCGGCGGCTGGGATGCACCGTTCGAATTCCTGTCGTTCATTCCGGGCATCTTCTGGCTGGTGCTGAAGATCTTCGCGCTGCTGTCGGTGTTCATCTGGGTTCGCGCGACGTTCCCGCGTTTCCGTTACGACCAGATCATGCGCTTGGGCTGGAAGGTGTTCCTGCCCGTCACGGTGGTCTGGGTGGTCGTGGTCGGCTTCTGGATGATGTCGCCGCTCAACATCTGGGTGAAGTAATCGGACGAAATCATGAGCGCAATCCAACACTTCTTTAAGACCTTCTTCCTGACCGAACTCCTGCAGGGGCTCGCGCTGACCGGCCGTTACACGTTCAAGCGCAAGGTCACCGTGCAGTTCCCGGAAGAAAAGACGCCGATCTCGCCGCGTTTCCGCGGGCTGCACGCACTGCGCCGCTACGAAAACGGCGAAGAGCGCTGCATCGCGTGCAAGCTGTGCGAGGCCGTGTGCCCTGCGCTGGCGATCACGATCGAATCGGAAACGCGCGCGGACAACACGCGCCGCACGACGCGCTACGACATCGACCTGACGAAATGCATCTTCTGCGGTTTCTGCGAAGAGAGCTGCCCGGTCGATTCGATCGTCGAGACGCAGATTCTCGAGTACCACGGCGAAAAGCGCGGCGACCTGTATTTCACGAAGGAAATGCTGCTTGCGGTGGGCGATCGCTACGAGAAGGACATCGCAGCGGCGAAGGCTGCCGACGCGCCGTATCGTTGATTGTGTTTGCAGTGCCGGCCCGAAGCCTGGGCCGAGCCGCCGCGACGGGTGCGGCACGCGAGAGCGTCCCGCAAGCCGCGCCTGACTATGGCCTAACGATGAACCGGTAATCATGGAATTCACGACCGTACTGTTCTACATCTTCGCGCTGCTCCTGGTGGTATCAGGGCTGAAGGTGATCACTTCGCGCAACCCGGTGGCGTCTGCGCTTTTCCTTGTGCTGGCGTTCTTCAACGCCGCCGCGATCTGGATGCTGCTGGAAGCGGAGTTCCTCGCGATCCTGTTGGTGCTGGTCTACGTGGGCGCCGTGATGGTGCTGTTCCTGTTCGTCGTGATGATGCTGGACATCAACATCGACTACCTGCGCCGCGACTTCAAGCGCTTCGTCCCGATGGCGACCGTGGTCGGCGCGATCATCGTGATCGAAACCGCGCTGATCCTGTGGCGCGGCTACGGCGACACGCAGACGGTGCACGCGATGGCGACGGGCGAGATGGCCAACTGGTCGAACACGCGCCTGATCGGCAAGGTGATCTACACCGACTACATCTTCGCGTTTGAAATCGCCGGCCTCGTGCTGCTGGTCGCGATCATTGCCGCGATCGGGCTGACCGAGCGCAAGGGCAAGGACAGCAAGCGTCAACGTGTATCGGATCAGGTCAAGGTGCGCCGCAACGACCGCGTGCGCCTCGTGAAGATGGACGCGGAAAAGCCGCAGCCGGAAACGGCGCAGAGCGAAGCCGGTTCGGGCACCAACGGCTAAGCGGAGGAAAAGAAAACATGCTGACTCTTGCTCATTACCTCGTGCTCGGCGCGATCCTCTTTGCGATCGCGATCGTCGGGATTTTCCTGAACCGCCGCAACGTCATCATCATCCTGATGTCGATCGAACTGATGCTGCTGGCGGTGAACACCAACTTCGTCGCGTTTTCGCATTACCTCGGCGATGTGCACGGCCAGATCTTCGTGTTCTTCGTGCTGACGGTCGCCGCAGCGGAAGCCGCGATCGGCCTCGCGATTCTGGTGACCCTGTTCCGTAAGCTCGACACGATCAATGTCGAGGATCTCGATCAGCTCAAAGGTTAATTTCAGGCAACGCTGTTATGTCAACGACACTCAATGAAAACCTGCTGCTGGCGATTCCGCTCGCTCCGCTGGCCGGCTCGCTGATTGCGGGGCTGTTCGGGAACGCAGTCGGGCGCAAGGGCGCACACCGGATCACGATCCTCGGCGTAATGATCGCGTTCCTCCTGTCGGCGAAAGTCTTCTTCGACGTGATGGGCGGCGCAAGCTTCAACGCGACCGTCTACGAATGGATGAACGTCGGCTCGCTGAAGCTCGAAGTCGGCTTCCTCGTCGATTCGCTGACCGCGATGATGATGGTCGTCGTGACCTTCGTCTCGCTGATGGTGCACGTGTACACGATCGGCTACATGGCGGAAGAAGACGGCTACCAGCGCTTCTTCTCGTACATCTCGCTGTTCACGTTCTCGATGCTGATGCTCGTGATGAGCAACAACTTCCTGCAGCTGTTCTTCGGCTGGGAGGCGGTGGGTCTGGTGTCGTACCTGCTGATCGGCTTCTACTTCACGCGTGAGAGCGCGATCTACGCGAACATGAAGGCGTTCCTCGTGAACCGCGTGGGTGACTTCGGCTTCCTGCTCGGCATCGGCCTGCTGCTCGCATTCGCCGGCTCGATGAACTACGGCGAAGTGTTCGCAAAGCGCGCGGAACTCGCGAGCCTGCACTTCCCGGGCACCGACTGGGGCCTGCTGACCGTTGCCTGTATCTGCCTGTTCATCGGCGCGATGGGTAAGTCGGCACAGTTCCCGCTGCACGTGTGGCTGCCGGACTCGATGGAAGGCCCGACCCCGATCTCCGCGCTGATTCACGCGGCGACGATGGTGACCGCCGGCATCTTCATGGTGTCGCGCATGTCGCCGCTGTTCGAGCTGTCGGATACCGCGCTGTCGTTCATCACGGTGATCGGCGCGATCACGGCGCTCTTCATGGGCTTCCTCGGCATCGTCCAGAACGACATCAAGCGCGTAGTCGCGTACTCGACGCTGTCGCAGCTCGGCTACATGACCGTCGCGCTCGGCGTGTCCGCTTACCCGGTCGCCGTGTTCCACCTGATGACGCACGCGTTCTTCAAGGCGCTGCTGTTCCTCGGCGCCGGCTCGGTCATCATGGGCATGCACCACGACCAGGACATGCGCAACATGGGCGGCCTGCGCAAGTACATGCCGATCACGTGGATCACGTCGCTCGTCGGTTCGCTCGCGCTGATCGGCACGCCGTTCTTCTCGGGCTTCTATTCGAAGGACTCGATCATCGACGCGGTGAAGCTGTCGCACCTGCCGGGTTCGGGCTTCGCGTACTTCGCGGTCGTCGCGAGCGTGTTCGTCACGGCGCTGTACTCGTTCCGCATGTACTTCCTGGTGTTCCACGGCGAAGAGCGCTTCCGCAAGCCGAAGCATCCGGAATCGCCGATGGGCATGGCGGCTGCGCACGGCCACGACGATCACGGCCATGGCCACGGTCATGACGACCACGCGCACGAACCGCACGAGACCCCGTGGGTCGTGTGGGTGCCGCTGGTCCTGCTGGCGATCCCGTCGGTCATCATCGGCGCGATCGCGATCAGCCCGATGCTGTTCGGCGACTTCTTCCAGCACGGCGTTGCGTTCGACAAGGTGATCTTCATCGGCGAAAACCATCCGGCACTGGCCGAGATGGCCGAAGAGTTCCACGGCTGGGTGGGCATGGGCCTGCACTCGGTGTCGGGCCTGCCGGTCTGGCTCGCGCTCGCCGGTGTCGTTGTCGCGTGGTTCCTGTACCTGAAGCGTCCGGAACTGCCGGCGTCGATCCGCCGCGCGTTCGGCCCGATCTACACGCTGCTGGACAACAAGTACTACATGGACAAGATCAACGAAGTGGTGTTCGCCCGTGGTTCGGTGGCGATCGGCCGCGGCCTGTGGAAGGAAGGTGACGTCGTGGTGATCGACGGCCTCGTCAACGGCAGCGCCCGGTTCATCGGCTGGTTCGCCGGCGTGATCCGCTTCCTCCAATCCGGTTACATCTATCACTACGCGTTCGCCATGATCATCGGCATGCTGGGGCTCCTGACCCTGTTTGTAACGCTCGGCGGCAAATAAGGCGGGGGACAACTTAATGCACGCTTTTCCGATTCTCAGTACCGCGATCTGGCTGCCGATCGTTTTCGGCCTCCTCGTGCTTGCGGTGGGTAACGACAAAAATCCGGGGACGGCCCGCTGGATCGCGCTGATCGGTTCGCTGCTCGGCCTGGCGGTCACGATCCCGCTGATCACGGGCTTCGACTCGAGCACGGCTGCACTGCAGTTCGTCGAGAAGTCGACCTGGATCGAACGCTTCGACATCGCGTATCACCTCGGCGTCGACGGCATCTCGATGTGGTTCGTCGTGCTGACCGCGCTGATCACGGTGATCGTCGTGATCGCCGCATGGGAAGTGATCACCGAGAACGTCGCGCAGTACCTCGCGGCGTTCCTGATCCTGTCCGGGATCATGATCGGCGTATTCTCGGCGGCCGACGGCCTGCTGTTCTACGTGTTCTTCGAAGCGACCCTGATCCCGATGTACATCATCATCGGCGTGTGGGGTGGCCCGAACCGCGTGTATGCGGCATTCAAGTTCTTCCTGTACACGCTGGCCGGCTCGCTGCTGATGCTGGTCGCGCTGATCTACCTGTACACGGAAACGCATTCGTTCGACCTCGCGACGTGGCAGAACGCCAAGATCGCGATGACGCCGCAGATACTGTTGTTCATTGCCTTCTTCCTCGCGTTCGCGGTGAAGGTGCCGATGTGGCCGGTCCACACCTGGCTGCCGGACGCGCACGTGGAAGCGCCGACGGGCGGCTCGGTCGTGCTGGCTGCGATCATGCTGAAGCTCGGCGCATACGGTTTCCTGCGCTTCTCGCTGCCGATCACGCCTGACGCGAGCCACTTCCTGGCACCCGTCGTGATCACGCTGTCGCTGATCGCGGTGATCTACATCGGCCTCGTCGCGATGGTGCAGGCCGACATGAAGAAGCTGGTCGCGTATTCGTCGATCGCGCACATGGGCTTCGTCACGCTCGGCTTCTTCATCTTCAACCAGCTCGGCGTCGAAGGCGCGATCATCCAGATGATCTCGCACGGCTTCGTGTCGGGCGCGATGTTCCTCTGCATCGGCGTGCTGTACGACCGCGTGCACTCGCGCCAGATCGCCGATTACGGTGGCGTCGTCAACGTGATGCCGAAGTTCGCGGCCTTCGCGATGCTGTTCTCGATGGCCAACTGCGGCCTGCCGGGTACGTCGGGTTTCGTCGGCGAGTTCATGGTGATTCTCGCGGCCGTCCAGTACAACTTCTGGATCGCATTCGGCGCGGCATTCACGCTGATCCTCGGCGCTGCCTACACGCTGTGGATGTACAAGCGCGTGTACTTCGGCGCGGTTGCGAACGATCACGTTGCCAAGCTGAAGGACATCGGCCGTCGCGAATTCCTGATGCTGGCTGTGCTCGCCGCGTTCACGATGCTGATGGGCCTGTATCCGAAGCCTTTCACCGACGTGATGCACGTTTCCGTGGAAAACCTCCTCTCCCATGTCGCGCAGTCGAAGCTGCCGCTGGCCCAGTAATCGCGAGCGGAGGAACTCAAGATCATGAACGCTCCTATGAATGTCCTGTTGCCTGACGCGCTGGTGATGGCCGCCATCGTCGTCGCATGGCTGAACGACACCTTTACCGGCGCCTCCGGCCGCCGCCTGACTTACCTGATCGCGGTCGTATCGTCGGTCGTCGCCGGCGTGTGGTTCGCGGTGCAGGCACTCGACCCGCAGCAGTACTACTTCTTCTCGAAGATGGTCGTCGTCGACTCGTTCGCGAGCATGATGAAGGCCGTCGTGTCGTTCGGTTTCGCGGTCTCGCTCGTCTATTCGCGCAAGTACCTCGAAGATCGCGACATGTTCCGCGGTGACGTGTTCCTGCTCGGCATGTTCTCGCTGCTCGGTCAGCTGGTCATGGTGTCGGGCAACAACTTCCTGACGCTGTACCTCGGTCTCGAACTGATGTCGCTGTCGCTGTACGCCGTCATCGCGCTGCGCCGCGACGCCGCACAGTCGAGCGAAGCCGCGATGAAGTACTACGTGCTGGGCGCGCTTGCGTCGGGCTTCGTGCTGTACGGCATCTCGATGCTCTACGGCGCGACCGGCTCGCTCGAGCTGGGCGAGGTGTACAAGGCGGTCGGCGGCAACACCGACGCGGCCGTGCTGATGTTCGGCGTGGTCTTCATCGTCGCCGGTATCGCGTTCAAGCTCGGCGCCGTGCCGTTCCACATGTGGGTGCCGGACGTCTACCAGGGCGCACCGACCGCGATGACGCTGTTCGTCGGCGGCGGCCCGAAGGTTGCCGCGTTCGCGTGGGGCCTGCGCTTCCTGGTGATGGGCCTGCTGCCGCTCGCACAGAACTGGCAGACCGCGCTCGTGATCCTGGCCGCACTGTCGCTGATCGTCGGCAACATCACGGGTATCGTCCAGCGCAACATCAAGCGGATGCTTGCGTACTCGGCGATCTCGAACATGGGCTTCGTGCTGCTCGGCCTGCTCGCGGGCATCGTGAAGGGCGACGCAACGGCACCGGCGAACGCATACAGCTCGGCGATGTTCTACGCGATCGTCTACCTGATCACGACGCTCGGCTCGTTCGGCGTGGTGATGCTGCTCGCACGCCGCGATTTCGAAGCCGAAACGATCGACGACTTCAAGGGCCTCAACAAGCGCAGCCCGGTGTTCGCGTTCGTGATGATGGTCATGATGTTCTCGCTGGCCGGTATTCCGCCGACCGTCGGCTTCTACGCGAAGCTCGCCGTGCTCGAGGCAACCGTCAACGCGGGCCTCACGTGGCTGGCCGTGCTGGCCGTGATCACGTCGCTGTTCGGCGCGTTCTACTACCTGCGCATCGTGAAGCTGATGTACTTCGATGCACCGCAGGATACGACGCCGATTTCGGGCGATTTCTGCAAGCGTACGATCCTCGTGCTGAACGGTCTGGCGGTCGTCGCGCTCGGCCTGATCCCGAGCCCGCTGCTGACGGCCTGCCTGCAGGCAATTCGTCACACGCTGCCGCTGTAATGTCGGCAGCCGGCTGGTTTATTGTGCTGTTGGCGCTCGTCTGCGCCAACCTGCCGTTCCTGAACCAACGCCTCTTCGCCGTCGTGCCGTTCGGCGCGGCGAAGAAGAGCGGGTGGGTCCGGATCGGCGAGCTGATCGTGCTGTACTTCATCGTTGGCGCGCTCGGCTTCTGGCTCGAGTCGCGCGCCGGCAACCGCTTCGAACAGGGCTGGCAGTTCTACGCGATCACGTTCAGTCTTTTCGTCGTGTTCGCGTTTCCCGGCTTCACGTTCCAGTATCTCGTCAAACGACGCTGACGGCTTCGGCCGTCGCGCTCAATTTTGGAGCCGCCGATGGCCGAACTACCCAATCACGACGCCGCACTGACCGAAACCTGCCTCGAAAGCGAGGCGATCTTCGACGGCGCGTTCCTCAAGCTCAAGCGCGATACCGTCCGTCTGCCGGATGGCAAGAAGGCCACGCGCGAATACGTCCAGCATCCGGGCGCGGTGATGGTGATCCCGCTGTTCGACGACGGCCGCGTGCTGATGGAAAGCCAGTATCGCTACCCGATCGGCAAGGTGATGGCCGAATTCCCGGCCGGCAAGCTCGATCCGAACGAAGGCGCGCTCGCATGCGCGGTGCGCGAACTGCGTGAAGAAACCGGCTACACGGCGCGCGAGTACGTGTTCCTGGCACGGATTCATCCGATCATTTCCTATTCGACCGAATTCATCGACCTGTACCTGGCGCGCGGGCTGACGGCCGGCGAGCGCAAGCTCGATGAAGGCGAATTCCTCGAGACCTTCACCGCGACGCAGGCCGATCTGCAGGAATGGGTGCGCACGGGCCAGATCTCCGACGTGAAGACGATCATCGGCACGATGTGGCTCGACAAGGTGCTGTCCGGCACGTGGCCGCTCGGGCCGGTCCTGACGCCCTGAGCGCGGCGTCAGCGGCGGGTTGGGGGCCGCGTTACAATCCGGTGACGCGGCGGCGCCGCGTCGCGCGACCGGTATTTAGCACGACCGTTCACAAAACCGCTTTTTGCGCTACACTCGTCACACGCCCTGATTCAGCATGAAGGTCCTCGATTTACAGTGCCCGCACGGTCATCGGTTCGAAGGCTGGTTCGCTTCCGCCGATGAATTCGAAGCGCAGTTGTCCCGCAAGCTGGTCGAATGTCCGGTGTGCGGAACGACCGAGGTCAACCGTCTGCCGTCGGCGCCGCGCCTGAACCTGTCGGGCGCGACGCAGGCACAGCCGGTCGATTCGCGTGCACTGCAGGCGCAGGTAATGCGTGCGCTGCGCGAGGTGCTGGAGAAAACCGAGAATGTGGGCGAGCGCTTCGCCGAGGAAGCGCGGCGCATCCATTACAACGAGGCGCCGGCACGCAGCATTCGTGGCGTCACGACGCTCGAAGATGCGCAATCCTTGGCCGAAGAAGGCATCGACGTGATGCCGCTGCCGATTCCTGCCGCGCTGAAAGAACCACTGCAATGACCTATGCAGTGAGTCCTTGCCGGGCCGGACGGCTGCGGACAGGAGACACTGCGCATGGATCTGGATTATTCCCCCTCGGACGACGCGTTCCGCGTCGACGTCCGCGCCTGGCTTGAGGCCAACCTGCCTCACGCACTGCGCGCCAAAGTACTCGATCACAAACGACTCGATCGCGAGGATTTCGCGAGCTGGCACCGGATTCTCGGTCAGCGCGGCTGGTCTGCGCCCGCATGGCCCGTCGAATACGGCGGCCCGGGCTGGAACGCGACGCAACGACACATCTGGGACGAGGAGTGCGCGCGGATCGGCGCGCCGACCGTGCTGCCGTTCGGCGTATCGATGGTTGCGCCCGTGTTGATGAAATACGGCAGCGAAGCGCAGAGACGTCATTATCTGCCGCGCATTCTCGACGGCTCGGACTGGTGGTGCCAGGGCTATTCGGAGCCGGGTTCGGGATCCGACCTCGCATCGTTGCGCACGCGCGCGGAGCGCCAGGGCGACCACTACGTCGTCAATGGCCAGAAGACCTGGACAACGCTCGGCCAGTACGCCGACATGATGTTCTGCCTCGTGCGCACCGATCCGGCCGCGAAGAAACAGGAAGGCATCTCGTTCCTGCTGATCGACATGAAGACGCCCGGCATCACGGTGCGCCCGATCGTCATGCTCGACGAGGACCATGAGGTCAACGAGGTGTTCTTCGAGGACGTGAAGGTGCCGGTCGAGAATCTCGTCGGCGACGAGAACCGCGGCTGGACCTACGCGAAATACCTGCTTGGCCATGAGCGCACCGGCATCGCGCGCGTTGGCGCGTCGAAGCGCGAGCTCGCGTTCCTGAAGCGTGTGGCGTCGAACCAGCGCAAGAACGGCAAGCCGTTGCTCGCCGATCCCGTGTTCGCCGCGAAGGTCGCGGCGCTCGAGGTCGAGCTGATGGCGCTGGAGGTGACGGTGCTGCGCGTCGTCAGCCGCGAGACGAGCGGCAAGGGGCCCGGCCCCGAGGCGTCGATGCTGAAGATCAAGGGCACCGAAGTGCAGCAGGCGCTCACCGAGCTGATGGTCGACGCGATCGGCCCGCTCGCCGCACCGTTCGACGTACCGTTCCTCGACGGCCAGCGCGAGCACAGCATCGCGGGCGATGACGATGCGGCACCGCTTGCCGCGTACTACTTCAATTACCGGAAGACGTCGATCTACGGCGGCTCGAACGAGATCCAGAAGAACATCATCGCGCAGATGATTCTGGGGCTGTGATCAGGGAACGGAGACAACCATGGATTTCAGCTTTACCGATGAGCAGCAGCAGTTCGCCGACGCGCTGCGCCGTTATCTCGGCGAGCAATACGGCTTCGAAGCGCGCCAGGCAATCGTGCGCAGCGATGCGGGCGTGTCGGACACGCAATGGAGCGCGTTCGCCGAACTGGGGTTGACCGCGCTGCCCGTGCCGGACGCGCAGGGTGGTTTCGGCGGCGGCCCGGTCGACATGCTGGTCGTGATGCAGGAACTCGGCCGTGCGCTCGTGATCGAGCCGTACTGGGCAACGGCGGTGGGCGTCGAGGCCTTGCGCGTTGCCGGTTCCGGCGCGGGTGAGGATGCGGCGCTGCTGGAAGCCGTCGCGCAGGGGCACAAGCGTGTGGCAGTCGCGTTCCACGAACCGCATGCGCGCTACGACCTGTTCGAACTCGACACGCATGCGCGCGAGCAGGGCGGCACGTACCGGCTGATCGGCACGAAGTCGGTCGTTCAGCATGGCGCACAGGCGGATGCGTGGATCGTGCCCGCACGCGTCGACGGGGGCGGTATCGGCCTCTTCGTCGTCGAGCGGGATGCCGCGAACGCGAAGGTGGTCGACTACCGGACGATCGACGGCCAGCGTGCCGCGACGATCGGGTTCGATGAAACGCCGGCGCGACTGCTGACGGGCGGTGCGCGCGACGCTGCGGCCCTCGAGCAGGTTGCCGATTACGCGACGTTCCTGCTGTGCGCGGAGGCGGTCGGCGTGCTCGACGAACTGAATCGCGCGACGGTCGAATACACGAAGACACGCGAACAGTTCGGCGTGCCGATCGCGCGTTTCCAGGCGCTGCAGCACCGGATGGTCGACATGCTGATCCATGCCGAGCAGGCGCGTTCGCTGACCTACCTGGCAGCCGTACGCTACGCGAGCGGCGATGCCGATGCGCGGCGCAAGGCCGTGTCGGCTGCGAAAGCGCGTGTCGGCGCCGCCGCGCGCTTCGTTGGCCAACAGGCCGTCCAATTGCACGGCGGCATGGGTGTGACCAACGAGGTCGCCGCCGCGCACCTGTTCAAGCGGCTGACGATCATCGAGACGACGCTCGGCGACACCGATCATCATCTTGCCCGCATCGCGGCGTTGCCCGATTTCGCGCGGACCGACGCGGCATGACGGCGATGCGCGAGCGCACCAACGAAGGAGATACCTAGTGGGCATCAGTTACGAAGACCTGGTGGTCGGCAGTACCACCGAAGTGGGCCGCTACACGTTCGAACCGGACGACATCAAGGCGTTCGCGCAACGCTACGACCCGCAGCCGTTCCACCTCGACGAAGAAGCCGGGAAAGCATCGCATTTCGGCGGGCTCGTCGCGAGCGGCTGGCATACGTGTTCGGTGTTCATGAGCCTGCTCATCAAGAAGCTCGGGTCGGACTCGACAAGCATGGGCTCGCCCGGCATCGATTCGATCCGCTGGCTCAAGCCGGTGCGCGCCGGCGACACGATCACGATGTATCAGAAGGTCCACGACAAGCGCGTATCGGAAAGCAAGCCCGACCGCGGCATCGTGTCGACGGAGTGGGTCGGCGTGAACGGCGCCGGCGAGACGGTGATCACTGTACATACCAAGGTGATCTTCGGGCTGCGCCATCCGGGAGGCACGCACGCATGACCGACGTGACCTTGCCGCTGATCGCATCGGCGCAGGCGCTGCAGGCGCGGGTCGGCGTAGAGCCGCTCGCGAGCGGCTGGATCGCGATCGACCAGCGTCGTGTCGATGGCTTTGCCGATGCGACCGGCGATCATCAATGGATTCACGTCGATCCCGAACGCGCGCGGCGCGAGTCGCCATTCGGCGGCCCGATCGCGCACGGGTTCCTGACGCTGTCGCTGATTCCGGCGTTGATGGCCGACGCGATGCGTTTCGAGCAGAAGATGGGTGTGAACTACGGACTGAACCGCGTGCGGTTCCTGAAGCCGGTGCCAGTCGGTGCGCGTGTGCGTGCGCTGTTTGCGGTAAAGGAAACCGCCGAGGCCGCGCGGGACGGTGTGCAGGTGACGTGGTCGGTGACGGTGCAGGTCGAGCGTCCCGATGTGCCGCTGCCAGTTTGCGCGGCGGAATTCATCACGCTGCATTACTTCTGAAGCGGGGAGCGGCATGCACGGATGCCGCTCCGCCCGTCACATGCGTGTCAGTGCTTCGCGTATTGCGTCGCGCCGAACAGCACCTCGCGTGCCTTGTCGTCCTGCAGCGCCTTGCGCATCGACGCGAGCACTTCGACACCGCGTTGCACGGCCGGTCGCGCGGCGATCGCGTCGTACCAGCGCTTCACGTTCGGCAATTCGTCGAGCACGATGCCCTGGTTCTGCCACGAGCGCGTCCACGGGAACGTCGCAATGTCCGCGATCGTGTACGCGTCGCCCGCGAGATATTCGGATTCGCCGAGGCGCTTGTCCATCACGTTGTACAGGCGCTTTGCCTCGTTCGTGTAGCGGTTGACCGCATACTCGATCTTCTCCGGCGCATACAGGCGGAAGTGGTGCGCCTGCCCGAGCATCGGGCCGACGCCGCCCATCTGGAACATCAGCCATTCGAGCGTCGCGTAGCGTGCGGCCGGATCGGTCGGCAGGAACTTGCCGGTCTTCTCCGCGAGGTAGATCAGGATCGCGCCCGATTCGAACAGCGAGATCGGCGTGCCGCCGGGGCCGTCCGGATCGACGATCGCGGGGATCTTGTTGTTCGGGCTGATCTTCAGGAATTCCGGCTTGAACTGGTCGCCTGCGCCGATATCGACCGGATGGGCGCGATAAGCGAGGCACGTTTCCTCGAGCATGATGTGCACCTTGTGGCCGTTCGGGGTCGCCCAGCTATAGACGTCGATCATCGTGAACTCCTTGGTTGCATGCGCGAACACGGCGCAGGCAGCGCCGCGACAGGCGGTCATTAGAGCATGGATCGATGCGGGCTGCCGGCGACGGAAATGTGCGTGCCGATGCGTGCGTTGCATGACAGGGCGCCGGGGGCGATTGCGTATCGTCCCGAGTCGTCGAGAGGGACGCGTCGCCGCGCCGCACCGGGTCGATGCGGTGGCGATGCTTCAATTCAATAGCTGGCGCGACGGTTCAGCGCTTGTAGCGGGGCGGGCGTTTCTCGAGAAATGCGGAGATGCCTTCGAGCCCGTCCGCATGATGCAGCGATGCGACGAAATGATCGCGCTCCGTGGCGAGATGCGCGTCGAGCGGTTGCGTCGTCGCGTCGTCGAGCAGCGACTTGATGCGTGTGAGTGCGTTCGGCGAGATGCCGGCGAGCGCATCGGCCCATGCCAGCGCGTCGGTCAGTGCCGCGCCGGGCACGGCGAGCCGGTTGACGACGCCGAGCGTGTGCAGACGTTCGGCTGCAACGGGCTTGCCTTCGAACAGGATCTCGGCCGCGATCGCACGCGGCAGCGCGCGGGCGATGAACCACGAACCGCCTCCATCGGGCGTCAGGCCGACACGCGCGTACGACATCACGAACTTCGCATCGTGCGCGGCGACGATCAGGTCGCACGCGAGCGCGAGCGAGAAGCCCGCGCCGGCTGCGGCGCCTTCGACTGCTGCGATCACCGGCTTCGTCGAAGCGTGGATCGCCGTTACCCATGCGGCGAGCTGATCGATGCTGTCGGCCTGGTAGGACGGATCCTTCGAGCGGTTGTCGAGCAGCCGGTTCAGATTGCCGCCCGCGCAGAAGAAGCGATCGGCGCCGGTGAGCACGACCGCGCGAATCCCGGGATCCCGTTCGGCGGTGGCGAGCGCTTCGATGCCGGCCGCGTACATGTCGGGATGCAGCGCATTGCGCGCGCCGGGGTTGGAAAGCGTGAGGACGAGCGTCGATTCGCTCTCGGGCGGACGCGAGGCCAGCAGTTCAGCACTCATGCGAGCGTGTCTCCATCGGATGGCAGGGCTGCGGCAGCGGACACATAGCGCGTGCTGATGCGGACGATGTCGTAGCGGAGGTATTGTTGTCGTGGCGGACGCAAAACTTGCTTTAGACTAGCACGAACGTGCTTTTCAGCGCGATGAATCCCGATGCGGCCGACATCGATGCGGCCGCGCTTCAGCAAGGAAGGAGACTCCGATGCTACAGCTGTGCGGTATCCCGTTGTCCAACTATTACAACAAGGTGAAGTTCGTCCTGCTCGAGCACGACATTCCGTTCGAGGAGTCGGTATGCGGATTGCCGGTCGTCGATCCGGCACAGCTCGCCGATTCGCCGCTCGGCAAGATTCCCTTTCTGAAGACCGAGGAAGGCGCGCTGTTCGAGTCGCAGGTGATCATCGAGTACCTGGCGGCGCGCTATCCCGAAAAAGGCATTTTCCCGGCGAGCCCGTTCGCGGCCGCGAAGGTACGCGAACTGATCGAGACGCTCGAACTGTATCTCGAATGGATGGCGCGCGAGGTTTACACCGAAGCGTTTTTCGGCGGCAAGGTCAGCGACGGGATGAAGGCGCACGTCGAGAAGCGGCTGCCGCGCGCGATCGATGGATTCAAGCAGATGACGCAGTTTTCACCGTATGTGCTCGGCGAGTCGTTCGGCCTCGCGGACATCGCCGCGTGGGTCCATCTGCCGGTCATCGGCATGGCGACGAAAGCCGTATTCGGACGCGATTTCCTGCTCGATGCAGGCATCGACTGGAAGGCGCATGCGAAGAAGGTGGGCGAGCGCCCAGCCGCACAGCGCGTGGCGGCGGAGCGCAAGGCGTATATCGACGCGACGAACGTCGCGCGTTCGTAAGCGTGGTTCCCGCAGGGCGGTGTGCGACCGCCCGTGCGGGTCTTACAGGCGGGCGAGCCGTTCGAGCGCGGACGCGAGCGTGCTTTCCTGCTTCGCGAAGCAGAATCGGACGACGCCCGATTCGTGCGGCTCGTGATAGAACGCCGACACCGGAATGGCGGCCACGCCGATCTCCGACGTGAGCCACTTCGAGAATTCCGCTTCCGGCAGGTCGCTGATCGCCGAATAATCGACGCACTGGAAGTACGTGCCCGTGCAGGGCAGCAGCTTGAAGCGGGTGCGCTCGAGGCCGGCCCGGAAGATGTCGCGCTTCTTCTGGTAGAAGCCGGCAAGCGTCAGGTACGGCGCCGGGTCGCGCAGGTAGTCGGCGAGCCCGATCTGCATCGGCGTGTTCACCGTGAACACATTGAACTGGTGGACCTTGCGGAATTCCGCGGTCAACGCGGCAGGCGCCGCGACATAGCCGACCTTCCAGCCCGTCACGTGATAGGTCTTGCCGAAGCTCGACACGATGAAGCTGCGCGCGGCGAGTTCCGGATAGCGCGCGACGCTCTCGTGGCGCGCGCCGTCATAGACCATGTGCTCGTAGACCTCGTCGGACAGGATCAGCACGTTGGTGCCGCGCACGATCTCCTCGAGCTTGCGCATATCCGACTCGCGCCACACGGTACCCGTCGGGTTATGTGGCGTATTGATCAGGATCATGCGCGTTTTCGGCGTGATCGCGGCCGCCAGGCGGTCGAACGGAATCGCGTAGTCGGGCGCTTCCAGCGTGACGAACACGGGCTTGCCGCCCGCGAGTTCGATCGACGGCAGGTAGCTGTCGTAGGTCGGTTCGACGACGATCACTTCATCACCCGGATGCACCGTGCACATGATCGCGGTCAGCAACGCCTGCGTCGCGCCGGCCGTGACGGTGATTTCGGTCGCCGGATCGTATCGCCGGCCGTAGACCCGCGCGATCTTGTCGGCGATCGCGTCGCGCAGCGGCGCGACACCGGCCATCGGCGGATACTGGTTGTGCCCGTTGCGCATCGCGGCGGCAACCGCATCGACGATGCGCGGATCGCAGTCGAAATCCGGAAAGCCCTGGCCGAGGTTCACCGCGCCTTTTTCTGCGGCAAGCGCGCTCATGACCGTGAAGATCGTCGTGCCGACGTTCGGCAGGCGCGAGGGGAAAACGGGAGTCGTTGGCATGTCTGAAGGAGCGTTCATCGATACGGTCGAAATCGGGTGGTGCGACGTAGGTCAGGCCGGCGTGGTCGTCGTGTCCGGCGCGGCGTCGAGCGAGCAGGCCTCGGTAAATGGCGCGGGCTGCGCGATCCGGAAGCCGAAGTCGCGTGCGGTGCGCTTCGCGAGCTTCAGCAGCGCGCGGTCTTTCGACACGAGCCACTCAACCTGGGCGGCGCGGGCGAGTTCCAGAAACTTCTGGTCGTCGCGGTCCTTGCATTTCGGCAGCGGCGGCGCGTCGGCGTCGATGGGCGGCGGCTCGACGAGGCTCGCGAGCCGGGCGACGGTCGCGAGTGCGGCCGCCTTGTCGATGGCGCGCGACTGGAACTGCGGATAGTCGAGCACGTATTCGAGCTCGGTCAGGCAGCGGCCGTCGATCACGGCGGCAAGCGCGCCGCTTTCCAGCGCGGCCCGGATCGGGCGCGTAGCGGGGTCGTCGAATACGAGGATGTCGATCCAGACGTTCGAGTCGAGCACGACGCGATGTGCGGCATGCGGGGCGAGAGAGCGGGTCATTCGTTACAATCGGTGGTTTTCGTCTGACCGCAAGGCACGGCGTGCCAGCGAGCCTCTATGATAATCGTTCTCTCTCCAGCCAAATCCCTCGACTACGATACGCCCGCGCACGTCCAGTCTTACACGAAGCCTGCATTCGTCGACGACGCGTCCGAGCTGATCGACGGCCTGCGCAAGCTGTCGCCGCAGGACATCGCGACACTGATGGATATCTCCGATCCGCTCGCGCGCCTGAATTTCCAGCGCTTTGCCGACTGGTCGTCGACCTTTACGCCGGCCAATGCGAAGCAGGCCGTGCTCGCGTTCAACGGCGACGTCTACGAAGGTTTCGACGCGAAATCGCTGTCGTCCGCCGATCTCGACTATGCGCAGCGGCACGTGCGCGTGCTGTCGGGCCTGTACGGACTGCTGCGTCCGCTCGACCTGCTGCAGCCGTACCGGCTCGAGATGGGCACGCGCTTCGCGAACGCGCGCGGCAAGGATCTGTACGCGTTCTGGGGCGACCGCATCACGCGGGCACTGAACGAACAGCTCGAGACGCGCAGCGGCGCGGCGCGCGTGCTGGTCAACTGCGCGTCGACCGAATACTTCAAGTCGGTCAAGCCGAAACTGCTGGCCGCACCGGTCATCACGCCGGTGTTCGAGGACTGGAAGGGCGGCCGCTACAAGATCATCAGCTTCCATGCGAAGCGGGCGCGCGGTCTGATGGCGCGCTTTATCGTCGAGAACCGTATTACCGACCCGAAGGCGCTGAAGGATTTCGCGACGGAAGGCTATGCGTTCGATGCGGCGGCGTCGAACGATTCGACTTACGTATATCGCCGGCGAGTCGGCGAGTAACCCTGCCGGCCGTTCACGAGACGGCCGGCGCATGCATGAGGCCGGGCAAGCGCTACACCGCCTGTTTCGGTCGCCAGCTCGGCGTTAGCGCTAAGGCGCTAACGCCGGTCGACAAAGGAGAGACAGATGGCCCTTTCGATCACCAGCAATTTCGACGCAGGCGCAATCGACGTCGTGTCGTGCGACAGTCCCGATGCGATTCGGCTGCGCGTGCGCGGCGACACCCGCTCGGAATTCGCGCAATGGTTTTACTACCGCTTGACGGGCGCGCGTGGCGAGCGCTGCGTGATGACGTTCGAGAATGCGGCTGAATGCGCGTATCCGTCGGGCTGGCGCAATTACAGCGCGGTGGCGAGCTACGACCGGGTCGACTGGTTCCGCGTGCCGACGACGTTCGACGGCAAGACGATGACCATCGACCATACGCCGGAATTCGACAGCATCTACTACGCGTATTTCGAACCGTACTCGGAAGAACGTCACGCGGCGTTTCTCGGCGCGGTCCAGCAGTTGCCGCAGGCGAGCGTCGTCGAACTCGGCCGCACGGTCGAGGGCCGTCCGATGTCGCTGCTGACGCTCGGTACGCCGGAAACCGATGGCGCGCCGAAGAAGAAGGTGTGGATCATCGCGCGCCAGCATCCTGGCGAGTCGATGGCCGAATGGTTCGTCGAAGGCCTCGTCAAGCGGCTGGCCGGATGGGGCGACTGGGCGGGTGATCCGGTCGCGCGCAAGCTGTATGATCGTGCGACGTTCCATATCGTCCCGAACATGAACCCGGACGGCAGCGTGCATGGCAACCTGCGCACCAATGCGGCAGGCGCGAACCTGAACCGCGAGTGGATGGCGCCCGATGCCGAGCGCAGCCCCGAGGTGCTGGCCGTGCGCGATGCCATCCATGCGATCGGCTGCGACATGTTCTTCGACATTCACGGCGACGAGGATCTGCCGTACGTGTTCGTTGCCGGGTCCGAGATGCTGCCGAGCTTTACCGAACAGCAGGGCAAGGAGCAGACCGCGTTCATCGAAGCATTCAAGGTCGCGAGCCCCGACTTCCAGACTGAGCACGGCTATGCCGCGAGCAAGTACAAGGAGGACGCGCTCAAGCTCGCGTCGAAGTACATCGGCCACCAGTTCGGCTGTCTGTCGCTGACGCTCGAGATGCCGTTCAAGGACAACGCGAACCTGCCCGACGAACGCGTCGGCTGGAACGGCGAGCGAAGCGCGGCGCTTGGCGCGGCGATGCTGGCGGCGATCCTGGTGCACGTCGACACGTTCGCGTAAGCGTAAGCGTAGCGTCGCCGTATGAAAAAAGCCGGGGCATCTCAGGATGCCCCGGCTTTTCTACTTCTGTGGATGTCGCTTCGTCGTATCAGGACTTCTTCGCGGTCTTCTTCACGACCTTCTTCTGGCCGCTCGACTTTTTCGTTGCGACGGCCTTCTTGCTGCCGGTACGGCCCGATGCCTTGGCCTTGCCCTTGCCTCGGTGCGCCTTGCCCTTGAATTTTTTCGTCGAGGACGAGGAGCGCTCGACGCGCGGCTTAAGCGGCGGAACCGGGTCGTTCCAGCTGAACGCGAGCATTTGTTGACCGACATAGCCGCATCGGAATTTCAGCGGCGTCGGGTCGCTGCCGTCGCTGTGGACGCCGAGGCCGTCGACAGTGACGATATTGTCGACCTTCACGCGCTGCTTGCCCTGGTCGAACGAGTCGTTCCACGGTGTGATCGTCGCGTTGCCGCTGTCGAATGCGTTCGGCGCGAAGTCGACGCGGTCGAAGGCCGACGACGTGCTGGCGATGAAACTGCCGTGCGCTGCACAATCGGCGGCGAGCGGATCGGCATGCATTTCGTTGACGAACTTGTTGATCAGTTCGGAGCGCTGGTCGAGCAGATCGGCGAATGCCGGTGTCGGAAGCGCAAGCGACAGGCCCGCAATACAGGCTGCCAGCTTGCCGAGCGCCCGGAAAATCCGGAGCGACGCAGGAGAGCTGTCCATCTGGTTATTGGTGAGGAGCGAATGAGACATCGGGCACGTATAGATGCCCGATGAAGAACCGGAGTTCAATCTTAGCGTAAAAAAGTTGTGCGGCAGTAGATGTCGCACTCTGCCGCACTGAGCGAGGGACGGTCGGCACGTGACGACGGCGCCGCCGCCGGAGGGGCAATTCAGGCGCGCGGGCCGCCGAGACGATAGCGCCGGACGTCGAAGGTCGTGACCCACGCGGGACGATAGACGGCGATGAGCGCGGTCGCCATGCCGGTGAACCACGCTTCGCCGAGTGCAAGCAGCGCGGTGTTCAGCAGATAGCCGGCCGGAATCACGACGGGAACGCCATCCGCGAGCGCGAGCTGGACCCCGGCAGCGGCAGCGGCGACCGCGATGATCGCGATGGCCGGCGACAGGAATCCCTGGCCGGTAATGAACGACGCGAGATTGTGCGGCAACCATGCGAGTGCGGCGCGCTGCAGCAATGCCGACACGGCGACCGGCAGCGCGCCGTAGATCAGATAGGTCAGCCCAATGCCCTGCCAGGGCGCATCGAAGATGATCGCGGCGACCGCCGTGACGGCGCCCATCGCGATCAGTGCGAGTGTCCAGTCGAACAGCGTGACGAGCAGCGTCGCGCCAAGCAGATGCATGACGATGCCATCTTCGAGCCACGCATTCGAGGCCCAGAGGACCGCAATGGCGGTGACGAGCGCGAGCCACACGTGCTGGAGCGTGGCGTCCTGCAGGCGCACGAAGGGACGATTCCAGATCGCGAGCGCGAGCAGGGCCACGGCGGCGATCCAGCCACCGATGCCAACCCAGAGCGGAAGCGGTGTGAAAAGAAAACCCATGCGTCCATATTACTCGTTGAGCATCAAAGGTGGGAATCCGCACACACCGACCGTCGCAATATCGAGACTGTTTGACTAGCGTTCGCGCCGGAACCGCGCCGGCGGCTCGGCGGCGATCGGCAGGTCCTGAGCGCTATCGATCGCGGCCGGCAACGGGTAACGGCGGTCACTCCGTTGCGTACGCAGCGGAACCGGGCCCAGTTCGCCGATGGTCGGCTTGCGCGTGCGACTGCGGTTCGCCAGCAGCACCTCGAGGTGAGGCGACAGCCAGCCGTTGTAGATTGCGACCGCGGCGGCGCGGTTGGCGGCACCAAGCTGCTGGAAGATGCTGGCGAGGTGGATCTTGACGGTGCCTTCGCTGATGCCGAGTGTGCGGGCGATCATCTTGTTGGTACTACCCATGTGGACGAAGCGCATGATCTGCGCTTGCCGCGGCGACAGGAGGCCGCTCGGCGGCCGGCGGGGAAGCGACCCGGCGAGCGTCTGGAAATGGGCATCGTAGCGCGCCGCAGCAGTAGAAGGCAGCAGGCGGAGCGCAATCGGCGGAATGTAATGCCCGCCCAGCAGCACGATCTCGAGCGCACGCACGATCAGGTGTGGCCGCGTGGAGTGCGGGATCACGCCGGCGACACCGTAGTTGAAGAAGCGCTGGATGGCTTCGGGCGATGTTTCGTCGACCAGGACGGCGACGGGTGTCGGCGAGCACGCGCTGGAGAGCGCCTGTAGCTCGCTGAGCCGGCCGACGTCGAGCCAGTCGATCGCGACCAGGTCGAAACGCTGGTTGCGCAGCAGCCTGCGCGCCTGAAAACTGTCGGGTGCATCGTTGATGCCGGCGTGACGGTCGATCTGTCGCAACAGGGCCTTCAGTCCGTCACGCCGCTCGGCGTCTGAATTGAGCATCAGGAACCGCATATTCAACCTCCGTTATGTGAGCCATTGATCTGCCGTCTGGCATGTCTTGGGTCTGATGATGACAAAGACCTTACACGATGTCTGCTTGGCTGAAAGGCTTAGGAAAAGTATGAAATTTCGGGCGGCGGGAAGGCAGACAAGTAAAAAGCCGCTCCGGCGGGAACCGTGAGCGGCTTCAGTGGGCAGGCCGTCAGGGCCTGCGGTGGTGCAGATTAGTGGAAGTGCGGCTGGGCGGGTGACGCGTCTTCCGGCATTTCCGCATGAACGATTTCGCCGAGCGGATCTGCGTAGAGCGGCACGCCGCAGTCATCGCAATATTCGGGTTCGAAGCGGCCCGCGTGCCGCCGGACGTCGGTTACGCCGCATTCCTTCAGCAGGCTCACGATTTCCTCGACCGGTCCTTCGATCGGCGTTTCGCCTTCGAGCGTCGCACTGTCGATCGACACGTCGCCGTTTTCACGACCGTAGAGCGGCCATACGACGCCGTAAATTACGTCGTTGCTGGCACGCCGTGTGAAGCCGACACGGTACTCGTCGATACGGCGTTCGCCGAAGCCCGCGACCACCGCGCGCAGCTCTTGCGGTGCTGCACCAAGTGTGTCGAATAGATAACGAATGGCCGTTCTTACCGTATGTGGACGGATGCGTTCGTCCGCATCCCGGCAGGCCGAATAGTACGCGTCCGGAAGCAGGCATTCGAATTCGCAGCCGGGCAGCGCGATCGACAGGTTCGGGCCGCCTTGGGCCGTCCATTGCTCGAGGCACTGGCCGCGTTCGATCCGGCTGCCGTTTTCTTCTTCCTGCCAGCGGAACAGCGGTGCGCCGGCGGGGGCCGCAACGACGGCGAGCAGGAAGCGCGGGTCGGCCAGGATCGGCGAGGTTTCGGGCAGGTCGCCGAAGCTGAGCTTGGGCGTGTGCTGGCTGATCGCCCCATGCGCGAGCTGCTGGGCGAGCCGGTAGGTCTCGACGTGGTGTCGCGGCAACTGGTCGATGCTGTAGAGGAACGGGGCAAGCCCGACGAGGGTACCGTTCGCGAGGACGTGCGCTTGCAGGTGCGTTCGAAGCGCGTCGGCAACGTCGCCCTTGAGCGGGCCCGATGGAATCATGTAGCGCGTCCATGCGAGAACCGGGACGGCGACCAGCAGCGCATCGAACGGTTGGCCATCGTGCTCGATCACCATCGACTCGCTGTGCGTCTCGGCCATGTCGGCGAGCGCGCCATAGGCGTCTGGATGATTCTGCTGCAGATGGTCGAGCGCTGCGTCGAGCGTGGTCTGGTTGCCGTTGCGGACAATCTTGGCGAGCAGCGCATCGAGCTTCGCTTCCCAGAAGCGGTCCTCGATGCGGCTGCCCGAGGCGAAGAGCGCAAGCGACAGGCCGACCAGTTTGTCGGCATCGGGAGGGAGGCGTTTGGCGATTCGCTGGCGCATATTAAAGACGTATATAGAAAGAGGCGAAGAACCTCGTATTCTAGTCCGTTCTTTGCACCATAAGCGGTCTCGTGCCGACGCATGGCCGGCCGGCCAAATTGCAGCTTTTGTAAAAAAGTTGCTTCGAACCCCTTGCGCAGATCGAAGAGGCTGCCTACAATCACGCCTCTTTCGCGCTAACGGAAACACGGCGCGGGAGAAGGGAAGCAGGGTTGGCGATGCGCAGCCGGCCTGGAAGTTGAGCCCTGCAGTCGCAACGATGTAGTAAAAAAGTTGTTGACGAGCTGCGAAACACGGTTCATAATCTCGCTTCTCTGCTGCTGAAAACGCAGCGCTGCTGAGAAACACGAAGTTCCTCGCAGAAATGCTCTTTAAAAATTAACAGCCGATAAGTGTGGGCGCTTGATGAAAGCGAGCTGATCCTCGGATCAGATAGCGAAAGTATCAAGAGTCTCACACTAAAGTAAGTCAGGTTTATGAAGTGATTCATATTCCTGTCAGCTTTGAGTGAGCGACCGGTTCTTAACTGAACCGAAAA
>NZ_NKFM01000093.1:0-5632 GCF_002223085.1 Burkholderia sp. HI2714 | reverse complement strand
GCGCTGTCGCGCCGAACAGATCGATCACCTGCGCAGCAATGCCTTCACGATTGCGATGCGCGAACAGCGGCGCCATCGTAGCTTCGAGCTGCGCCCACGGCATGCGCGTCGCGAGCACCGCAAGCGGATGGCGCAGGTCGATCATCGAATCAAGGCGGCTTCGGAAGAAATCGTCGGTCATGTCGGCGCGCTCCAGCTCCCAGGTTCTAAATCAGATCGATATTCGTTCTGGGAGTTCGCAGCATATCCGGCTCCCGGCAATCCCTTGCAGGGCTTGGTTCCACTATGTTTTGCATGTCCGACGAAATAGCCCTGCAGCTTCTTTTCGAAGTCGGCCAGCCTTTGTTCCTCGGGTTCATTGCCGGCTTCCCGCGTCACCAGCTTGTAGTGCATCAGGCTATTACGCAGCGCGAACAGCGCGTCAACCGCCTTGGTCGCCGCGGACTTCCGGTCGAGGCCAGGCAGGTCGAGCAGGCGCAAGGCCAGTTCGTACTTTTCCAGCACGAATTCGCGCTCGACCTTGGGTACATCGGTCCAGATCCGCGCGACAAGCGCAGCCTTTTCGGTAGAGATGCCAAGGTGGTTCATCGCGCCCTGGTCGCGGCATTCCGCAAACAGCTCGTTCACAAACGCTTCGACAGCCGCCGCGCTCATCATGATCGCGCTGGTCGCGAACGCGTGATGCTCGGCGAGCACGGTCTGGTCGGGCCAGTCCTCGACGCGGTGGCCGGCTTCGAGGTCGTGCGCCTTCTTCGCCAGCAACGCGGCGCTGGTCAGATAGTTGATCGATAGGTAGGTGCGCATCGTGATACCGGATTCGCTGAAGGCCAGGGTGCTCATGGGCAGGTTCCTTAGGGGTGGGACGTTTCAGGGTGGCGGCTGGCGCTCCGCCAGGTCGACGGGTATCGGCCGCCGGGGCAAGAGAGCGGCCCGTGCGCGGGCGTCGGGGCCGTCCGTATCTTCGGCCACACCGGCGGGATTATGTAGGGCAGCAGCGCGGTTGGTGGGAGGGGATGCAAAAGTGCGACATCTGATAACTCCTCTTATCAGAGGACGCTGCCCCAGGCGCAGCTCCCCGGCGGCCGATTCACGGGATGTACGCATTGACGGACACCGGCTCTATCGCTCGCGAGCGCGCCCGGCAATTTTCCGTACAGCTTGACCTGACCGGCAAATTTCCGTACAGTGGCGAGAGGAGGTAACACCCTATGGCTACTACTCGCTTTGAAGCGCGCGTCGAGACCGACGTGCTGGCGGTGATCCGCCGGGCCGCCGAGATCCAGGGGCGCACGATGTCGGACTTCGTGGTGTCCGCTGCGCGCGAAGCCGCGCAACGCGCCATTTCCGATGCGGATGTGATTCGCCTGTCGGTGGCGGACTCGGAGCGCTTCGCCGCAGCGATTCTGTCGCCCGCCAAGCCCACGGACGCCTTGCAGCGGGCACTCGATCGTCACGACCAGCTGCTGCGTCACGAATGACCGGTCCGCAACTCACGGTGGCCGCGCTCGACGCGGCCCATGATCGAACCGGTTTTGAATGTGGCATGCCGGCGCTTGACCGCTACTTGCGCGAAACGGTGACGCAGGACGTTCGTCGTCGCGTCGCCGCGTGCTTTGTGATGCTCGACGGCAATTTCGTTGCTGGCTACTACACGCTGTCAGCCGCCAGTGTCGCGTTGGCCGATTTGCCCCACGAGGTAGCGCGCAAGCTGCCTCGCTATCCCGCGATCCCGGCGGTGCGCATGGGTCGACTGGCCGTTGATCGCCGGTATCGGGGCAGGGGACTGGGTGCAGCCTTGCTTGTCAATGCCCTGCGGCGCGCGGCCAGCTCGGAAATCCCGGCTGTCGCCTTGACCGTCGACGCGAAGGACGAGGGCGCCGCGGCATTCTATGGACACTTCGGCTTCCAGTCCCTCACGCACGACCCGCTGGCGTTGTTCTTGCCGTTGGCAACGGTCAAGTAGGCGTGGCCGCCGTATCATGCGCCCGACGCTAGCCCGGCTTTGGCCGGGTTTTTGAGGTGCGTCCGCAATGCCGAAAGTCTCCTGGTCGGCATTGACGGCACTTCAGGCCATGCGGTTTCGAACGAGTAGGGTGAGGCGCGCGAGCCGCTGGCACCCGATCGTCGTCGACGCAACGAGCCTTGCCGGCAAGCCGGGAGCGCCTATACTGATTCGGCGGCCGCGCCGCTGGGCAGCGCGACTGCAGTAGTTGGGTTGAATGCGGGCGGCGCATGGAAACGGCCATCCGATTTTTTTAGCGGGTGGTCTTGTCTGCTAATTCTCATTAGCAGCCCGTCGTTTAATTGCTAGAATAGAGTAGTTTCCATTTATCGATTAGGGGTTGCGCCCTAATTTAACTGAGTCCATGTCGATCCGACGACTGCCTCGGCCGCCCATTCCCACCGTCGCCCCCCGCGCGTTGCTCGATGCGATCGGTCAACGCTTCGGCGTCGAGCCGTTCACCTTCGCGCAGTGCGTCGGCCAAACTCGCAACCCGATCGAACTCGCCCGGCTGCAGGACCACCTGCAGGCCGCGCTGCGCGATGGCCAGATCGTGCCAGCCGTGGCCGCAGGTGGGGCGCGCGGTTATCGACTGGCGCCCGACACCTGGACGGCTGTGCAGCGGCGTCTCGCGCGAGCCGCCCAGCAGGCCGCGCGCGAAGCGGCAGAACAACGTGAGCGCGAACACGCGCTCGAACACGCGAAGATCCGCGACGCGATCGTGCTGCTCGAGCGACACGGCTATCGCGTGATCGGTCCGGACGGGGGAGGGCAGTCGGATGGCTAACCGGCCGCAAGCGGTCGCGGTGCCGCCGCCGGCGACCTATACGCGCACCGACTTCGCCGCGCTGCGCGCGCGCATCCAGGGCATCCCGGCCGCGACCATCGCGCGGCGTTTTTACGACGTCGAGGACAGTGCGGTACCGGCCGAGGCCGACGCGGTCGAGCGGCATCTCATGACGATGCGCGACGAGTTGGTGCGCCTGGCGCTGCTCAACGGATCCGCGGCGCTGGCCGAGCACCTGCGCGCGTCGATGCGGCAGCATGGCGAGGCGAAACTGACCGCCTTGACGCTGCGCATGGTCGAGGACGCGGCCAAGCTCGCCGCGGCGGCGCCCGCTGCCGATCACGCACTCGCGCTGTGGTTCCGGCCCCTCGTGGCGCAGCGCCTCACTGGGGAGGGGATCGCGACGCTCGGCGCGCTGATCGCGTACTGCAACCGGCATGGCGGCAGCTGGTGGCGCTCGATCCCCCGCATCGGCCCCCTGCGCGCCAAAACTCTGGTGGCGTGGCTGCGCCGGCACGAGGCGACGCTCGGCGCGCGCGTGGATGCCGACGTCGACGCGACGCCGCTCACCCCCGCACCCGATCGCGCGATCGTGGTCGGTCCGGGCACGGACCGGCTGGCGCCGCTCGAGCGGCTTGCGGCGCCGGTCGAATTGTCGGGGGCGGGCGGCACGAACCGCGCGGTCGGGTTCCCATTCATTCACGCCGAGCACGACCTGGCTGCGCTGCACGCGTGGCTCACGCGCTATCGCGACCGGCCCGCGACGCTGCGTGCGTACACGCGCGAGATCGAGCGCTTCGTGCTGTGGGCGCTGAAAGTGCGCGGCGTTGCGGTGTCGTCGCTACGCGTCGAGGACTGCGACGCCTACAAGGCATTTGTGCGGCAGCCGAGCGCTGACTTCTGCGGCCCGAAGCGACCTCGCGCGAGCGGCCGCTGGCGGCCGTTTACCGGCTCGCTGTCGGCTGACAGCCAGGCCTATGCGGTGCGCACGCTGCGTATGGCGTTCGACTGGCTCGTCAAAGTCCGCTATCTGGCCGGCAACCCATTCAGCGCCGTCACGCTGCCAGCCACGCTCACGCGCGAGTGGTCGCTGCAGGTCGAGCGGGCGCTGGCGTCGGACTTGTTGCGCACGTTGCGCGAGACGCTCGACGCGCACTGCGCGCGACCGGATGACGACGCGGTGCAGTGGCGCATCGCGCGCGCGGCGATCGGGCTGATGGTCGATTCGGGTCTGCGTCGCGCTGAAGCGGCCAGCGCTCGGCGCAGCGGCTTGAAACGCGTCGACGGCATCAAGGGGCAAACCGTGTGGACGCTCACGCTGGTTGGCAAGCGCAGCAAGGTGCGCACGGTCCCAGTGAGCCCCGCGACGCTTGAGGCGCTGCGTGCGCACTGGGCCGATCGCGGACTCGCGTGGGAGGGGGGCGACGTCAGTGATGCGCGTGCCGCGACGGCGAACGATCCGCCGCTGATCGCGCCGCTAGCGATTCCCGGTACTGCGACGGCCCAGGCGCGGCACGGAGAGGGGCCGGTCGCCTACGCCCCCGATGCGCTCGGCCGCCTGGTCCGCACCGCGCTCAAACGCCTGCAGGGTGAGCTGCAGCGGTGGGGTGCACTGTCGCCGTGGGACGCCGCGCAACTGCAAAAAGCCAGTGCGCATGCCTTGCGTCATACGTTCGGCACCGACGCGACCGCGCGCGGCGTGCCGATCGACGTGGTGCAGCAAATCCTCGGCCATGCGTCGCTCGCCACCACCTCGATCTACGTGAAGGCGCAGCAACAGCGCGTGCTCGAAGCGGCCCTCGACTATTACCAGCAGCAGGCGCGGGTGGTCCCCGCCGAATCGGCGACGGCGTTTGCGCCGCAGTTGATCCGTGACGACGCAGAGGGCGACGCCTTCAGTGCGCGCCATGATGACGAGGCGGCCGGGATGCGGTGCGCCCCGATCAAGCTCACGCTGCGCGTTGAGAACGTGGCGCCCACCGGGCGGGGGCGCGTGCGGACGATCCGCGCGCTCGAGCGCGGCATCCTCGGTGATCACGGGGCGGAACGCCTCGCGCCCGGCGTGTACGCGCTCAAGGTGCTGCACGAAGACGACGCGGCGCTCGACGTTGCGCTCGACGATCTGTTCGACGCGATTCGCGACGCAGCGCATCGGCACCATTGCGTGGCCGAGATCGATGCGCAGTGGGTTGGCACGGCCCGCACGTGGACTGATCGGGTGCCGGCCGCTCAGGTGGCCGAAGCGGTGATGCCGTTGCCGGGCAGTCCCGGTCGTTCCGGGGCGCGTGCGGACGACGCTGGGGATACGTCGCCCGGCCCGCGCGTGATGCGGCTGCGGGTCAGTCTGCAGGACGTGATGCCGGAAGTCTGGCGTCGCCTCGAGGTGCCGGCTGACATGTCGTTGGCCGAGCTGCACGCCGTGATTCAGGCAGCGATGGGCTGGCACGATCGGCATCGCTTCGGCTTCCAACGCAGGGGGGACGCCGCCACGGCAGTCGGTCTTGAATCCGCCCCGACCGACGTGCGTCTCGAAGCAGTCGGCGAGGTCGGTGCGGCACTCGTGTACACCTACGACCCCGACGACAACTGGCGTCATATCGTCGAAATCGAGGCGATCGGGCCGGCCCATCCACGGGCACGCACGCCGCGTTGCGTGGCCGGCGGCGGCGCCTGTCCGCCCGAGGACTGCGGCGGGTTGACGGGGTATGCGCAACTGGTGCGCACGCTCGCCGGCCGGATGACCGATGCCAAGCGCGCGCTGCTCGCGTGGCTCGGCGAGCCGTTCGATCCCGAGCTGTTTCGGGTCACTGACGCGAATGCGAGGCTGGCAGTTTTTCGATGAG
>NZ_NKFM01000092.1:0-5859 GCF_002223085.1 Burkholderia sp. HI2714 | reverse complement strand
TCCGGCATGTCCGGAGCCATTTGCATCGTCGCCAGAAGGAACCTCACGTGATTCGTAACCTGTTCAACGAGAAACATGTCCGTTACGCCGCTTGAATATTACGCACTATTTGATGAACTGGTCAGTATCGGCCTGTCCGAATTTCCGCCGCCACCTCTGTGTGGGCCGCGAATCGGCCAGGTCGCGGCGTGTCACGGCAGAGTCAGCTCAAAAGAGCGGTAATTCGAGGTGCCCATCTGTCGAACTCCGGCTTAAGTTGCCTCTATTACTCCCCCCCGCTTCAGAAATTCACCTGCCGTAATGGGATTGATGGCTCGGGTGGTGATTTTCTTGATGTTGGGATAGAGCCCACTGTCATAGATTTGCTCGAGACCGGCATACGCAGTATTCAATCCCGCGTGTTTCAATTGATAATTATCCAGTTCAGACGGCAAAATATTCAATTTATCAATAACATATTTGCGAAAATCAGGATATTTGTTTACAATAGTAAAGGGGTGCGAAAACACAAAATCCAAATGCAACTGATCTATCACATTATCGCGCGCTTCAATTCCAAATATTTTTGCCACACCAATTATCTCCGAGCATTCGACTGCACCGCCTTTCTTGAGTGTCACAAAAATTTCCGGTTCAAAAACGCCGTTTTGGCCAGGCATAGCCATCACATTTTTACTTAGGTGTGCACCGGTATTAAAATTATTAATCAAAGCCCTAGCATCAGGACCGGAATAATTCTCGGCCAATGCGCGCAATTTTTTATATAACAAATGAATATTATTAAGCTCATCACGCAACCTCACCGAATCTGGAAAGCGCGAATTCTTCAATTGCGCGTGCCCCGAAACAGCAACCGTCTCATATTTATCTGTATCAACAAATTTATTCAACGTGGCATCAAATTTTTGTATTTTGTTCGTTCTTTTTGCAAGTTGCAATTTTATTTTTGTAAACGCCCCGAGATTAATGTTGTATGACATCTTTCCCAGACGACTCGCATCGGGTCCGGGCTGCCTCGGACCCGGATCATTCCTGCCAATGCCGCTTGTAAAGGGGAAGCAATTCAATAATTTTTCCAAGACTTGTCGCTTCTGTAGTCGGCCGGGTGCTGCGCATAAGTCATCGAAAGAATAAGGAGCGGCTTCGTCGGCACGCATCACTGAAAGTTGCTTTCGTGAAAGCGGTTCAAATAACGCGCTATTTTCCTCAATCGTTTGGCCGGGAGTCAGAACACTGGCTCGGAGTGTTATCGATCGATCGGCGCTCGGCGCAATCGTCGCGGTCCGCCCGAGCGCCTCCAGTTCGTCGCCAGCAGCATTCATCAAGTCAATATTCGCGTCACTCGCAGGCACTCGCCCTCCGCTGCTGGAGGGCAATTGGCCACTAAGACCTTGCTGCCGGTTCAAATATTTCCTGACATTCTTTGTCAATCGCGTAGCTGGATTAACGAGCAGATCCGGTGGAACGGGCGATACCACGTCCGCCGCGGCATACGCTGCAGATGCCAGTGCTTTCAAGCCGACCTTCCTCAGCGCAGGAGCCTCTTTAGCTAGCTCGGCCAGCACTTTCATTGTCAATTTTTGCCCCGTCAAGCCTCTTGTCATGCCCGCCCTCATGGCGCGCGTAAATGCATTCCCAAGGACCTTCGTTGTAACCGACGAAAGCTTCCCCGCAGTGCCGACATACGGAACCAGCGAAAAAATCGTGTTCATCACATCGGCCGCTATGCTTCGTCCATCAACCTTGTGATCCTTGTCAACGGCATACTTATAAATTTCTTCGGCAAATGGGAGGAACATTATTACGTATTCCCACCACTGCGGATCATTAAGACTACCTTTCAATGCAGCAACGTACTCCTCCAAGCCGCTAGTGGCGACCGATGTTGCGAGTGGATATAGTCCTGCGCCATTTTTTGACAAATCCAGATTGAAATTTTGCGCAGCAGTCAGTTGTGGAAATGCCTGTCGAACATAGCCCCGGTGGCTTCCTTCAAACCCGATAGATTTATACTCATCCCCGAAGAGCGGCTTGAGAACCTCGTCAATAAGGACTTTCCCCTCAATATCTATGTATGGACTCGTCCTGGACGAACCTCGTCGCCCCCCCGCCTCCTTCTTCCCTTGATCATCGCGTTCTTTGGGAAGCCCACTTTGCATCGATGCCCTTATCTTCTGCAGTACCCGACTTGACCTAACCTGATCTGCGCTGAATGCCTTGGCCTTCGATTTACCATTAATTACAGCAATCGCAATCATTCGGCCATCAGCCATCTCCACGAAAGCCATTTTGCCGACGGCATTATTTGGGCCACCATACGCATGTGGCTCTTTGATATAATTTCCGCCCTCCCTAGGATCGTTTATATCGATATAATTTCTACGCCAATCGCCGCCATTTTTGAGGAGTTCCCCAAGTCCGCGACTGTATGACCAGTACAGGCGCAAGTCAGCGCCGAGAGCAGCTACTGGCTTCATCGCTGATATGTCATACTCCGTTAGACCAGCCGCATGCAACATATTTAGCGCGACCGATTTCGCATCGTAAGCCAAGCTGCTCTTTTTGTACTCAACGAATTGATTAAAGTATTCTTCTTTGCTCGAGCATTCATTGCTTCTCTTGAAGCTGCCGATGTCAATGTGATCATCGGGTCGGCTATTGGCCAAGTTCAGCACGGGCAATTGATGCTCCACGGAACTATAAAAATCCTCAAGCATGTCAGTGTGCCATGCCAGGTGTGCTGGCAGCTCATCTGTACAAACCATGTAGAATGCCATCGACGCGGATTTCAGGAGGTATTGCTTCACCTCGTCTGAAATAGATTCGTTAATTAGTATTTGATTATATGCATCAATATAATCGTCGGCATCGAAATTTTTCCCGCTCGCGTCGATGCCGAATTTTTCAATGACCAACTTGGCGGCAGATCTCTTTGCTTCCAGGAGCGCCTGATATCCACCGTATTGGCCAGAAGATATCCCATACTCCTTCAGCTTCTTGTAAATGGCATGGTCTGCCATCGCCTCCGCGAATAGAGTCAACGCGTGATATTTTTTTACATTGGTCAATTCTATTCGTGCATCCGACTCCAGATCGGAGGGCAGGCCATCCTTGTAATCCGCGTTTGATGTAAATCCGCGCTTTTTAATAAAATAGTCAACCAATTCTCGGCCATGCGAATAAATCTCATCTTTATAAATTTTAGCAAAGGCATTGGGCAGCATCTCGGGTGGCGTAGCGGAGATTGCGTCGCTCATTTTTCGAACAAAAGATTGTTCGGCAAGCCGAATCCCGCGTGAATAGATTGATTCCACTGGCATATTCGCAATGCCATCCGTGGAATCACCGGGGCCTCGCCTTCTATATATGAAATTGTCAGTCAATGGGCGCTGTGACGCATAGAGATCGTCATCAATTTCATTGACAGCAAATGCGGCGCGGTATAGGGGAACCTTAGAAAACACTCCCGAGACATGGAGAATCTCATCCATGTAGGCAAGATGTGCATCCACCCTGCTATCAGCGCTCCGCAGTCCCTCTAGATGTAAACGTAGCGCGTCAAACTCGCGAATTGCCGCAAACATAAGATGATCGGATATGCGGCTCGATGGCTTGTCATCGTGATTTATTAATGTATTTAGTTTACCGTTGAAAATCATTAACCGCACTGTGTCGTCGTCACGAGCCCAATCATAGTTACCACTTTGGTCCCATATTCTCCGAAGATTTTCGGCCACATGATCATCGTATTTTGAAAAGTTCGGCTTGTACCCATCAGCTGACTTCGGTTGATTTATGCTCCTCGACGCGGAACGTGCGGACCTGGCCAATCGGACGGGAGCATTCGCTGTGCCGAAAATCGACGCTTCCAATTCCGGGGGAATTTTGAGATTCGCCACGACTTCGTCATCGTGACTCTCGTCATCGACCAACGTACCCGGGGTAGTGTCAGCCGGGGCACTGTCACGCGTCAACCGGCGGTACAAGCCGTACGCCGCAGCTGCCGCCCCACTTGCAAATGTCACCCCCGCCGCCGCAAACGCCCCCGCTTTTAGATTCGGATTCGTCATCGAGAGACCAGCCAGCGTTGCTCCTAACAGGGGGGCATTCTGTGCCTCCAATGCCGATAGGCCAGCAGACGTGGCGAAGGCAGGTACCGCTTCGGAAGCCCGGCGTGAGCCGGTCTCACGCATGGGGTTGGGGGCTTGGACGCGCTGCTGCCCCCTCAAGCTGCGACTTCCGGCCTCCCTGTCCCTCTTTGTTGAGTGGAGATCGTTGAAATTGTCAGCGAAATACACGGAATAGCGATAGAAATAGTCCAACGTCTTTGCTGCCAGTTCTTCTCTCAACGGATTGGCAAAGCTGTCCTCCAGTTCAGCAGTCAGTGCCCGTCCCTGAACCAATACGTCACGATCCCTCCCCGCTATATATTTCGGACTTTGCTGCCATTCGTCTAACGTGCGATTCAGGTCGTCAATGAGCCGCTCTCTATTGGTCGCATTATTCAATAGTGCATAAACACGCCGGGAAGGATCATCGACTACCAGATCGTTCTTTCGCGGCTCCGGAAGCGGCCCCAGCAGAGGTCTTCCTTGTGCCAAATTGTGAAATACCGGCATTCCCATGGTTATAAGCTGCAAAAGCGGCTCTGCCCAAGGCCGCCCCGGCTTAGGATGCCACACTGGGTGATCGTCATGCTTCTCAGCCTTGTAGGCCTCGATTACATCATCAGGGTCCTTTATGTCGTCATATGGATCATATTCATCTTCGTCCAATTGCGCTTGTGTATCAGGCGTGCTCTCAAATTCCGCCCAAGCGACTCGGACTTGCGGCGGGCTACTCTCGCTGAGATACGGCTCGACAAGCTGCGGATTGGCCTGCACATAGTCCGCAAGACGTCCCCTCAAGGCGCGAATGACCTCCTTGTCCGAGGCATCGCCCGGTAGGCCAAGCTGCTGCTTCATCCCGCCCACGTCCGCGCCGAGCGAGGCCAGCACCGCATGATAAAAACAGTTCCCATCAGGTGGGACCGGAATCTCACGGCCATCCATCACCGCACTGTAATGGTCGCCCTGCAGCAGCACCAACACCGGCGCACGATCCGACTGGCCTTGTCCGAACGATTGTCGCTCGTAATAGTTCTTGTTCCTACCCAGAATCGTCAGCACGCGCCCCTTCGGCCATCCCGGTAACTCCGGCAAGAGGCGCGACACCACATCCCCGCCGTCGTTGTTCCACGATCCCATCGTCCGAATCTGGTTGGCGAGCGCGCGCACCTTGCGTGGGCAAGACTGGGCCGCCAGCCCCTCGCTCGGCTCGCCCCACGCATGGGCATGCGCGCCATCTCGCCGTGTTTGCTGGGCGAGGTTCGGGTCTTGCCTCACGCCCGTGATCATATTCGCCAGCGATGCGCTCGAGTCGTCACGCCACGGAGCGCTGACGCTTTTTTGGCCGAGTTGAAATCGTTGGGGGGAGCTTGGTGCGGCGGGTGTCGACGAAATAGGGAGCATGATCTATGGTTGAATCGGCTATTGATTAGAAATGGTTGATCTTGAAATGAAAAAATCAGCGCTCCCGTGAGGGGCATGGAAAAACGAGTGCGGCGGCTCCGGTTTTTTGGGACACAGATTTGGGGTAAAACGCATGATCAGAGGTGGCGGCGGAAATTCGGACAGGCCGGTAAGGCAGTGGAACGGTCGGGGCCTGAGCTAGTCATAAGCCATCAACATTAGTAAGCTCTTCCCGAGAACCACTTCCGCATTTCTGAGTCTATGCGCCGATAGGCTTTTGTGACGCGAAACGTGAAGAAGCAGAAAGGGTTGGAGTTGAGTGCGGAAGATAGACGCCGACTGGAACAGA
>NZ_NKFM01000091.1:0-6295 GCF_002223085.1 Burkholderia sp. HI2714 | reverse complement strand
CAGCCGCCAGTACTCTTCCATGAAGCCGGTGATCTGACGCATCGCCCAACGAAACAACCGGTAAAACGTATAGATCAGCTCGATGTAGGCGTTCGTGTAGGTTGGGGCACGCCCGGACACACCCGGCCCATACGGCTGGGTGTTGATGAACAGCGCCTTCAGGTCGCCCTCCGGGCAGTAGAGGCTGAGCTGGCCTCGCCGCTTCAGGCTCTGATTGTAGGCGCGGGCGTTCGCGACCCGATACGTCGGTTTCGGGCGTTTGCGCGGCGCTCCGGATTTCAGGCTGGCTTTGTATGGCAATGAACGTTCACGAGGCATAGATCAATTGCCCTTTCTACTCGACCTCACGCTGCCGCGCAACCACCCCCTTCCGAACAAAGCCCAGACAGTGGCCCAGCAATTCTATTCACTGATTTCATATGTAATCCTATTTAAATAGGATTTCCCGTGGCTGATTGCCACTATCGCGACAAAACGCACAGAACCGATTCGACCATAGCTGATGATTAATATTTCCTCGACCCATATCGCACCTGCTCCTTCCCACCCACTTCAATCCGGTGCACGCCACACCGGCGCTGCGTGGCGTAACGACTTGCGCACCTCCCTGGCGAATGTGGTCTCGGGCGTTAGGCAAGGCCCTATAGGCGCGCTGCAAACCCGAAGAGAGGGTGCGCCTGCCCACGCGCGGGGCGAGCGGACCGAGGGGCCGGCAGCCCGACGTCCCCCGGACAATGTGCGCGCGCTCGCCGAACAGATTCGGACGCCGACATCGTTTGTCAATCCGGGCGGGGATATGACGCCGGTCCTGATCACGCTGTCACCGCTATGGCCGCAGGGGCGCGCGCTGCGGATCCTAGACGCGAACGATGACGTGCTGACCTCGCTTGGCGCAAGCGTGACGGGGCGTGAGCCGGTGACGTTAGTGCTGCGCGGCTCGCACTACAGCGTAATGACAGGTGACGTTGAGATGGACGTCCCAGGTGATGCAGCGTGTTTTTATCATGCGGTCCTGGCCGGGCTCGGCGAGGATGCGGGCAAGGTGAAGCGGCAGCTCAAACTTCCGGACGATGCCTCGCGGATAGAGGTCATTCGCGCCTTGAGGGAGCATCTTGCGGACTATGTGGAGGCCAATCCGCAGCTTATCGCGCCGTTTATCGACGAGAGTAGCCCGCCGCGAGTCCGTGTTGCCTGGGAAGAATCCACGCGTGGCGACGCGCCCGAGCCGTTGGGCGCAGACGTCGCAACGGAGAGTCAGGATGTCAATGATGATGATGAGGAAGACCCATACGATTACGAGTCAGTGGAAGAGGCCATTAAGGCATACCAGAAGGAGCCGCATAGCCATCTGCCAATTTGGGAACCTACGCCGCAGCGGCCTTGGGCGGAGCCGCTTTTGCAGCTTCTCAGCATGGGAATGCCGGTATTGCACAATTGGGCCCAAGGAAAACCTCTGCTGGGGCCGCTTCCTGAGCCGCGAAAGAACGATCTGGCCGTCGATGATTCTTTCCGACGCGTGTATGCATTTATGAATCATGCGGACGGTAGAGAGAAGGTCATTGACGGACTGACGCGCGCGTTAGATGAATGGCAGCAAAGTCCGGAATATACGGCGCAGAGGGATCGTGGCGCCTTGGCTCAGGGAAGGGCACTAACTGCTGAACTGGAGGCCACCTTTGCCGAGCCGTTGAGCGAAAAACAGGCAGCAAAGACGTTGGACTATATCTATCGCAATTTCGAGTATTGCGCTGACAACGTCAACGAATTCTTTACGGCCAAGAGAGACTGGGCGACAGGAAGCCGCAGCTTTAAGGGGGCCCAGCCCGTTCAACCGGACGCTTCTGCCCCCCGCTTTGAACGCGGCGCGCGGCGCGCGGGCGAACCGGCACCAGTGTTCGCCACCTCTGCCGGCGCTGCGGATGCGGAAGCTCAACAAACAGTCCCACTGCTAGCATCCACGCTGGTGGGTGTCGCGATGGCGAATCCGAAGCTCAAAGCGGCAGGGGTAGCGACGGCGCTGGTCGGAGGAATTGCCGCAGCGGGATACGGCGCATACCGCTGGCTCACTGGGGGCGGTGCCACGAGTAACATGGCCCCAATGGTGAATTCCTTGTCTGATGCCCCGGCTGACAGCGCCCCGAGTATGTTGATTGATGATGAAAGACACGATGACGAAGTCGTGGCGAATCTCCAAGTTTCTCCAGATTTAGAAGCGTTCATCTACGGGGCAATGGATGGTACCGGTCAATTAGCCCGGCGCGTACGTTCCGCTTCGGCGAGAGTAAATCAATCAAATACAATTAATAGTTACAAGCCGAATTTTTCAAAATACGATGACCACGTGGCAGAAAATCTTCTGAAATTGTGGCAAGAAAGCGGAGCGTATAAGTATACTATTGACGATGACACAGTGCGGCTTATGATATTCAATGGCTTGCTATCCAAGCTGATATATCACGATGGCAAGCCATCGAGCCACATATCCGATCATCTTATGGTCGCGGCAATCGGCGAGTTTGTCGCGATACGCGCGTATCTCGACGGAATCAGGGAGACTGACGACAGAGTACCTAGACATCTTCGCTACATGGATGCTCTTCCTGATACTTGGGATCGGTTCTCTAAAATTCCTCTATACCGCGAAGCATTTGCCATCAAAGAAATTGACGACGATCTCTACATGTCACAACGAGAGTTGGCTGGCGATTTTATATATAGAAAGCGAGGTCAAGGCAAGTCCCTGGATGACATTGGAAACATATCGCGGCAAGAAATATACAGTCTCGGCATTCGCCAGGCGGAGAAATCTTTCCAAAAAAAACTCGCTACTGCAATCTCCGTAACTCCGGTCGACGATCTGCCTGATGCCATTGCCAAAGTCTATAAAGAGGAGTTCTATTCTCATGGTCGAGAATTAGTCGACTACTTGATGGAGACGCGTGGATTTACATCAAACGCGGATTATAAGAACGGCATACCATCTGACCCGGAATCGAATGCGCGAATAGAATTTGCCAATGTGAAAAAACATCATGCGCTGACTCTATTCATTGAAACTGTGACCGATTACGCCATTTATAAGAAATTGAAGGAGTATGGGGTATCAGGTGGCCAATATAGCGGGCATCGGATGGCCTTGGAGGCAAAGAAAATTGCCGCGAAGCTGGTTATTGAGAAATTCGGAATCGACGCGAATACGAATAATTTTGATCCAAATTATTACATTGATGCATACAATCAAATAATATTTAACGAGTCTATTTCGGATGAGGTAAGGCAATATCTCCTAAAATCTGCGTCGATGGCATTCTACATGTTTTATGCGGACAATTTGCCCAAGCATTTGACATGGCATCCGGACATGCTCGTAAATTTCTACAGTATGCAGGGCCGCCTGCCCTCGCTGGAATTGATTAATGGTCGGCCTGATGACCACATAGACATTAGCAAATTCAAGAGAAGTAATGAGTGCTCTAGCAAACGAGATTATTTTAATCAGTTCATTGATTACAAAAATAAAAGTTTGGCCTACGATGCGCAATCAGTTGCGCTAAATATGTTGATGGGGGCAGGTCTAACAGAGTATGACATATCAGCGATGAAGCCAGTGTCCGCTCTGGGGGCTGATTTGCGTTTGTACAGGTCATACAGTCGCGGGCTTGGCGAGCTCCTCAAAAATGGCGGCGATTGGCATAGAACGTATATCGACGTAGATGATGTTAAATCGGCCGGGAAATATATCACGGAGCCGCATGTTTATAGTGGCCCAGATAATGCCGTCGGAAAAATGTGCTTCATGGAGATGGCTGATGGTCGAATGATTGTAATTGCTGTAATTGATGGAAAATCGAAGGCCAAGGTATTCAGCGCGAATGAGGTTGCATCAAGTCGAGCACTGCGAAAAATACAGGCATCGATGCAAAGTGGGCTTCCCGCAGAAAGGGATGATCAAGTGGGGAGAGGGCAGCGGAATTCGTTCGTGACGAGTCCATATGTAGACATTGAAGGGAGGGTCCTTGTTGAAGAGATTCTCGAGCCCCTCTTCGGAGAGGACTATCGAGCTATCGGATTTGAAGAAAATGGAAAGGGTTATGTTAATCAGGCATTTCCGCAATTAACTGCCGCAAAAAATCTAGACCTAGACCTTTCAAAAAAAGAGGGGCTATATCCAATTGCAACCGCGGTCGCCAATCGTGGCCTGGAAGAGCTGGTTACTTCATTGAAAGGTGGCCTTGAAGACAGGCAGTGGTGGGAATACGTAATGATGTTCGTACCATTTGCCGACGAGATATATAGGTCTGCTGTTGACAAGGATCATAAGGTTGATGGTCTGAGCATAACGGCCGATGTGATGGGTACGATTTTTTCGATTATTCCGTTTGTTGGCCAAATGGGGAAATTTTCGGCTGTCACAACGAAGGTCCTTGGGGTGACATTTAAGCGTGCTATGTTGGAAGGCATGGCAAAAGGCTTAACGGGGAAGAAATTGACGATGACGGTGCTGGCCGCACTAGCTAAAGAGGCGCCTGCGCTCAGTAAGGCGGGCTTGAGATTATTGGCATCTGCGGCGTACGCCGCGGCGGACGTGGTATTGCCTATTTCACCAGATCTGGTCATTAGTCCAGTGACGCGATTGACAAGAAATATCAGGAAATACTTTAGCCTGTCGCAAAATTTTAATGGACCATTTCCAACCAACATGGGCGGGCGGTTGTCTGCGGCTGGCGCAAACATTGACGTGATGAATGCTGCTAGCGATGAAGTGGAGGCGCTTAGGCGAACCACGGCAATTGCGGTGGATGCCGATCGCTCGATAGTACTCCGAGCGAGTGCTCTTACTCCCGGTCAAACGATTGAGGAAAGTAGTGCGCTATTTGAACCGCTGTCGCGAAAACAACTTGCAGTAATGCGCGCTGATGAAGTAGAACCTTATCGTTTCGTCGACATATGCGCGTTACCTCACAGAGTGGCGCGGCAAACGGGAGGCGGGGGCTCATTGAGTTGTTTTCCTTTTACTAGTCGGGCCGACCGGCTTGCTGCTGGCGATATTTCTGCTATACAAGGGATAGGACCTACACATTACGCCATTGATGGCGAACCCACGGCCGGATTTCGATTTGACGCGTATCGTAGTGACGATATTGGCGACTCAGTCAATCCAAGAAATCCTGTAAGGGTGTCATTCGCAGTGCCACAGGGCTTTGACGTACAGACAACAGACGAATTTCGGGATTTTATCTGGCTAGGCGAAACTAATAGCATCATTTCTCCGAAAAAGGAAATTCGCACGGACAATTTGAAAACTATTTCTGTGGGCAATGGCAATTCAGGGACTGTAGCGGTAAAAATTCCGCTATGGGCGGTGTCTGAAGGGAATTCTATTTTCGTGCATAATGCTGCATTGAGTGGGTGTACCGTTGTATATGCAGTGAAAGATGGTAATTTTTATATCTACCACACGGGTTTAGTGAGCAATGCAGATGGTCTTGATCCAAATTGGAGAACGGCGCGTGAAGGAGTTGTTACGCTTGCCGATGCCCATTCGAAGCTTACCGGAACGGTGCCACGCCATGTGAACAACAATAACGACCTCGTAGACATTTTCTCAACTTACGATTCTGCAATAATAACATATATGGGTAAAGATGGAACGAAAATAACAAATCAGGCTTCGAGTGTAACAGTTTTCGATTATAACGAGGCGAACTCGCCTCGGCCCTGGGGGGCACGTCTGGCGACAGCGGATGCGTTGTTGTCACGGGTGAATGGTAAAGTAAAAATAGAGGCGTTATCTCAGGATTATTTTAATTCAGTTAAGGTTGGGAAAAGCGAGGCGGAGGTCTACAATGACTATAAACTCCTGGATAGCCGACGAGTCGAATTGAAAACAAGGGATTCGAATTAGTCGGACCTGCAAAACGTAGTTGAGCCAAGCCCGGCAAGGGATTGCAGGGAGTCGGATGTGCTGCGAACGGTTCTGTCGCGCTAAGGAGTCGGACATGCAAAACATAGTGGAACCAAGCCCTGCAAGGGATTGCCGGGAGCCGGATATGCTGCGAACTCCCAGAACGAATATCGATCTGATTTAGAACCTGGGAGCTGGAGCGCGCCGACATGACCGACGATTTCTTCCGAAGCCGCCTTGATTCGATGATCGACCTGCGCCATCCGCTTGCGGTGCTCGCGACGCGCATGCCGTGGGCGCAGCTCGAAGCTACGATGGCGCCGCTGTTCGCGCATCGCAATCGTGAAGGCATTGCTGCGCAGGTGATCGATCTGTTCGGCGCGACAGCGC